>CALAML010000020.1 GCA_937925845.1 uncultured Acidimicrobiales bacterium | reverse complement strand
GCGCCGTCGGCATCGGTGTCGACCTTCACCACTCCCTCGGTGCCGATTCCGAGCAGAGCGGCTGACTTGGCTGCGGCATAGTGGCCGCTGGCCGATACGAAGATGGCCAGCCGGTCGCCGTTTGCTCCCGCGGTGGTGAGGTCGGGCTGGTGGCGGTGCCGGGCCAATTGCAGACCAAAGAGTGTGCCCATCGATCCGCCAGCGCAGAACATCCCCCGCGGCAGGACCGGCATCAGGTCGTCGGCCTCGGCTCCGGTCACGTACCCGGCCAGGCGACCGAGCTTGTGCAGCACCGCGCTTTCCATGAGCGTAAAGACCGGGGCTACTTCGAAGGTGGCGCCGGTGGTGTTGAGGGTGGCGCCGAGCCAGTCGCCGACTACTGAGATCGGGTCGGGTCCGGCAAAGTTCTGGTTTACGAAGCGTGGATGGCTGGTCTGCATCGAGTACTCGAGCACCTGGTCTACGGCCTCCAGCACCGCCGTTTCCGGCTGGGCCGCGGCATCATCGGCGAAGCCCAGGCCCACTGTTTGGCCAAATCGATCTCGCAAATCCGCCGGTGAGGCCAAGCGGATGACAGGATCGTCACCCCGCGGCGGGTCAAGCAGGTGAGTCGAGACCCGGTCGATGATGTTCTGGATCAAGGAGTTCTCTGGCACCCCACTACTCTGGCCCAAGTGACAGCTATTCCCGTTATCGATCTCGACTTCACCGGCCAGCCGCCAATTCCGGCGGCCGGCGTAGCGCGGGCCAACGAGTTGATGACCTCGGGTCGACTGTTTCGTTACGGCGAGGCCGGAGCCGAAGAGCTGGATGTGGCCCGGCTCGAAGCGGCCTTTGCGGAGCTGGTCGGCGCCCGATACTGCGTGGCCTTCAACAGCTGTGGCGCCTCGCTTGCCGCCGCGCTCATGGCCGTCGGGTTGGAGCAGGGCGAACCGGTCTTGATGAACGCCTTCACTCTGGCGCCGGTGCCGGGTGCGGTGGCCCATGCCGGCGGACAGCCGGAGTTCGTGGGCATTACCCCCGACTACGTGATCGATCTCGACGACCTGGCGGAGGCGGCGACCCGCTCGGGGGCAAAGGTGTTGCTGCTATCGCATATGCGAGGCCACATCGTCGATATGGAGACGCTGATGGGGGCGGCCACCGAGCTCGGTCTGACGGTGGTGGAGGACTGTGCCCACACCATGGGAGCATCGTGGGGTGCTCAGCCCACCGGCACCTTCGGCGCCGTCGGCGGCTTCTCCACCCAAACCTTCAAGCACGTGAACTCGGGCGAGGGCGGGCTGTTGGTGACCGACGATGAGGACGTGGCGGCGCGGGCCATTCTCCTCAGCGGCTCCTATATGTTGTACGCCCAGCACGGCACCCCGCCACCAACCGAGGTGATCGAACGCCACCGCATGACCACCCCGAACCTCTCGATGCGCATGTCGGCGCTGGCCGCCGCGGTGGTGGCTCCGCAACTGGAACTGCTCGAAGAGCGGGCCTCGGTGTGGAACGACCGGTATCGCCGCCTCGCCGAACACCTCGATGCCGACCCGAGGATTCGGTTACCGAAGCGGCCGGCCAACGAGCACTTCGTCGCCTCGTCGATTCAGTTCAACATCGAGGGTGCGAGCGAGTCGGCGATGACCGAATGGGTCGACCGTTGCGCCCAGCACGGGGTACCGATCAAGTGGTTCGGCCGCCCCGATCCGGTGGGCTTCACCAGCCGCTTCGACCATTGGCGTTACGCCGAGTCAGCCGCTCTCCCGTCGAGCTCGCAGGTGTTGGCCGGACTCTGCGATATGCGAATCCCGTTGGCCATGACCCCAGCCGACTGCAACACCATCGCCACCATCATCCGCCGCACACTCGACGAGTTGGTTGACGCGCGCTAGGTCACGAAGAGTCGGTCCAGGTGGTGGTCGACGGTGGCGTAGGCGGATTCTGCGGTCATCGTTCCATCAAGGACATAGAGCCCCACACCGGGCCCGAGCGCGGTCAGCAGCGTTGCCTCCGCTTCAGCATCAACATCCTTCTGTAGTGGCCCACGCTGGAGTTGTTCAAGCACGGTGGCGTACATCATCTCGACTTCGGTCTTGCGAGTTGGGTTGGCCGACGGGTCTCCCATCGCTTCCACGACTCCCTCGGTGTAGAGGGCGACGTACATCAGCATGGCCATCCTGCTCTCTTCGTCGACCGGCACAAACGACTTGAGGAAGGCTCCGAGCACAGCACGAGCGGATCCATCGGTGGCCTCGATCCAGCTCATCAGGCGCTCGATGGACCGCTCGCCAACGTGTTCCTGCGTTGCCTCGAGCAGTCCCTCCTTCGTTCCGAAGTAGTACTGGACCTGGTTGACCGATACCCCGGCCTCGGCCGCAACCTGTCGGAAGGTGGCGGACCCAAGACCGGCTCGGAGTGTGATCCGACAGACGGCGTCGGTCAGTTCCCGACGGCGGGCATCGTGGTCGACTTTCTTTGGCACCGACCCATCCTATCTTTTTAGTACGCCCGTATGACAAAGCTGTTATAGTACGTCTGTATGAGAAACCGTTTGAGTGATCCAAAGACCAACGAGACAACCACGAACCCGAGCAACGGGAGGAACACCGAGATGGCTACACCGACACCCGGTTGGCGCAGCGCCAAAGCCGAGCAGAAATTTCGAGTCGCCGATGAGGCTCGGTGGGCCAAAGCGACAGAACAACCACCCAACGGCATCGACATCACCACCAGCTTCGGAAGCACCAGGGTGCACCATTGGCCGGGACCGGGATCCGACATTGTGTTCCTCCACGGGTTGGGCGACACCTCGTTCCGGTGGCTCCCCTACGCCGAGGCGTTGGCCGACCACAACGTCTATGCCGTCGACACCATGGGCGAGCCTGGATTGAGCATCCCCGCAAAGCCGTTCGAGGCTGCCGACGACTACGGGGTTTGGCTGGTCGAAACCATCGAAGGACTGGGGTTGTCGCAACCACACGTCGTCGGCCACTCAATGGGCGGCTATGTCGCACTCTCGTATGCGACCCAGGGCGGTCATGCCAGCTCGCTGGTGTTGTTCGATCCGGTTGGGGTTGTCGAGTTGAGGCTGTTCCGATTTCTTCTGTGGAATGCCATGGTGGTGGCGGGCGCCCTCTCGCCCGGCCCCTTAAACCGGTGGTTCGCCCGACGCCTTCGCCATCCTGTCCTCAGCGACAAGGATGACTTTGGTGTAGTGATGCAGGCCCAGCGTGGCCACCCGGCGAAACCGATGCCGCTGCCAGTCTTCACCGACGAACAACTTGCGGCGGTCAACCCACCCGTTCACCTGGTGGTGGGAGCCAAGTCGTCTGCGTTCGATGTCGACAAGATGGTGCGTCGTATCGCCGACCTTGGTCCGCACTGCACCGCTCGCCTGGTCGCCGACGCCGGCCACGCCGTACCCCAGAGCCATCTCGATGACTGTGTGGCCGCGATTCGCACTGCGCTGGATAGTGGTGTGTCCACTACCTAGTTCACCGTTATCCCACGGATTGGCCGTACATCTCGCCGAGCTCATCGGCGAGCAGTTCGAGCCGTTCGCCGTCGGGGCCCCGGAAGTAGATCGATGTTTCGTGGTCGAGGTCGATCGGCACGCCCGCGGCCTTGAGCTTGCCCCGCAGGTACTCGTGTTTCTCCGGGCTTACCGAGATGGCGAGGTGGTGCATGGAGCCGAGCACTTCGGCATAAGGACCAAGGTCGAGGCCGGGGAAGTCGAAGAAGGCCAGCAGGTTGCCGTTGCCCATATCGAAGAAGAAGTGGGTTGAACCCACATAGTCACGGTTCTCGAACAGTTCGGTGAGCGGGAACTCCAGCACCTCCTGGTAGAAGGCGATGGTGCGCTCCACATCACTGGAGAGCAGAGCCAGGTGATGCACACCCTGGGCGCTCGATGGCGGCCGGTCGGCGTGGAGATGCTTGGCCCGCATTTGAGCCCATTCATCGCTGCGATCGGTGTCGTCGCCATGATCGGTAAGTGCAGCCATCGTGTTGCTCCTGAGCGTTCGGTCGCGGGTGTCGGGGGCCCTCACGTGAGGACTTCGGTACAACCCCGCGTCGGCTCAGAGTATTCGCGCCTTGGACAAAATGTGGCCGACGGGTTCACTCTTCGGCGATGCCGCGGGTTCACTCTTCGGCTATGCCGCTGGTTCATTCTTCGGCGATACCGAAGTGCTCCACGTAGTTGGCGTAGTCGGCTTTGATCTCGGCGGCGTTCAGGCCGTAGGTCTCCATGGTGTAGGTGTGGGCGCCGAACTTGCCCTTGGGTTTGTTGGTTAGGTAATCGCCGACGGTTTGACCATGGTTGTGGGGCCAGGGGAGCTCGAGCTTGTCGTAGATCTTTCGGATGGCGGTTGGGGCATCGGCCATCAGGTCGGCGAAGTGGCTGTCGACAAAGCGTTCGTCGGGCACGCTGCCGTTGGTTCGCCACTCGAGGAGTTGTTCGGCGAGGAAGCGGAAGCCGAGCGAGGCGACCATGGCGTGTTCGGCCAGGTCGACGTGTTCGCTTCGCAACCAGCGCAGGATGCTCATGGTGCTGGCCGCCGACACCACCCACTTCATCGGGTCCCGATGGGTCATCACGATGCGGGCATCGGGGTACTCGCCGAAGAGTTCTCGCATCGTCACCATGTGACCCGGCGTCTTCAGTAGCCAGTGGCTGGTGTGGCGTCCGGCCTGGCGATCCTGCCACTGCATGGTCTGCAGGAAGCGGCGATGGTCGGCGTAGAGACGGGCCGCCACGTCGGGCTGGGTTGCTTCCCATTCGGCGAAGCTTGGCGTGTTGTACTGCATGCCCCAGTAGCCGGAGGTGAAGTTCAGGCCCCAGAAATGGATGCACTCACACGGCAGGTCGTGACGAAGTTCGTGCACGGTCTGGAACTCGGGTTGGATGTCGGCCCACAGTTCCTGTTCGGCCTCGCCCCAGGCCATACGCTCCGCCACACCTGCTTGGATTTCGCTGTCGTCGGTGGGCCAGACCACCTGCCCCGGATTGGTGTGGTCGACCGGTAGCGGGTGGTGGGCTTCCCAGGAAATCGGCGATCGCATCGACGGGTCAAGGGCGAGCAGCTCGAGCAGGATCGACGTACCGGTGCGGGGCGGACCCACCACGAAGATCGGCGCGTTGATCGGTTCGTCCAAAATCTCGGGGTGATCGGCCCATGCCTTGTTGAGGCGCAGCCGGGTTTGCAGCACACGAATGGCTTCGGCCCGGGCCAGGAGCCGGCCAAGCAGGGTGGCCTTCGATTCCTCGGCGATGGACGTCATCCGTCGTCGGAAAGCTTCGAGGTAGAAGTCGTCGCCAACGTCGGTAAGCCCGGTCGAGGTGCGGGCCGCCTCAAGCATCTCATCTGGATCGAGCGGAACAATCAGGGCCGGGTCGCCAACCGCGTCTCCGAAGTAGTTGAGTCGCCGAACCCAGTCGGGTCGCTGGTACGGAAGCTGTGGGGCGGCATCGGCGTCGGTCATGGAATTCGACACTATTACTAAGCGTCGAGGTCAGCTCGCCGGAGAGATTTTCGTCGGGTGGCGGCAATATCTGGCAGGCTCTGGGCTTCACGACAGGGAGCACATTTATGTCTTCAGCCAAGGTTGCCGTCTTTGGATCGGCCAACACCATCGACAAGCTTCGCGACGATGTTGCCGATGCCGCCGCCTTGGGGTTCACCCAGTACTGGGCGCCACAGATCTTTGATCTCGACATCCTGACCGCCTTTGCCGTGGTCGCAACCGAGGTACCCGATATCCGCCTCGGCACCGCGGTGGTCCCCACCTATCCTCGCCATCCGATGGCTCTGGCCCAGCAGGCGCTGACGGTGAACCAGGCCAGCGGCGGACGTCTCGATCTCGGCATCGGCCTTTCCCACAAACCGGTGGTGGAGGGGATGTGGGGCATGTCGTTCGATCGGCCGGTGAAGCACATGAGCGACTATCTCAAGATTCTGGGGCCACTTCTGCGGGACAACAGCGTGTCCCACGGCGGTGAGCTTTTGACCGGGCGTGGCGATATCGGCGTGCGGGCTGATGCCCCGCCGGTGATCGTGGCCGCCCTCGGGGAGCAGATGTTGAAGCTGGCTGGCCGTTTCGCCGACGGCACCATCACCTGGATGACCGGACCGGTCACCATCGGCGAGCTCACTGCGCCCACGATCAATGCGGCGGCCGAGGGGGCCGAGCGACCGGCACCGCAGGTGGTGGCCGCGGTACCGGTGTGTTGCACCGACGACGTCGACGCAGCCCGGGCCCGGGCCGCTCAGGACTATGTGATCTACGGCCAGCTCCCGTCCTACCGGGCCATGCTCGATCGTGAAGGCATGGGTGGACCGGAGGATCTCGCCGTGGTCGGAACCGCCGACGAAGTGGTGGCCGGCCTCCAGAAATTCCTCGATGCCGGTGCCACCACCGTGGTGGCCAACACCTTCGGCACCCCCGAAGAACAAACAGCCGCCCGCACCGCAGCCGCAACTCTTCTCTAGGACTACGTTCTGGCTGCACTCGCGCTGCGTCAGACCAACGCGAACGCAGACAGAACTGGCTGGTCGTTGGTTGCTGTTTTGTCGTCGGTTGTCGTACCTTTTGGCCCCAGAGGAATTTTCGCTGATCGAACGGGGGTGAGTGTGAGCAATGCAGTGGTGACCGCAGACGACATTAAGACCTTTTCGACCGATGGTGTGGTCTGTCTTCGCGGGGTGATCGGCCTGGACTGGATCGAACGCCTCAAAGGTGGCGTGGAGCACACCTTGGCCAACCCAACCGAGCGGAGTCGTCTCTGGCATCGCGATGAGCAGGGGCGGGAGTCACGCTACGACTCTCAGGTATGGCGAACCCAGGAGGTCTATCGGGACTTTGTCTTTGAGTCGCCCTTGGCCGAGATCGCCGGGCGGCTGATGCAGTCGTCGCGGGCCAACTTCTTCTTTGATGCCATGTTCGCCCGCAGCCCCGGCACCGGGTTCCGGACACCCTTTCATCAGGATGAACCGTTCTGGTCCATCGAGGGGTTTCAGACGTGTTCGTCGTGGATGCCTTTGGTGCCGGTGTCCAAGAAGAGTTGTCTCGAGATCGTGAAGGGTTCGCATCGGTGGACCGAATACTTCGATCAGGCCAACTTCGGCGACCTGACCGGTGACGAGCGGGATCAGGTCGACTTCGGCGATGACGCGGTCCCCTTCCCCGATATCGAGGGCAACCGGGCCGACTACGACATCGCCAGCTTCGACATGGAGCCGGGTGACGTGATCTGTTTCAACGGCCGCTCGGTTCACGGTGGTTCCGGGAACCTGCCCGAGGATCGCGAGCTTCGGGTGTTCAACACCAAGTGGGCCGGCGACGATGCCCGGGTGGTCTTCCGCAAGACCGGCATGGATCCCGACCACGAACAGGCCATGACCGAGGTTGGCCTCAGGCCTGGCGATCGCCTTGGCACCGACCTCTACCCCGAGGTGTGGCGCCAAAGCGCCTGAACAAGCGGAGTTCGTTCCGCTGACTCTGTTTGCTGTTTCTGTCAGTCGGCCATGAGCCAGCCTGAGAGGCGGCCGAGGCCTCGGACGAACAGCCAGGCTGCTACCAGACCGGCGATCCCGAAGAGGGCGAGGGCTACGTCACTGCGCAGCCGGTCGAGGAAGGCAATGGTGGTGATCACTTCCGCCATCGCCATCAGGCCGACAAATCGGATGACGGTGCGTTCGCTGGCTCGATCGGCCACCCACGATCCAAACGGGGCGCCCCACACCACTACCGGCGCTGCGGCCAGCCATAGCCCGAAGAGGTCGAACCGGGTTGCCGCCTCAGGGCCAAACGGGGCGCCACCGACCGCCACCACGTCAGCACCAGCGCGGGTGACATCGAGCTGTCCATCGATCAAACCAAAGAGCACCGCCGCCACGATCGAGATGCCGGCCATGGCCACGATGCTGGTGGGAATCGCCACCTTCGGCGACACCTTGGCCACCAGCACCACAAAGACAAAAAGTAGGACGTCCACTCCCGAACCGGTGAGGGCGGTGAGCACGCCGCCAACAAAGCCGAAAACCAGCATGACGAAGATGGCCCGCCCGCCCCAGTGCTCAACCTGTGTTGCCTTGGCGGTTTCGGTGGCGCACTTCTTCACGATGAGGAAGACGGCAAAGATCAGGACGGTAAACGTGACCTTCACATAGGCGGCATCGAGTTGGGAGGGCCAGAACGGCCGACTCGAATCGCCGAGAACGAAGGCGCCAAACAGCAACCCGACGGTGCCACCCACCAAACCGAGTCCCAGAGCCCGCTTATCGATTCGGCGACCGGCCAGGAGGATGGTCAGCGATGCCATAACCATGCCGCTGGCCTGGATCGTCACCGAGAACGAGCGGGCCACTTCGGGCGGCACCGACAACACCTTGGTAAAGACGGGGAAGGCCACAGCTCCACCGCCCTGCGGGGTGCTCCCGGCCACAAAGCTGCCAAACACCATGGTGAGCGAGCTTCGCCAATGGTCAAGCACTCGGTCCCAGTGTCCGCCGAGAAGAACAAAGACCACCCAGGAGATGGTGAAGGCCAGGGGGAGAAGCCAGACCGCCCGCCGCCGTTGGGCCGCTGCAGGTGCGGCTGCTTCGCTGGACCCAAGCCCGGGCGCGAGAATGTGTTCGGCCGAGCTCATGGAACGCCCAACCCTAACCAGCTGGCCTACATTCCAACCTTCCCCGGCTGCAACTACCGCTGGCCGCGGTGACGGGTCTCTGGCCGGTCGGCTCGGGGTCGACCTTTGCCTCCCCGTTGCCCCTTGCCTCGGGACCTCGACCGCTGATTGCCCGGAGACCGCTGGGCCTGCTCCGACGAGCCCGATTCGGTCGGCTCAATCCCGGTCTCCTCAACCCTCTTCTTCGATTTCTGGGACCCGTTGCGGGTGCCCTTGGGGGTCACTCGACCACCCTTGCGTTTGCGCGTCGGCATTCGCACTCCTCTCCTTCGTGCCGGCGGCATCGCCGGCGACGGACATGTGGCACATGTGGGAGGAGTCAAATCTTCATGAGTTCGAAGCTAACGAACTCGTCCAGGTCCACCAAACGAATTTCGCGATCAGCCAACGGACGTCGCCCTTGAAGGTGACTAATCTGGAGCCGTGCCTCACCCACCACAGTTCGACCCGGCCGATCCGGTCTTGGCCCGGTTGCGCAAGGTTTGTCTGGCCCTGCCTGGTGCCGGCGAAAAAGTGTCGCATGGTCGCCCCGCGTTCTTCACCAAGAAGGTCTTTGCCATCTTCGGCGCGGTGGTGAAGGGTGATACCAAGTCCGACCGTTACCGCCAGTCGCTGCTGTTTCTTCCCGCCGATGACGATCGGGCCGCCCTGACTCAGGACGACCGCTTTTTCGAACCGGCCTACTGGGGTCCGTACGGGTGGATGGGCATCGACCTCAACCCGGATCAGTCGCCCAAAGTCGACTGGGGCGAGGTGAGCGAACTGGTTGAGGACTCTTTCCGGGCCACCGCCACCAAGAAGCTGATAACCGAACTCGACGCCGGAAAGTAGTCCCAACAAACCGGTCCCCAGCCTTCAGTTCAAGCAACCGTCCGGCGGCGGGCGGGGAAGACGACTCCGGCAATTTTTTCGAGGACGAAGTAGCCACCGGCTCCAACCAACGCGGCTAGCATCGGCAGTCCCAGGAATCCGATGGCGACTCCAGCCAAGGCGCCAGCGCCAAGCCCTCGCTTGGATTGGGTGAGTGCGCCGAAGATCAAAGCGATTCCGATCGCGCCCACGCCAACCATCGCCAGCGCCCAGCCGACTTCGGAGAACCACGACCGGTTCCCAAGCCAGGGAAGTTCGGCTGTCTCGGCGATCAGATCGGGAACATCGAGAGCCATGGCCGCACTGAGCAAGGTCCAGAGCACAACGACAGCACCGATCGGGATCACCCGCCCCCACCGCAGCCGGCTGTGGGCATCGTGTTCGGGACAGGCCTTGGCCACGCTGGTTGTGAGGGTTCGAACCGCAACTGCGGCCCACATGAGCCAGCGTCGCAGCCAGGCCACCCCGCTCTGTTCCATCGCCTCGCGGAACAGGTAGTCGCCGTGGCTTTCCGGCACCGGCTCGTCGGACGACGTCTCGTAGTGCAGCCCCTTCTGCCCACCGATGAAGGCATCGTGCAGGATGGCGGCAGGCGTGTGAGAGCCGTCTTTGGGAACCAGCCAGGTCAAAAAGAACGGCACAGAGGCAAAGTCGGTCTCGTTGTAGGAGTCGGGCCCCACTTCGTCGGGCACCGGCGCGGCCGGAACCCGATACCAGTGGCCGAGCCGGTCGACGTACTCAAACTGTTCCAGCAGCTTGTAGTTGGGCGGTTCCAATCTCTCGAATCGAAAGACCGCAGGCTCATCGGATAGCGGAGCCCGGTAGAAGCAGCCCGGCGCTCTTGTGTCCTGAGTGTTGGGCGCCTCCATGGGCTGAGCCTAATCGGCGGGCCCTGCGGCGGCCATGGGTCGCCGGCAACACAGTCAGAGCAGGTAGTCGTGCAACAGCGGCCGCACCGCAAGACCATCCGGTACCCGAGAGGCGCCGATCATCCGGTCGATCTGTTCGTGGAAATGCCAGATTCGCCGTTCCTGATAGTTGATCGGTATGCCGGTAAGAGCTGGCGACTCGAGTGACTCCTGCATGGGCGCCATGTTCAGCCGGTCTTCTTCCATGATGCGGTTGTAGTGGGTCCGCAGGCTCTGCCAATGATCGGGCAGTGCGTCATCAACATCATCCTCGTCGCCCTCCCAGTCCTTGGGCGCGTAGTAAACCCAGTCGAGGCGGGTGGTGCTCTTGTCGATCGGCCAGAAGTAGTTAATGGGAAATCCGACCACTCCAAAGGGCACAATCATGTTGGGAAACAGGCTTACCGCCGTGCTGGTGCTGGCGATCATGGACGCTTCCCCGGCACCGAGACTTTCGACCACAGGAAACGGCGACTGATCGGGAACGAACCAGTCATCCCAGCTCTTCATCCCCAACGCCTTAAGACGCTGTTGGGAGTACGGGGTGATCATTCGGCTGTGGCCGTTCGGGTAGAGCCCCATCGCCGCCCCGCGGTTGTCGAGGGTGGACACGCCATCGTGACTGTGGATGTGACGGAAGTGGTACACCTCAAGAAAGGCCTCGGCCGTGACCTTCCAGTTGCAGGGCACGGTGATGGACTCGCGGTAGATCTCGCGCAGGTTCCCGTCGCTGAATGGGGCGAAGAGTTCGGTGGCCTGACCCAACCAGTCCATCAGCGGCGGTGCGAAGCGGTCGCGGTTGATGAAGATAAACCCGGCGAAGGTGTCGCATTGGGCTTTTGGTAGGCAGCGCGCCGTCCAATCGAGGTCGACAAAGTCCCGCTCGTCGGGAAGTGAGACAAGCGTGCCGCCATCGATTTCGTAGGTCCACGAGTGATACTGGCAGCGCAGCCGGCGCGACGACCCCCGCTCATCTCGAACCACCGGCGCGCCGCGGTGTTGGCAGGTGTTGTAGAAACAGCGGATCTCGCCGTCGGTGCCCCGCACCACAAGGAGGGGAACGCCCAGATCCTTCATCTGGAAGTAGTCACCCGGCTCGGCAATATCGTCTTCGCGGCCCGCGATTACCCAACTCTTTGCCCAGATATGTTCCTGTTCAAGCTGATAGAACGCTTCGCTGGTGTGGCGCTCAACGGCGATGTCGTGAAACTTTGGGAACCCTTCGGGCGGTGCCGTTCGCGAGAACTCGTAGGCCATATCGGCTCTGATTCGAGCGATCTCTGCGTCATCCATCGGTTCCTCCCCAGCCGGAGTCGCACCCCCGCGCCCCGTCTCCAAACTATCGACAACAACGCGGCCCGTCTTCTCACCCCAATGAAGCGCGCGAGAGTCGCTTCGCAGAACCCTCTTGGGAAAAGACCCGGAAGTCGATGAGGACTAGCATTGGGGACCGATGGGCCGGAGTGTTTGGCTGGCCGAAACACAGCTTCGTTGCTTACACAGTGTGAATCACAGGGGGAATGTAGATGCCGGGACCACTCGCTGGCTACAAGGTGCTCGATTTGTCGCAGGTGGTCTCGGGGCCGCTCGCCACCATGTTGATGGCCGACCAGGGCGCCGACGTGATCAAGGTCGAACCGCTTACCGGGTTCGGTGACGTCACCCGTCTGCCCTCATTCGCCAAGAACGGAATGCCCGCGTTCTATCTCAACAACAACCGAGGCAAACGCTCGCTCGGCATCGACATCACCACCGATGAGGGGCGCCAGGTGCTGCTTGATCTCGCCGCTGATGCCGACGTGTTGGTGCAGAACTTCCGCCCCGGAGCCTGTGACCGCATCGGGATCGGTTACGAAGCGATCAAGGCGCTGAACCCCAACATCATCTACTGCTCGATCAGCGGCTTCGGCCCGAGTGGCCCCTATTCGGCTCGACCGGTGCTTGACCCGGTGATCCAGGGCCTCAGCGGTGTGATCTCGCGCCAGCTCAACCCGGAGGTCCCGTTTCCCGACATGGTGCGAAACCTCTTCGCCGACAAGAGCACCGCGCTGACTGCGGCTCAGGCCATAACCGCGGCACTTTTGGTCCGCGAGAAGGGCGGCGGCGGCCAGCACGTCGAAGTACCGATGCTCGACTCGTGTCTCTATTTCTTTTGGCCCGACGGGATGATGGACAAGACCCTGATGGACGACGACGCCAGCCCGGGCTTCCTGTTATCGCAGGTCTACAACCTCACCGACTGTTCCGACGGCAAGATCGTCTACTTCGTGATCAACGACACTCAGCGCCACGCGCTCTACGACGCGGTCGGCCACCCGGAGTGGAAGGAAGACCCGCGGTTCTGCGACATGGCGGCCATGACCAATCAAGAGAACTTTGCCGCACTCGGGGTGTTGTTGGCCGAGGCGTTCGCCGCCAAAACCATGGCCGAGGTGTTGGAGAAGTTGATCGAGGGTGACGTGCCCTGCGGCCCCATCCTGGACGCCGATGAAGTGATCGCCGATCCGCAGGTAATCCACAACGGCACCCTCGCCGAGTGGGATCATCCCCTTGCGGGAAAGGTTCGCCAGCCGGTACCTGCGGCCCGATTCGAGACCACCCCTGCCGCCGTGGCGGCAACCGGATCGCTGCGCGGCGAAGACAACGACGCCATCCTCTCCGAGATCGGCCGCACCGAAGAGCAGATCGCCGCTCTGCGAGAAGCTGGCACCATCTCCTAACGCCAGGCCGCCGGCCGATGGAACTTCGTCTATTTGATCTCGTCGGAGTCGTCGAGGGAGTTGATAAACGCCGGGCACCGATCGCGCATGGCGTTGAGGAAGAAGTCGGCGCCTTCCTGATCGCTGGTGAAGATCGCCTCTAGCTCCGGAGAGGCGGCGTCGGCGTAGGACAACAACAGCAGAGCTTGCAGCGTTCCGATGGTGCCGAAATCGAATGCTGAAGGCAACTGGGCACAGAGGTCATCACCGGCCTCGATGTAGATCGAGACCGGGATGTCAGCGACCGCTGGGTTCCGACGCACCATCCGTTGGTAGCCAGCCGGACCCGGCGGTGTGGTGATTGTGGTTGTAGTTGGCGCCGCAGTCGTTGTGGTGGTTGTTGGACGGGCGGTGGTGGTTGTTGTCGTTGGCGCTGCCGTGGTTGTGGTGGTGGTGGGCGCCGCGGTCGTTGTTGTCGTCGGCACTGTTGTGGTTGTAGTGGGAGCGGTCGTGGTTGTCGTTGGCGCCGCGGTCGTTGTGGTAGTCGGCGCCGTTGTGGTTGTTGGCACCGTCGTGGAGGTGGTGGCTTCTGTCGTTGTGGTCGAGCCGGCAATCTCATCGGTGTCGGTAGTGGTTGTGCGGGCGTTTGTGGTGGTAGTCCGAGCCGCCGTCGTTGTCGTTACCGCGTCGGTCGTTGTGGTCGTGCTGTCGGTGGTGGTACTCCTTGGCGCGGTCGTCGTGGTGCTCTCCGGACCATCGCCGACGGCCAGCGCAGGGCCACCGCCTTCTCTAAACAGAAAGTAGGAGCCAAAGCCTCCGAGGAGAAGGGCCGCGAGGCCGACGCTGATGGCAGCCATCATGAGCCTTGGTGACATTTCCGGTTTGTTTTGCTCCGGCGGTCGGCCACCGCCAAGCGGCGGTCGCTGCCCTATAGCAGTCACCCTCGGGTCCAACCCGCGGGGGCTCTCGTTCATACGTAACCTTCCCTTTCGACCCGTAAGGCTCAGGGTACGTGAAGCAAAATTCTGACGCCATGCGAGGCTGCGGGGTGTCCTCCCCAGTACCGGCCCAACCGGCACGGGCCGCTAGGAGTCGGTCACCAGTGGGCTTCGGCGAACTTTCACCGGAATTGCGCTGAGTACGGCCATGCCGGTGAACTCGTCGTAGCAGGCGGTGGTGCTGGTGAGCCGGCTGGTGGGTACGCCGATGTCTCGCACTTTGCCATCCTCGCCGGAGGCGTCGCCCCAGGAGTGGGACATGGAGATGACGCCGCGTTTTACGTCGGCTGCGGCTTCGCACACGCCGTTGATGACACCGACGGTGGAGGTGATTTCGATCAGGTCGCCCGACTCGAAACCGAGTTCAGCCAGATCTTCGGGATGCATAAACGCCGGGTTGGTGGTGCCTTTGGCCGCCAGCCCGGGCAACTCGGAGCCGAGTGAATTGAGGACCGACTTCATACGGCGGCTGACCAGTCGGAAGGGAAACTCACCTTCCACATAGCCTTCGATCAACTCGGCACCGGTGCGTTGGGTGAAGACCTCGTCGAGCTTGGCCATCATCGGCTCGGAGCCCAGGTCGAAGCGGGCGGCGCAACCTTCCTCAGCTGCCTCTACCACGTAGGCCCGGTCCGGATGCACCTCGCGGGGTGCGGCCCGGTAGTCGTCCATCGACATCCGGGCTCGGGCGTAGGCAAAGTCGATCACGTCGTCATCGGTCGGTTCGTCGAGCTCGGCCAGGTCCCCACCGGCGAGCGGCATAGAGACCCCGAGGCGGCGGGTGAGCCCCCAAAACACCTGCCACTCGTTCAGCACATCACCAACCGGGGCCATCACCGCGGGGGTGTAGTGGCTGTAGGGCTGGGTGAGCCACCGATCCATCAGGTGAGGCACGTCGGCCCGCTCCAGCGACAGCGTTGGGGCGATCACGTAGTCGGCCTCATCGGCGGTGGCGGTCATTCGGTGATCGACCACCACGAGCAGGTCCAGATCCTTAAGGGCCCGCATGGTGAGCTCCTGGTCGGGGAAGGCCACCGCCGGGTTGCCGCCGTTGCAGATCAGCGCCCGGATCTGACCTTCTCCGGGTTCGAGGATCTCCTCGGCCAGCACCGTGCACAGCATCTCGCCGCGGTAACCCCGCAGGTTGCGGAAGCGGTGGGCCGGTCCGGTGCGGAGCTCGGTCGGTGGGATGGCCTGGGCCCGTTTGGGCGACTCGGGGTACAGGAGTGTTCCGGATTCAACGTGATCGCCTTCGCGGTTCACCCGCCCACACACGGCGTTGAGGGCGATGGTGAGGTATTCGGTGAGCAGTGAGTTCGGCGCCATGTTGGGTCCGGTGCCGGTGCCCGCAGTGCCGCAGGTTCCGGCGGCAAACATTCGGGCCGCGGCCACCACATCGTCGGCTGGCACTTCGCAGCGCTGGGCCACGTACTCCGGGGTGAAGCGTTCGACCGCCTTGGCCATGTCGCCCAGGCCTTCAATCCAGTCGGCGCAGAAGTCCACGTCGTTCAGCTCTTCGCTGAGGATGACGTTGAGCATGCCGGCCAGCAGCGCCGGGTCTTCCCCCGGTTTCACCTGGAGATGGATGTCGGCAAACGAAGCCAGCTCGGTGCGGCGTGGGTCGATCACGATCAACTTCATGCCCCGCTCTTTGGCTCGGCGCATGGTGACAAACGGGTTGGTGCCCTGAAGACCACCGGCGGCGGCGTAGCTCGACACCATCGGGTTGTAGCCCACCGCCATCGACACGTCGGCGTCGCGGAAGTTGTCCCAGCCGGCTTCCCACCAGCCGATCAGCGCCGGCACCATACTCTTGGCCGGCTGGTCGATCGTGACCGAGGTGTAGATCGCGCGAGACCCGATGCCCTTGTGAAAGGCGCGGGCCGCCTCAAGGGCCACACAGTTCTGGTAGCCGCCGGTGCCGGTGTAGGTGGCCACCGCTCCCGGGCCGTGTTCGTCGATGATCGTCTGGAGCTTGGCCGCAATCTCGTCGAGCGCAGTGGACGAAGCGACTTCTTCGAAGGTCCCCGCTTCGGTGCGACGGTAGGCGGTGCGGAGGCGATCAGGGTGGTGCATCTGGTCGGGTAGTTGGCGCCCCTTGATGCACGTGTAGCCCTCAAAGAGTGGATCCTCTCGCACGCCCCGGATATCGAGCACGGTGTCGACCCCATCGATGTTCGTGACGTCGACCTCGATCGGACAAGCCGCATGGCACACCCGACAAAACGAGTGCTTCATCTCCACCGGGTCGCTGGTCTCAGTGCCGTCGCTGCCTTTGGTTTCCGCTTCGGTAGTACTCACCGTTCGACTCCCCCTGGATCCCGTGGCCGCGTCTGCGAATATCAGCGCCCGCGAACGCCGCCTCCGCGACTGTCGGCGTCCGCGTCTGACAAAAACTAACCGTTCGGTTAGTTTCTCACAACGGATCGATCATCGACAGCGCCGGGGCAAATTTCTGACGACACTGCGCTGAACAGACAGGGCGAAGGGCCCACTGGGGGAACTGTGAAACCGTTTCGTTTTGGCTGTCAGGCCTTTAAGCCCGAATCCGCAACCGAGTGGACCGAAACCGCTCGCAAGGTTGAGGATCTCGGCTACTCCACGCTCCACGTGGCTGATCACTACTTTGGCCCGGGCGCGGCGCTCACCGCCGCCAGTCATCCGGTGCAAACCGTCGCCGCGATCCCGGCCATGGCTGCGGCTGCCGCTGTAACCAACACCGTGAAGATCGGATCGCGGGTGATGTGTTGTGACTACCACCAGCCGATGGTGCTGATGAAGTCGCTGGCCACGATCGACCTGTTGTCGGACGGTCGCCTCGAAGCGGGCTTTGGTGCCGGGTGGATCCACAGCGAGTACGACGCCATGGGGGTGCCGTGGGAGCGAGCCGGCAAGCGCATCGCCAAGATGGCCGAGTACGTAGAGTTCGCCAAGCAATTCTTTGCCGGCGGCGACCTCGACTACGCCGGAGAACACGTACAGATCAGCGATACCGCCGCCGTGCCGGCCTGCCCCCAGGAGGGAGGTCCGAAGATCATGATCGGCGGCGGCTCGCCCAAGGTGTTAGGCATCGCTGGGCGGTTGGCCGACATCGTCTCGATCAACTTCGACAACTCGGCCGGCAAGATCGGGGCCAAGGGTGTTGGCTCAGGTACAGCCGAGGGAACCCTGGAGAAGGTGGGCTGGATTCGCGACGGTGCCGGCGATCGTTTCGACGACGTCGAGATCGAGATCGCCGCTTACTTCACTACCGTGACCGATCAGACCGAAAAGACCACCGCCGCCATGGCCGGGGCGTTTGGTTTGGAGCCTGAAGTGATGGCCGCCCACCCCCACACCCTGATCGGCTCGGTCGACGAAATCATCGAACGACTCGAGCAGCGCCGCGAGGAGTACGGCATCTCCTACGTGACCGTCGGCGACACCGTCATCGAGGACTTCGCGCCGGTAGTGGCCGCCCTCAGCGGAAAGTAGGTATCCGCCCGCCGCCGTTGAGCTCGCTTGGTAGCGGCGAATCGAAGTTGCGGCCGACCGACTTCGGGTAGATCAGGCTCTGTTAGTGGAACTCTTGAAACTGATTATGCTGCCGGCACGGTCTCGATCCAGGCTCCGTAGCCGCCCAGGATGTCGGAGACATCGGCGAAGCCTGCTTGGCGCAACACGCTGGCGCCGACCGACGAGCGATAGCCGCCGGCGCAGAACACGACCGTTGGCGCCGTTGGGTCGAGCTCTTTGAGCCGGCCTGGGAGCTGGCCAACCGGGATGAGCACCGATCCGTCTATCGTGCCCATGGCATGTTCGCCGGGGTTGCGGATGTCAAGAAGCTGGAGACCCTCAATATCTGGCTTGCGGCTCTCAAACTCGGCAGCCGTCATTCGAGAGGCTCGCTCCACCATCTCGGGGTGATCCACCAGCTCGGCCGGCGTGAGGTAGCCGGCAACCCGGTCGAAGCCGATCCGGGCCAGGCGATTCTTGGCCTCAACTTCTGAGCCATCATTGACCACCAGCACGATGTCCACATCGCTGGGCACAACCGAGCCGGCGAACTCGGCGTAGCGGCCGTTGAGGCCGACGTTGATCGAACCCCGAAGATGTCCGAGAGCGAACTCTTCCGGGTCCCGCCCGTCGATGACCATGGCGCCTTGCTGCACCAGTTGGCCAGCGGCCGCGATGTCTAGCCTCTCCGGTGGTGCCGTTTCGTCGAGAAGGTCTCGATCCTTGCTGTTCAGCACCGCGTCGTAGGCGAAGTAGCCCGGCGCTGGCGGTTGTCCTTCGGTGACAAGGTCGATGAAGGTCGGCTTGTCCGGTGCCAGGAGCGCATAGTTGGTGGCCCGTTGCTCGCCCATCGTCGACACCGTGTCGGTCGACAGGTTCTTGCCACAAGCCGAGCCCGCGCCATGGGCCGGATACACCCGGGTGTCGTCCGGCAGTGGCAGAAGCTTGTTGTGCAAGCTGTCGTACAGATCGTTCGCCAGCTGCTCACGGGTAAAGCCAACCGAACCAAGAAGGTCGGGCCGACCAACGTCGCCGATGAACAGGGTGTCGCCGGTCAAGACGCCGTAGGGCACCTCGTCCCCGGCACGTTCACGAACCACGATGCTGATCGACTCAGGAGTGTGACCCGGGGTGTGAAGGACTTCCAATTCGACCTCACCGAGAGAGATCCGCTCTCCGTCGGCAAGCTTGCGGGACGCGAACTCGGTGACCGCGACCGCCGAAAAGGCGATCTCGGCCCCGGTCGCCGCCGCCAGCTCAAGGTGGCCGGAAAGGAAGTCGGCGTGGAAATGGGTTTCGATGATGAGTTCGATGGTGAGGCCCGCCGCCTCGGCATCACCGACATATTCCGAGACGTCGCGGCGGGGGTCCACCACGACCGCCCGACCTGTGGTCTCATCGCCGATCAGGTAGGAGGCCTGCGACAGACAATCAAGGTAGTACTGAGTGAACTTCATGGCTTTCCTTTGAGCTGGGCGAGGACTTCCTGGATGTCGCACTCGGCGGTGCGGTTGTACGGCAGCTTCGAGAGTGCCGTACCCATGGCGCAGGTGTTTGAAAGAGCTGAGAATGTCAGGCCGCCACCGATGGCTCCGGCGAACCACTTCGCCTGGGGAATGACCGTGCTTGCGGCCATACCGGCCAGCACGAGGGTCCCGGCGGCAAGACGCACCTGACGGTCCATGGCCCACCGCTCTACTTTGCCGTGAGCGACCTCTCCCCCGGCACTCTCCCAGCTGTTCATGCCACCCTCAAGGATGCGAAGGTTCTCTTTGCCGGCAGCTACGAGCTGCTCGCAGGCCTGTTGGGCACGGGCGCCGGATTGGCAAACAAGAACAACGGGGTGGTCTACGTTCGCGAGGTCCCGGGCGTGTTCGCCGAGCGTCGGGAGCGGCACGTTGTATGAGCCGGGAATATGCGCAGTCTCGAACTCGCCTCCGGTTCGCACATCAAGGATGCGGAGGTCAGGGTCTTCGTGTTGAAGCTGACGCAGTTGGTCGGCGCCAAGGGTTCGGGCTGTAGGCGTTGCAGTTGTCATTGTGCCTCCATGGGCTGGTCGATTGATTTTCTCTGCCGGCAGAGCATCGACGCCGATCGTGGGTTGGTCGACACGCGCTCGGACGCCGCGGCCAGGCATTGTAAAGGGGACTCACACACTTGTCTGAGCCTCCACCGCTGAACGCAAGGAAAGATCGGAAGGACGCTCGTCGATTCCGAGCCGCCGCTGGTCGACGGGGCCCACCGAGCGCTCCCGAATAGCAAGCACGGCATCGTTGGTCGAGGTGTGCACCCGGGCACCAAGCTCATCCCATAATCCAGCCCGCCGAAGCACGTCACGGACGGGTCCTTTGACATCGGTGAGATGCAAGGCAACGTTGCGCTCCTCGACCTCAATCAGGAGATCGTGGAGCATTTCGGCACCGGTGGCATCGAGGTCATTCATTCCCGATGCATCCAATACAAGAGCCCGCGGCTCTGCCTCGAGCGAATCAGCCTGCTCAAGCACCAGCTTCTTGACGTTGACCGCATTGACAAAAGACAGGGCGGCGTCGATGCGAATAATCCGAATCCCAGCCTGGGTATCAGCTTCGGGAAAGCGCTCCACGTTACGGTAGCTAGTCGTGTTTTCCACGTGGCCCAACACCGCGCTGTGAGGCATCGACATACGGGCGAACACCACAAGCATCGACGCAACGATGGCCACCAGGATCCCGATCTCGATGCCAAGAATGAGGGTGCCGAAGAAGGCGACTCCGAGGCTGATGAGGTCGCTGCGTTTCACTTTGGCGATGTGTCGCATTTCGGCGACGTCGATCAGGCCGATGACCGCCATGATGATGATGGCGCCAAGTGCCGCGTTTGGCAACGAGGCAAACAGGGGCGTGAGGAAGGCGATGGTTCCGAGGACGATGCTTGCGGTAACGAGGGACGCAAGCGGAGTGCGGGCTCCGGCCGTGGCATTGACGGCGGTGCGGGAGAATCCGCCGGTGACGGGATAGCCACCAAACAGACCCGAGGCCAGGTTGGCCGCGCCCAGCCCGATGAGCTCGCTGTTGGGGACGACCTCGTAGCGATCCCGCCGTGCATAGACCTTCGCAACTGCAATCGATTCCATGAAGCCCACGATGGTGATCACGAATGCGGTGGTGGCCAGGCTGCTGAGAAGCGAACCATCGAAGTCCGGCAACCCAAACGCCGGGAGGCTGTCGGGAATGTCCCCCACTACCTTCACACCACGGGCTTCAAGGTCGAAGGTCTTTACCGCCACGACGGAACCCACCACCACCACGAGAGCCGCAGGAATCTTCTTCGAAACCTGCTTCAGAGCGAACATTGTCGCCAGCGAAGCCAAGCCGATGACCAAGGTCGTTCCATGGGTCTCAGACAGGTTTCTCCCTACTTCAAGCACCGTGTCGTAGAAGTGCTCCTTGCGTTCGACCGAGATCCCCAAGAGGTGTTTGGCCTGCGAGAAGCCGATGATGATTGCCGCGGCCGCAGTGAAACCAACAAGAACCGAATGCGACAGAAAGTTCACCAAAAACCCGAGACGCCCGACGCCAAGCACGATGTGGACAACACCAACCATCAGCGCCAGCAGTGCCGCTGCGCTCAGGTAGCCGGCCGTCCCTTCCTCAACGAGCGGGGCCAGAGCCGAAGCGGTAAGCAGTGACACGATCGCCACCGGCCCGACGGCCAGCTGACGGGAGGTACCAAACAGTGCGTAGACCACGACCGGCACCGTTGCCGCATAGAGGCCGACTTCGGGTGGGAGTCCAGCGAGGAGTGCGTAGGCCATCGCCTGCGGCACCAGCATCGCCCCAACCGTCAAGCCCGCAGCAACGTCGCCACGAATATCGGCGCCATCGTAGCGGGGAGCCCAACTCAAGATTGGCAGTATGTTGGCGAGCCCCTTCATAGGTACGAATATACGTACATTTGACTCGACATACAACCCAGGATCGTCATAGCGCCGCGGGCCGCTCGGAGCTTTTGGGCTAGGCCATGCCCTTGAGCATGAGGTTCCAGTAGAAAAACGGCAGCCCGTGCTTCTTTAGGTACCACATGTCGGTACGGGGCTTCAGTGTGTTGATTCCCGGTATCGATCGCCTCGGTTCCACTGTGTAGCCGATGTGCTGTCAGGCAGCAGAGGGACGGAGGTCGGTCCTGCCCCCCGCCGACCAATCGGTCACGAAGCGATAGCGATCTCCCCGGATAATTGTCGTTCTCCACTCCACCGGTTGCCCATCACGACAGCCGAGCCGCTCCAGAAAGAACGCCGCATCAGACTTACGGAGACCAAGCCTGGACCGATCCGCCGGGGTAGGCACGATCGGCGTGAGGCGTTCCCACCCCTGATTGGGGACCGGCGCCTTCGCTTTGGCCAGTTCGTCGTAGAGCGCGGTATGGGTCCAGTCGACCGCCAACAGCCGCTTTGCGATTTTTGCCGGCAACCAGGCCCGGTCGATCGCCAGCGGTGAGCCGCCGGCAAGTCGAAGGCGCTCGATCAGCACCAACTTTGCCGCCTCGTCGACGTCCAGGTTCGATGCCGCGACCGAATCGCTGACGATCTCACATCGAAGGATCTCACTTGTTTGTTCTACCCCAGCAGACTCGACCGACTGAAACAGGCTGTAGAGAGTGCCCAGTGACTGCTCAAACTCTGGTCTGTTGACCACCGTCCCGCGACCCCGCTCCCGCTTCAACAGGCCGGTCTTGTTGAGAACTCTCACCGCCTCGCGAACAGTGTGGCGGCTGACCTCATACCCCTCGGTCAATTCAAGGTCGGTCGGAAACGCCTCATCGAACTCGCCCCTTTCAAGGCGGGTCCTTAGGTCCGATTCCAGTTGAGCCCAAAGAGGCATGGGACTGTTGCGATCCAGTGGCGTCATCGCCATATGCATTCACCTTCCTGGGCCTGCGAATGGACAGTTCCCGGCTCCAACTATATCGGGCTCTTTGTACGTCCGGGTTGCCTAATAGCCGTTTATCCGTACAATTACGAAATGAGCCCGGCAGCCGTCGCAATGTTCTTTGCGCTCCTACTTAGTGGCGGCGCGCTTGGGCTTGTTGCTGCTCTGCTCGCAAGCAGCACAACTCGAGCAGTCAGCGCCGAAAGCGCTCTGCCCGTCGCAACCTGCTCTGTGGCTCTTGGCAAAACACCCGCAGCCTGAGCTCTACCGACAGCCCACCTAGGAGATCCCCCGACAATGACTTTTTTCGATGCGTTTGCATTCGCTCTTGGAATGGTCGCACTGCTCAACCCGTGCGGTTTTGGCCTCTTGCCGGCATACCTCGGCTTCTTCCTCGGTCAGGAAGATGAGTCCCCGAGCCGCTGGGTAGCACTGAACCGGGCCCAGGGCGTCGGCCTGGCAATGACACTGGGCATGCTCGTGGTGTTCGGGTTCTTTGGTTTGGTCCTCGGCGGACTGCAAGCCGCGGTGGCGAGATGGCTGCCGTATTTCAACATCGCACTCGGTATCGGGCTGGTGGTTCTCGGAGTGGCCATGCTGCGTGGGTTCCAACTCATTCTGAAGCTCCCGAAGATGCAAAAGGGAGGCTCCTCCGGGTCGTTCTTTTCGATGTTTCTGTTCGGTATGTCCTACGCCACTGCTTCGCTCACCTGCACCCTCGGCATTTTCGTCACCGCGGTGAACTTTTCAAGTACCTCAACCAACGGCGGATTCTTCTCCGGTGTTGGTTCGCTCGTGAGCTACGGGCTCGGCATGGGCTTGCTGGCCACGATCATCACGCTATTCCTGGCTCTTGGAAAGAACGGTTTGGTTAACAAGTTCCGATCGATCCAGCCGAAGATTAACTTCATCTCGGCCATCCTTCTGATCATCGTCGGCCCCTACTCGATCGGCTACGGCATCTGGGAACTACAGGTGGCCGGTGAGTGGCCGCTCGGCGAAGGAGTCTGGCCGATTCTCGACACGATCAACACCACCGTTGGCGACTTGCAGAGCGACGTTTCGGGCTGGTTCACCACCCAGGTGAGCCTGTTGGGCACCATGCTCACCCGAGCCGAGCTGTTGGGCTATCCGTTCATCGCCATCAACCTGGTGATCGCTGCCGGCGGCTACCTGGCCCGCAAGAGCGGCGGCCGGTCAACCAAAACCCTTGACGATTCCAAGGCCGGCGCCACCGCATGAGCGCAGCGGGCGCCAAGTTCGAACAACCAATACAACCCAGAGAGCCCGAGGAGTTAGCGAGACCCATGGTGAAAAGATCAATCAGATCGCGACGGTTTGGCGCTGCTGCGCTGGGCCTCGCCTTATTCGCAAGTGCTTGCGGCGGAGGCGGCGCCAGCGACGGCGAAGCGGCAACCGCGGGCGAGTCAAGCGCCGACGTCGCAGAAGAATCCGGCGGCGCTGGCCTTCCCCAGCTCGTGGCCGACACCGTTGCCGGCGCTCAACTCGATACCAACGATCTTGCCGGCCAGGACCTGGTCGTCTGGTTCTGGGCCCCCTGGTGAGTGCGTTGCCGTAACGAAGCCCCTGCGGTCGCAGAGGTACAGTCCCAGCTTGGCGACGAAGTGACATTCCTTGGTCTCCCCAGCCAGTCCGACGACATTCAATCAATGGTCGACTTTGTTGAAGAGACCGGCGTCGGCGAGTTCGACCATCTGATCGATGCCGATGGCGTGATCTGGGAAGAACTCGGCGTGTTCGATCAACCCGCATTCGCCTTCGTCAACGACAACGGCGAGGTCGACGTAAACGTCGGCGCCCTCGGCGAAGAAGAACTCACAAGCCGGCTCGAAGCGCTCATCGCTTCATAGTGAACACCGACGCCGCCGAGCCGATCAGCTCATGAGTCGGTCGGCGATCGGATGGATATGGGTGAGCGGCCAAGCGATAGTGCTTGGTCTGCTCATCCTTTTGCCGGGCCGAAACGACTGGCCCACTCCGGGTTGGCTACAAACCATCGCCGTAGTGCTGTTCCTAGGCGGGCTAGCCATTGTCGCCTTGACCGCGCTCGGCCTCGGAACAGCGCTCACTCGTCCGGCACCCCATCTACACCGGCGTTCTCGCCGCCTACCCCATGGCGCAGTTCACTCCGCTGAGTCGTCCACGTGTTGGAGCAGTCTCGACAGCAAGCGATCCTGGTCGCCCTCAGATAGCAATACTCGACCGTGATCCCGGGCAAGTTCGGTGACATCTCGCGTCTCAGCGAGGACCGTTTCGCAGGCCTGACACGTTGCCAGATGCTCCAGAGCCGCAGCCTCTTCGGCCTCTTCGAGATCGCCTTCCATCAGATCCGTAAGCTTCTCGGCCAAATCACCGCACTTCATTGTTGGATCCCCGATGCGTGCAGAAGAAGGCGGAGCGACTGGCGACCACGGTGTACTCTCATCTTTGCCGCCGACAGACCGATGCCAAGCACATCAGCCACGTCACGCATTGGCAGTCCTTCCACATCTCTGAGCACTAAAGCCATACGCTCGTCGTCATCGAGCCGGCCAAGCGCTTGAGACAACTCGGCGGCGACTTCGGACAATACAGCCGACTCCTCGGGCCCGAGATCAAGTGAATTGGACTCGGGGAGGTCAATCGGATCAAGGGGCAGCTCCCGCCGCTTCCGAACTACCGCGATGGACTCGCGGTACGCCACCTGCAACAGCCAAGGCCGTGAACGCGTCGTGTCATTCAACTGATCCAGGCGGGTGAGCGCCTTGACAAAGGTAGCCTGCACCACGTCCTCGGCATCGGAGCGATTCCAAAGCACCCGGTAGGCCACGTTAAACACCGCGCTGACGTGGGCTACAAAAAGGGCTTCAACGCGCCGGAAGACAGCTCTGGAAGCTTCATCGGCAGCGGGACTCATGCGCCCATAATCTACTTGGGGCACCAAGGATTCGGGACCACGCCGGACTGCTGTAGCTCATTCAATCGAGCAAGCGGGCTCACGCTCCGGTGAGTTTGCGGGTACCTGTCTTGAGAACTTTGTAGATCGGGCAAAACCCAACGGCGCCAGTGACGGTCAGGATGAGGCCGACAGCAATGGCGATAGCGGCGAGGACGCCGCCGAGAACGGTGAAGGCGGCGATGAGCAGGGCTACACCGACGACAACTCGTACGATCCGGTCGCTATTTGATTCATTCATTTGAGTTCTCCAACTCTGTTGCCATGAACCCATCACGGGCTCGTAGTTGGTAGACGCGCGGGAATGCGAATCGGTCACAAAGCGATTCGGACCTGCCTACTTTCTCTTACTTTTTCAAGAGCCGGCTGAGCAACCCGGCTGGTTTCGGCGCCGGCTCACATCGACAGCGATCATCGGGTGCGACGTCAGCAAGGACCTGTTCGATGTGTTCGCCACAACCCGTCCATCCGGCTTTGTGGCATTGGGGGCAGGTTCGTCGTTTGCACATGACTGATTCCTTCTTCCGATGAGGCGTTGACGAGAGTCATCGGTATGACGCTTCATGGCCGCAAGTGGTCACAATCAACTGCCGCAGCCAAACCGCTGACTCCCCTACTGCTTGTCGGCGGCGTAGGTGATCAGTCGGGTCATGACTTCATCGTCGGCCTTGTCGACCGAACCGCAGTCAAACGGCGGTTGCGGATCGTATTCGACCATCAGCTGCATGGCCTTGGCCGCGACATCGTCGACCAGTAGCTCGGAGAGCCGAAGCGCCATATCGATACCCGACGACACACCGGCCGCGGTGATGATCCGCTGATCGAGGTGTTCGACCACCCGTTTGCCGGTGGCAACCGCACCCAGTGCGTTCAGCTCGTTCATCACCGACCAGTGGGTGGTGGCTTCGAGGCCGTCCAACAAACCAGCAGCGGCCAGCACCATCGACCCAGTGCACACCGATGTGGTGAAGCGGGTGGTCGGGTGGGCGTTTCGTACCCACTCGGTGATGGCGTGGTCGGCACCGAGTTGGCGGGTACCGACCCCGCCGGGCACAACAATCACATCCGGGTTGGGCAGTTCATCGAGGGTGGCGTCCACCGTGAGTCCAAGGAACCCGTTGTCGGTGCGCACCTCCCCGGTCGCCTCCCCTACGAAGGTGACGGTGGCGCCAGGGAGTCGTTGGAGCACCTCGTAGGGTCCGACGCCGTCAAGGGCGGTCAGCTGGTGGAAGAGCGGGATGGCGATGGAAAGTGTGTCGGTCATGAGATGAGCCTTTCGTGGTCAGGGTTTCTTGACATGATTCAGGTTGGGTGAGGGTTCGGGACCCTTAGCCTTTGGCGGTTGAGACAAACTGGCGGCGGTAGGCATCGGGTGAGATTTCGAGGCGACGATGGAAGGCTCGGCGCAGGATCTCGGCGCTGCCAAACCCACATTCGGTCGCCACCGCTTCGAGACCCAAATCTCCGGTCTCCAGCAGTTGACGGGCCGCTTCCACCCGCAACCGTTCGACGTGTTTCGCGACCGGTTCGCCCACCTCGGATCTGAAACGGCGAGCGAAGTGGCGGCTCGACAGTCCGACCCGGGCGGCCAGCGCGTTCACCGACAGGTCACCTTCGAGTTCGGCATGAATAATGTCGCAGGCGTCGCGGATCGGTGCCCCGATTGCCGGCTCGCTCCAGACCGGCGTGCCGAACTGGGACTGACCGCCAGGGCGCCTCAGGTACACCACTAGGTAGCGGGCCACGAGGCGAGCAACTTCGGCTCCGCAGTCTTCCTCGACCAACGCCAGGGCCAGGTCGATGCCGGCGGTTACGCCAGCCGAGGTCCACAGGTGGTCGGATTTGATGTAGATCGGATCGGGGTCGACGGTCAGGTCGGGGTGGCGCCGGGCCAACTCGCCAGCCCGAGCCCAATGGGTGGTAACCCGTCGACCGTGGAGAAGGCCCGCGTCTGCGGCCAGGAAGGTGCCGGTGCAAACCGTTGCCACCCGCTGCGCCGGAACCCCAGCAGCCAGCCAGGTGACGGTTGCCTCTTGATCGGCCATCGCTCCGGTTCCACCGGGAATGAGCAGCGTGTGGATCGGGGCTCGCGGCGAAGCCGACTTCGAGTTCGAGTTCGAGTTCGCCGACGCCGACGCCGCAACGTCGGCGAAGCTGTGCTCGGCCACCAGTTGTAAGCCGCTCTCGCTTGCAACCGGTCCGGCCGATACCGCGGCCCGCACCAGCTCGTATCGGGGGCCTTTGCGGCCTAATCCATCCATCACCTCGTTGGCCGCGGCCAACACCTCGTGGGGTCCGGTGACGTCGAGCGGTTGAAAGCCCGGGTAGAGAACAATCACCACCCTCATTGACGTGCGGGACTTCTTCGATGGCGCCATACCTCAAGTAGAGCGGTCAACCGCCATGGCGTCAATGACATGGTTCCCACGATTTATGCCAGCAGGGCCGGGCCGGTTCTGACCGTCGACAACAGTGGGTTGTGACCTTTGGCGCGGGCCACGATTTCGCCTGTTGGGAGACGAGTGCCGAAGGGGGTCACCGCTATGCTGAGCTTGATGGCATCGCTCCCGCACCCCGCGAGTTCGCTCTACGGTGCCGATCCGCCCGGCGAGATGCTCTGACATGACTTCCTGGCCAACCGTGATCGCCACCGACGCCCTGCTTCCGGCTCGGAACCAGATGGCGCTGTCGCTCGGTTGGCACATCATTCTGGCCTGTTTCGGTATCGCCTTTCCGGCAATGATCTTTGTGCTGCATCGCAAGGGCCTGGCCGGCGACGCCATGGCTCTCGAGTTAGCCAAGCGGTGGTCAAAGGTGGCCGGTGTGCTCTTTGCCATCGGCGCTGTTTCCGGCACCATCCTGTCCTTTGAGCTCGGGTTGTTGTGGCCCGGGCTGATGGAGACCTACGGCGATGTTGTCGGGCTGGCTTTTGCCCTCGAAGGCATCTCGTTCTTTGTCGAAGCGATCTTCCTGGGCATCTACGTCTACGGCTGGGGGCGCATTCCGGGACGAATGCACTCGATGATGTTGATCCCGATCATGATGGCCGGCGTGGTGGGGTCGTTCATGGTGGTCTCGGTCAACGCCTGGATGAACGCCCCGACCGGCTTTCGCCTGGTCGACGGTGTCCCTACCGATGTCGATCCGGTCGCCGCCATCTTCAACTCAGCGGCAGCCCTGCAGTTCCTCCACATGTATCTGGCCGCCTTCATGGTGGTGGGGTTCTGCGTCGCCGCGGTGTATGCCAAGGGTTGGCTGCGGGGGCGCCACGACCGCATCCATCGGCTCGGCATCCTGGTGCCGCTGGCCTTTACCGCAGTTGCCACCCCTCTTCAGCCCGTTGTGGGCCATTTCGCCGGTCAGCGCCTGGCGTCGGAGCAGCCGATCAAGTTGGCGGCCATGGAGGGCCTGGCCGAGTCCGAAGAGCGGGCCCGGTTGGAACTGGGCGGCTATTGGGATGGCGAGAAACTGGTTGGTGCGGTCGAGGTCCCGATCGACGGTCTGTTATCGGTGATCGCCACCAACGACCCCAACGCCACGGTGATCGGCCTCAACTCCGTTCCCGAGGATGAGCGGCCTCCCGTTGGGATCGTGCACATAGCCTTCCAAACCATGGTTGCCATCGGCACTGCGCTGGTCGGGCTGATGGCCTGGGCCGGTTGGCGCTGGCGTTGGCGATCCGACGACGTCTTTGACTCAAGGTGGTTCCTCCGCGCTCTGGTTGCTTCCGGCCCGGCCGCGATTGTGGCGATGGAAACGGGCTGGATCACCACGGAGGTTGGCCGTCAGCCCTGGATCGTTCATCGGCTTCTACGCACCGAGGATGCGGTGACCGATGCCGGGTTCATTTGGATCAGCCTCGCCGTCCTGGTGGTGGTGTACGCCGGGATGACGGTGGGAGCCACGCTGGTGATCCGCTCCATGAGCCGCCGCTGGCAGGCTGGCGAGCACGACCTCGAGAGTCCGTATGGTCCGCCGTCCGACATCGGGCCGATGCCAAGTCCATCCGATGCCGAGCCAGTAGCCACGGTGGCCCGGTGAGCGCAGCCGACGCGGTTGCCGCGGTGATGTTTCTGGCCATCGTCCTCTACGCCGTCTTTGGGGGCGCCGACTTCGGTTCCGGCGTATGGGACCTCACCGCCGGAAACGCCCGGCGCGGCGGACCGTTGCGTCGCCTGATTGACCACGCGGTCGGGCCGGTATGGGAGGCCAACCATGTGTGGCTGATCTTTGTGCTGGTCTTCCTGTGGAGTGCGTTCCCGACCGCCTTCGTGGCCTTGATGCGCACGCTGGCCATTCCGTTTTGGCTGGCCGGCCTGGGCATCGTGGCTCGCGGCGCCGGGTTCGCCTTTCGAAAATACTCGCCCACGCTGCGCTGGGCCCAGACCATGGGAGTGGTGTTTGCCACCGCCTCTCTGGTCACGCCGTTCTTCTTCGGCACCATCGCCGGAGCGGTTGCCTCCGGCCGGGTGCCAGCGAGCGGGACCGGCAACGTCTGGTCGTCCTGGCTGAACCCAACCTCGATCCTGGGCGGTGCTCTCGCCGTTTCCACCTGCACCTTCCTTGCCGGGATCCTCCTTACCGCCGAAGCCGAGAGGCTCAACGCCGACGCACTGGTTGAAGACCTGCGCAACAAGTCACTGGTCGGTGGCGCCGTCACTGGCTTGATCGTTCTGGTCGGTATCCCGGTGGTGGCTTTCGATAGCGAAACCCTCGCCGACGGATTGCTCGGTCAGGGTCTGCCGTTTGTGCTCGGATCGGCGGCCACCGGCCTGGCAACGATGTGGCATGTGTGGCGGCGCCAGCACCGGCGGGCCCGCGGCACCGCGGCGGTAGCGGTTGGTCTTGTTGTTGCCGGTTGGGGGTTTGCCCAGTACCCGTGGATCCTCACCGACGAACTCAGCATCGAGGCTGCCTCCGGAGCACAATCAACCCTCGTGGGCTTGCTGGTTGCTTCGGTTCTTGCTGCGGTCCTGGTGGTGCCGCCGCTGATCTATCTCTATGTGCTCGCCGACACCAACCGTGTCGGGGTTGAGCCCGAGCCCTAGGAATCTGCTCTTAGAAGGCCGAGACGGCGTCGAACGGTCTACTAGATCTTTTCGACGTCCAGTTTGAGTTCGGCCAGCCCGCGAAGGATGAAGCTGGGCTCGTACTCGAAGGTGTTGCCTTCGCTGAACTCCGGCCGCTTGATTCGCTTGGCCAATTCTTCGAACGCCACCTTCCCTTCAAGGCGCGACAGCGGCGCCCCAATGCAGAAGTGATGGCCTTTGCCGAAGGCGATGTGGTCCTTGACGTTGTCTCGGGTGGGTATAAACGACTCCGCGTCGGCGAAGTGGCCGTCACGGTTCGCAGCCCCGAACATCACCCACACTCGTGAACCCTTGGGGATGGCGATGCCTTCGATCTCGGTGTCCTTCGTGACCAGCCGGAACATCCCCTGGTTCGGGGTGGAGAGCCGGAGCCCCTCTTCGACCAACCCGTACCAGTTGCCTTCGGGGTCGGCGACCATGGCATCCCAGGTTTCCGGATTTTCGATCATCAGCCGGATGGTCTCGTTGAGGAATTTGGTGGTGGTCTCGTTTCCGGCCACCATCAGCTGCTGGATGATGCTGAAGACCTCGGAGAAATCCAGCTTCCGGGTCTCGCCATCGGGGGTATCCGGGTCGTCAAAATCGGCGTGGGCCAGGCCCGACATGATGTCGTCGATGGGCTCGGCCAGTCGCTCTTGATACATCTCGTGCCAGTACTTCTGGTTTTCGATCTGCACCCGGGCCGCGTGCAGCCGCTCCTCCTCGGTGAGGTTCACGCCCAGCGCCGCGACCGACGCATCGGACCATTCTTTGATCTTGCCTTCGGTCTCGGGCGACATGTTAAGGGCGTAGTGGATCACCTTCACCGGGAACGACACGGCAAAGTCAGCGTGGAAGTCGATGGAGCCCTTGTCGGGGAACGCGTCGATCAACTCGATGGCGACCTCTCGAATCTTGTCCTCCAACGCGGCGATGCGTCGGGCCGAAAAGGTGCGGGATACCAGCTTGCGGTACCGGGTTTGGTAGGGCGGATCGATGGTGAGCATCGTGTCCTTGCGGGGCCATCCCTCGGCCATGATCTCGGTGACCTTCTTCATCACCTCGGGGTCACCGACCGTGGCTGCGCTGGCGATCTTCGACGAATAGGTATCGGTATCGCGAAGGATCTCGTTGACCACATCGAGGCGCGAAGCAAAGAACATTCCCGTCTTCTCGTGATGGAAGATGGGGCCGCTGTCGCGAAGGGCGGCGTAGTGGTCGAAGGGACACTGCTGCACCTCACGATCCATCGGGTCGTAGTTGCTGAGATCGATTTCTGTGGCCGTCATGCGACGGAGCCCTCCCCCTCGGTTGTGATTCTGACCGGATCACACTCCATCACTGGAATCTGGATCACTGGAGTCCGGTCGACCAATCCAGCAGCGAACTCGTCAAAATCCACCGGAGTAGCGACATCGGTTGATGCAATTGGTTGACGTAATTGACTGAGCGGTTAATTTAGCTCACGGAAGGGGGGCCAACCAGTAGCACCCCCGAATTCAAGTCGGTGAGCGGAGCAATGAGCTCCGTCGCCAAGGGGGTTAGAGGTGTCTGACGACAAGCCACTCGCAGGATGGATCACGGTGGTCACGGGGTCGAGCCGTGGGATTGGCCGAGGCATCGCCCACGCCCTCGGTGAACAGGGCGCGACGGTCTACATCACCGGCCGCACGGTGGGCTCCAGCGACAAGAGCATCGACGCCACCGCCGAGATGGTGAACCAAGCGGGCGGCAAGGGCATCGCCGTGCAGACCGATCACACCGACGACGACCAGATCGAGACGCTGTTTGATCGGATTCGTTCCGAGGCGGGCCACATCGATGTGCTGGTAAACAACGCCTTCAAGATTCCGACGCCGCCGGTCTGGGGTGGCGGTTTCTGGGAGCACCCGTGGCAGATCTGGGACGACCAGGTTGGCACCGGCGCCCGCTGCCATTACCTGGCCTGCTGGCACGCCGCTCACATGTTGTTTGCCGGCACTGGCAAATTGATCGTGAACGTGTCGTCGCCCGGAGGCCTTGGTTATCACTTCAGCACCACCTACGGGGTAGGCAAGACCGCCCTCGACCGTATGACCGCCGACATGGCCGTTGAGCTGAAGGAGACGGGTGTGTCGACCATGGCCCTGTATCCCGGGTCGGTGGCCACCGAGTTCATCGTGGAGTCGAACGCGGAACGCCAACGCGATCTCTCCACGTTTCAGACCCCGCTCTTTGTCGGCCGCGCCGTCGCCGCAGTCGCAACCGCTTCCGATCTCCAGGAACGATCCGGAAAGGTGGCGTGGGTGGAAGACCTGGCCGAGGAGTTCGGCATCGTCGACGAGAACGGCAACCGTCCGCCGGGGTATGCGCGGCGGGCGGCGCTCACTGGAGACCCATCATGACGTTCCCGACCACCCCCGATGCCATCACCGTTGACTGGCTGAACGAGAACCTGCCCGCCGCGCTACTTCAGGGCGAAACGGTGACGGCGATGTCGTCGACCAACATCGGCGAAGGCACGGGCATCTTCGGTGAGATCGTTCGGCTCCATGTCACCACCAGCGGTCACGATGGCGACTCACCGCCGTGGTCGGTGGTGGCCAAGATGCCCTGCACTGAACCGGCCAACCTGGAGATCGCCAAGGTGCTGGGCATCTACGAGCGTGAGCTCAACATGTTCGATCATGTGGTGCCGAAGAGCCCGTTGCGAGCTCCCGAAGTCCATGTGGCGGAGCGCGACGATGAAGGCCAGTTCCTGCTCGTCCTCGAAGACCTGTCGACGTCGTACACCGTAGGTGATCAGGTTGTGGGCACCACCCTCGCCGAGGCCGAGGCCATCGTTGATGCGCTGGCCGAGCTGCACGCCCAATGGTGGGAATCGCCGGAACTAGCGGCGATGGACTGGTTGCCGGTACCCGATGCGCCGCAGTATCTGGCCGCGGTGCCGGGTATCTACCGAGCTGGCCTACCGGTGCTCCAGGCGGACTGGGCCGACCGGGTCTCGGACGAGGCCATCGATTTGGCGACCCGGATCGAGCCGGTCTTTGAAGAGATCCTGGAGCGGACGGGGCAAGGCCCGGAGACGCTGATTCACGGCGACCCCCGGCTCGACAACTTCTTCTTCGCCAACGACGATTCGGGCGCAGTGGCGGTAATCGATTTCCAGCTGTCGCTTCGAGGCCGGGGCGTAGCCGACATCGCCTATCTCATCGGCACCAGCGTGCCCCGCGACATCGCCCAGCAGAACTGGGAAGGGCTGCTCCAGCGTTGGCATCAGGCGATCACCGCCAGCGGCGTCTCGGGCTACCGCTTCGATGACGCTCTTACCCACTACCGCGAGGCAGTGGCCTACTACTTCTGCGGTCCGCTCTCCCTCGTGGGCACCTTCGACGCCTCAAACGAACGCGGCGCGGCCATGACCGAGGCCTACACCACCCGAATGCTCGAACACGGTGTAGACATCAACGCCGCCCAAATCCTCTAGCGCTGGGTAGCCGGCGCCGGCCGCATGCGACCAGCAAACGGGTGTCTGACACCCGTTGCAAGTTTGTTGGGCTTACACCGCTTCCAGGTTGTTGCAGATGGTGCGGACAAACTCGGCGGCGGGGGCGCCGTCGAAGGCTCGGTGATCCCAGGTGAGGCTGAGGGTGAGCTTGGTGGCCCGTTGTGGGGTGCCGTCATCGGCCCAGGCCACGTCATCACGGAGGCGGCCGATGCCGAGGATGGCGCTGTTGGGCGGGTTGATGACGGGGGTGAACCCGTCGACGCCGAACATGCCCAAGGCCGTGACCGAGAAGGTGCCACCTTCGAGGTCGGGAAGCTTCAGTCCCCCGCTGCGGGCAGCGTCGGCCAACCGGGTGGTTTCGGCCGAGAGGTCATCCAGCGAGAGCGCGTCGGTGTTCTTCACCACCGGCACCATCAGGCCGTTGTCGATGGCCACGGCCATGCCCACGTTGATTTCGGGTAGGTAGCTCACGCCGTCGTCGGTGACCTGGCTGTTGGCGTAGGGGTGGTCTTTGAGGGCCTTGGCGGTGGCCGCAATCACGTAGTCGGTGAAGCCGGGGGCCTTCCCCGACTCCTTGCGAGCGGCCCGGTCGGCGGCGACGGCGCCCATGTCGACATCCATCATCAGGGTGAGCTGGGCCATGCCCTGGAGTGAGCCGTGCATTCGCTGGGCGATCGTTCCCCGCATGCCGGTAAGCGGCACCGTCTTGGCTGGGGTTTGCAGGAGCGGCATCGCCGGCAACCGGGCCGCAGCGGTGCTGGAGCTGCCGGATGCAGCGGTGGGACCGGCGGCTTCGGCCAGTCGCTGTCGCACGTAGCGGGCCACGTCGTCACGGGTGATCCGGGGGTCGGGCGGGGTTGCGGGCACCTCGGCCAGGTCGACGCCGAGCAAATCGGCCAGCTGTCGGGCCGCAGCGGTGGCGGGCCGCGGTGGGCCACCGGCCGAGGCAGACCTCGCGGCCGCACCCACTGCAGCGGCTGTCGCTGCAGCCGCGGCGCCCCCGCCGGCAATCGCACTCACTGGAGCGGCTTCAACGTCTTCGGACACGATGCGGCCACCGGGACCGGTGCCCACGACCGTGGCCAGGTCGACTCCTCGTTCGGCTGCGACGCGCTTGGCGTTGGGCGACGCCATGATACGGCCGTGGGCGTCGGTGCTGGCTGTCACTGTCGCTGCAGCCGAGCCGGTTGACACCGCCCCAACCGCCGCCGCTGGCGCGGTCGGGGTACTGGCCGCGGCCGTGGCAGCCCCCGCGGAGGCCGGGGCCGCGGGCGGGGCTTCCCCGGCTTCGAGGAACCAACCGAGGTGGGCCCCGCAGTCGTAGGTTTCGCCAACGACGGCCACGGCGTGAAACACACCGGCGCCACTCGACTCGACTTCGGTTTCCACCTTGTCGGTCTCGATCAGGAGGATCGGCTGTCCGACCGCCACCTGATCGCCGTCGGCCACCAACCACTGCAGGATGGTGCCGAACTCCATGGTGAGCCCCAGTTTGGGCATCTCGAATGCTGCTGCCATCAGTCGTTCTCCGCAGGTTGGTGCTTGCTCGGGGTGGTGCCGGCGGCGCATCGCATCGCCTGTTCAACGTCGATCACGTGGGGTCCGTCGGCGGTGATCGTCATAGTGGCCCGTTGTCCTCTTTGCAGGGTGACGTCGCGTTCACCATCGAAGCTGAGCGAGCCCGGGCCCTCAACCTCAACCGCTTCACCGGAGCCGAGCCGACGATGGCTGGCCACCACCACGCTGGAATAGAGCCCAGGGGCGATCGGGGCCCGGACAGTAGTGTCGGGGCCAGGGCTGGCCGGCCCGCCCGCGCCATCAAGCCCTTCGCTTCCGTTCGACTCACCAAAGCGCACGTGTACTCCGCCAGGCTCGGTTCGCAACGTTGGCGCCAGGGCCGCCGCTACTGCCGACAGCCCAACCGTCGCTGGTTCGGCGATGGCCGCCACCAACTCGCGAAGGGTGCTGGCATCCCACACCGCTCTGCTCGCGGTGAAGGTGTTGCTCACGAGGGCCACGTCAACAAGGGCCAGGTCATCGGTGACCCCAGCTGCCGCTCCTCCGTCGTCCGCTTGAGCAGATTCGACCTCTACTTCGATGCACTTGGCCTGTGCCGATGCGTCAGCGAGTACCACCCGGCCGCTGGCTACCAGACCGGCGGCATGGCCGGCCACAGTGGCTTCGATCTGGCGGGGAAACACGTTGTTGGTACCGGTCGACAGAGCTATGAGGGGTGCGCTCTTCCAGCCCTTGGCCACATCGCGGTGGGTGCCGTCGCCGCCGAGCACGATCACCGCGCCCGCGCCTTCTTCGCGGCAGCGGCGGGCCGCCCGCTGGGAGTTCATGCCGGAGTCAATGATCGGTTCGTCGAGCACCAGAATCTTCACCCCGCTCGCACTGAGGCCGTCTATCGCTCGAGCGGCAATGCCTCGGCGGTCATCGGCCAGGATGACGCGCTCGGCTCCGCCTTCGATGGCGCCGATCACCGCCCGCCGGACGATGCCAATCTTGGCCATGTCCGAGGTTGGTGACGCTTCGGCTACCAGTCGGCGAATATCCTTGCCCGCAAGCGGGTTGGCGATCACGCCAACGGTGGCCGGCGTGGATGCGATATCGCTCACGCTCCCGGGACGGGTCGACCGAGGGTTTCGAGAATGCCGGCCGAGATCCGTTTGGCGTTGGGAACGTAGTGGCCTTCGAGGCCGGGGCTAAAGGGGATCGGCGAGAACGGTGCCGCGATCCGCCCTACCGGCGCATCGAGGTAGTCGAACGCTTCCTCCTGCACCTGAGCTGCGATCTCGGCACCGAGGCCACCGAAGCGCACCGCTTCGTGCACCACCACGATGCGGTTGGTCTTTTTGGCCGAGGCCACGATGGTCTCGGTGTCGAGGGGTTGCACGGTTCGGGGGTCGACGATCTCGCATTCGATCCCCTGTTCCTCCGACAGTCGCTTGGCCGCTTTGGCCGACTCTTCAACCATGCGGCCATAAGCCACGACGGTGATGTCGGCTCCCTCACGAACCACGTTGGCCACCCCGAGCGGGATCTCGTACAGCTCCTCGGGAACCGGTCCAGTGGAGCCAAACATGCGCTTGTTCTTCACGATGATGGTCGGGTTGTTGTCCCGCACGCACGCCACCATCAACCCCTTGAGGTCATAGGGCGAGGAGGGCATCACCACTTTGAGCCCGGGCACATGACACAGCATGGCTTCGAGGCTTTGGCTGTGCTGGGCCGCCGCGGAGAGACCAGCTCCACCGTTGGTGGTGATGGTGAGGGGCAGCTCGGCTTTGCCGCCGAACATGTATTTGAGCTTGGCCGCCTGGTTGGCGATCTGGTCCATGGCCACCATCACAAAGTCCATAAACATCAGGTCGACCACCGGACGCAGCCCAGCGACGGCGGCGCCGATGCCCAAACCAACGATGGCCTGTTCGGCGATGGGCGTGTCGACACATCGACGATCGCCGAACTCCTCGGCGAGTCCCTTGAAGCTGCCAAACACGCCGCCCTGCACGCCCACGTCTTCGCCGGCCACGAAGATGTCTTCGTCTTGGCGCATCAGCTGGAACATGGCTTCGTTGAACGCGCCCAGGTAGGTGAGTTCGCGTTCACCGGGGTCGGCCGCGGCCGTCCCGGCCGGTGCGGTTTCGGTTGCGCTCATCAGGCCATCTCCGTGTACACGTCGGTGAGCAGGGTCGAAACGTCGGGCATCGGGCTGTTCTCCCCGAATTCAACCGCGGCGTCGACTTCAGCCTGGATGTCGGCTCGGGTCGAAGCCAGTTCGTCGGCGGTGATCAGTCCGGCTTCGGTCACCCGCTTTTCGAAGGCTTCGATGCAGTCCTTCTTCTTCCACTCCTCGACTTCTTCGTCGGTGCGGTATTTCATGCCGAGGGTCTGCACCCCGTGGTGGTTGTAGTAGCGGTAGGTCTTGGCTTCGATGAAGGTTGGTCCATCACCGGCTCGAGCTCGGGCCAGACCCTCCATCGCTGCTTCGTACACGGCGATGGCATCCATCCCGTCAACGATCACGCCGGGGATGCCGTAGCCGGCGGCGCGGTCAACCACATCATTGATGGCCATCACCTTGTGGCGGGGGGTGTATTCGCCGTACTCGTTGTTCTCGCACACAAATAGCACCGGGAGCTGGAGCGCCGCGGCCATGTTGGTGGCTTCATGGAAGGCTCCGATGTTGGTGGAGCCGTCTCCGAAGAAAGCGACCGACACCGTGTCGTTGCCGCGGTACTTGTTGGCGAAGCCGGCCCCCACCGCGATCGGTGCGCCACCGCCGACGATCCCGTTGGCGCCCAACATGTTGAGGTCGAGGTCGCAGATGTGCATCGACCCGCCCTTGCCGTTGCAGTAGCCGTCGGCCTTACCCATCAGCTCGGCCATCATCTTTGACAGATCACCGCCTTTGGCTACCAGGTGGCCGTGGCCGCGGTGGGTGGAGCTCACCTGGTCGTCTTCGCGCATCGCTACGCAAACTCCCGAGGCCACCGCCTCCTGCCCCACGTAGAGGTGAAGGAAACCGGGCATCTTGTTGCCTTCAAAGAGTCGGCCCGCGGCCTCTTCGAACAGCCGGATCCGCAGCATCCTGCGATGCAGATCTCTGAGTGTCTCTAGGCTGGGTTCCACCTGGCTCCTCGTTGTTTGTGGTTCTGGATTAGCTGTTGTGGCCGAGCGCCCATCGGATTCCCCGACGGAGAAGTTCGTAGTACTGCGGCTTTTCCCAGGAGCACCGCTCCAGCTTGGGGTAGTAGTCGGCGAGGGGCACCATATCCCAGTGGCTTCGGCAGTGACCGAGGGTGTTGTAGAGCACCGCTCCGTCGCCGAGGGGCCGCACATATTGGATCAGGTGTTCATCGGAGCCCCGCGTCTCCACCGACCAGTCGCTCTCAGCGAAGCCGCCGCAGTCACCGCTCCAGTGGGTGTGCAGCTGGACCTGGAGTTGGTCGCGGTCGTGGTACTCCATCAGGTAGAGCTCGTCGTCGGTTTCGAACGGTTCGATGTCGGCGACCAGCCAGTGGTTGGGATCAGCGATCTCGACCGGGTAGGGCGCGATCGGCGGATGGGCCACAAACTGGCTACCGAGGGTCTCGGCCCAGAGCGGGAAGCACCGTGGCGACTCCACCCCGTTGGGGCGGGGAAGGTCGAGCGCGGAGTTGGTGCCGTGCAGCGCCAACCAGCGGCCGCCATCTTCAACCCATGAACGCAGCGCCTGTTGAGCCGGCTCGCTCGGCCGAACATCGCAGGTGTAGCTGATGACAACGTCGGAAGCGGTAATGGCGTCGATGTCTTCGTAGGTGGCCGCCACCGTGACCCGCACATGGGGATGCTCGGCGAGGAGCTTCAGGAGTTCGGCCCGGGCAAAGTCAATGTCGTGCCATTTTCCGCCGGCAACAAAGTAGGCGTTGACGCGACTTGGCGGCGCGGCCTCGTCATCCCCGTTGGAGGTGGCGGCGTCGGCCATCAGTAGTTGACGCGTTTACAGAAGCCGCCGTCGACAAAGAGGTTGGCGCCGTTGATGTGGCGGGCCGCATCGCTGGCCAGGAAAGCCACTGCGTTGGCGACATCCTGAGGCTGGCCGAGATCGCCTGCTGGGTGGACCTTCTGTGAGGACTCATAGAACTCGGGCATATTGGCTTTGATCATGTCCCAGTCGCCGCCCTCGACCATGATCGGCCCCGGCGATACCACGTTGCAGCGGATGCCCTCTTTGCCCAGTACCTGGGCCTGACCGAGCGTCCAGTTGGTTACCGCAGCCTTGAACGCGCTGTAGCTGCCGGAACCCGAAGCGAAGTGTTCTGCCGTCGCCGTGGTGCCGATGCTGATCAGCGATCCGCCGCCGTCGGCCATGGCCTCTTTGGCTGCTGCCACGCCGCCTACCAGCGAGACCAAATCGATGTTGTGGTTGTTTACCCAGTCGGCCAGCTTGCGCTGCGGCTTACCCGAGGTGTTGTGCACGTAGATGTCGATGCCACCGAGTTGTTCGGCCGACGAGCCGATCCATCCTTCGACCGACTCCAGTTCCGCGGCGTCACACACCGCTCCCACACACTGTCCCGCATGGCCGGCGCCGTTCATGGCTTCGACCGCAGCCTCCACGTCGGCTTCGGTGCGGGAACAGATCGCGACCGAGGCACCCTCGGCCATCAGGGTTTCGGCGATGGCCCGCCCCAAGCCCTTGGTTGAGCCGGTGACCAGCGCCTTTTTTCCTGCAAGTCCGAGATCCACGTGTGTTGTCCCCCTCCGACCCGCTGGGTCGAGATCAGCTATGAAATTAACCGGGCGGTTAGTTACCGCCCGTGCTCTCATTTGAGCAGGTCGTTGGGGCCCTCGCAATCGCGCCTATTTCGGCACGTCTTTCCAGGGGATGCCCTTATCGACCCGGGGTTCGCCCGGCAGGCCAAGCACCCGTTCGCCGATGATGTTGCGCTGCACTTCATCGGAACCTCCGGCGATGCGGTAGCCCGGGGCACCGAGCACGTGTTCACCCCATTCGAAGGTGCCCCACTCCCCGGAGTCGGCGATCAGTCGGGGGCCAAGCACATCCGATACCACGTCAGACATCAGGTTCATGCCTTCGGTCCACAGGAGTTTGCCGAGTGAGCCTTCAGGTCCGGGGGTGCCGCCCTTGGCCAAGTCGGCGGCCCGTCGGTTGGTCATGTGCTCGACCCGCGAATGGATGTAGACCTCCATCAGGCGTTGACGAATCAACGGATCTTCGGTCACCCCCATCGCCTGAGCCGTGGCGAGGAGTTGTCGCCAGGTACCACCCGACGAGGCCCCTCCACCGCCGCTCGACGAGTGGTCTCGCTCGAAGCCGAGGGTGGTGAGCGCCACCTTCCAGCCCTCGCCTTCGGGACCAAGCCGCAGCGTGTCAGGAATACGGGCGTCGCTGAAGAACACTTCGTTGAACGACTGGCCGCCGCTCATCTGCTTGATCGGCCGCACCTCGACCCCGGGGGCATCCATCGGGATCATGAACGCGGTCATGCCTTTGTGTTTGGGGGCGTCGGGGTCGGTTCGGGCGATGAGTTCCCCCCATTCGGCGAACTGGGCCGCCGACGACCAAACTTTCTGACCGTTGACGACCCACTCGTCGCCGTCGCGTTCGGCTCTGCAACCCAAGGCTCCCAGATCAGATCCAGCACCAGGTTCGCTAAAGAGCTGACAGCACAACGCTTCGCAGGTGATGAACAGTTTGAGGAACTGTTCCTTTTGTTCCGGCGTGCCGAACACCTTGATCGTGGGGGCGACCAAACCGGTGGTTACGCCGAAGCATTCGTGTTTGTCGGGCACCATGTAGCCACGCTCAAGTTGGCCGTAGGCCCGGGCGTGGGCTTTGGTCAGGCCCAAGCCGCCCCACTCTTCCTCCCAGAGGATGGCGTGGTAGCCCTTCTCCGCCTTCTTTTGCTGCCACGCCCTGTGGCTGTCCAGCAGGGCCTTCTCTTCGGCAAACGCAAGGGCGTGGAATACCGAGACGCTGAACTCACCTGCACCCCACACCAGGGCCCCATCGGACTCGCGGGTTTTGAGTGGCTCGGCGTTCTCGGCCAGCCACTCGGCCGCCTCCGCTTCAAACTCTTCGACGGATACCTTCGCCATTCGGCCACTCCCCAACTACCCACGATGTGGGCTTTGCTCTGTCCCGGCTACGTCGCGATTTGAGCGTCCGCCAAGTTGGCGGAGTGCTTCACCACAAACGGTACTCCTACACAGAAACTAACCGCTTGGTATGTTTCTGTTCCAGCCCAGGAACGATTCTCAAGCGGCCCCAACTTCCACAAGGAACATCGATGACCGAAGAAGCCCAAGAAGTTGATTACGAAGACCTCACCACGATGCGGCTCGATGAAGACGAGTTGACCAAGCTCCTGGCTGCTGGTGGTGAGTGTGTCTTCAATTGGACCACCACCGACGGTTACCCGGTAGGGGTCGTGGTGGCCTTCATCTATCGCGACGGGAAGTTCTTCACGACCTGTGCTGAGCGCCGCAAGCGGGTGCCAGCACTCCGCAGGCGACCGCAATCGGCCATCATCATCAACCAAAACGGCAAGACCGCGTCCTTTAAGGGCGACTCAACCGTCTACGCCAACGGCGATCCCGGTTTTGATGAACTGAAGGGC
>CALAML010000019.1 GCA_937925845.1 uncultured Acidimicrobiales bacterium | reverse complement strand
GGAGCAATGAGGTTTTCACGGATGGCGTTTGCAGCGGTGACAGCATGATGGGCGGAGGTGGCGGATCTGCGGCGGGACTGGTGTTCCTGCTCTTCTTGGTGATCGCCGCTCCGTTCATTCTGGTTCGCGTGTACCGCTGGTATCAGCCTCAGGAGACTCGGGCGAGGCGGTTGAAGCTCACGGTCATCGTGCCTGCTGTTCTTTACGTGCTTTATGTTGCGGCGTTCTGGACCATCGGGAGGAGCGAATTCGGGCAAACGTTCCTGCTCTTGCTGGCTATCGCGGCACCGCCGCTACTCCTCGCTGTGCGTCAGTGGAGAAGGTCCCGGGCGAAACGGCCGATGAAGAACGTGATCGGGTTTTGATTGATCTCTGCTGATCGATCTTTGCCATTTGACCCTGCGGCGGCAATCGACCATGCCGGACAGGTTCAGCCATCACTCAACGCGTGTGGCGTCCCGGTAGGCCTGCCAGATTTCGGGTCTTAGGCGTCCTCGATCGCTTACCTTCAGGCCGGTCTTGATGGCCCAGGCTCGCACCTCGGCGGTGGTTGGGTCGGCGGGTTCGTTTTCTCTGGCTGGTTTTGCTGCTGCCGCTGGCGGAACCCCTCCGGCCGTTGGCAGTTCGGCGAGGAGCGACTCCCCGGCGGCTTCGTTCACCCGATGCTCAACGGCGGCCCCAAAGAAGCGGTAGGTCCACTCCTGAGCCAGCTGCCGGGTCTCGGCGAACACGATCGGCACCGTTGGATACCGCACCGCGGCTTCGGCGATCTGTTCAGCAATGGCAAGCGGCCGCACGTGCTTCAACTTGAACACCGCCGAATACCGATCGTCGATCACCACCGCACTTGCGGGCCCGGCGGCCAACGCTGCCAACAGCGTCCAGAGCTTGCCGCCGGTGATGGTGGAAGACAGGTCCTCAAGACTCTTTCGTTCCACCACCGCCACCACGTCGCCGTTGTGTTCCACGGCATAGTCGCCAACCGGAAGCGCCCGCTTGGTGGTGGCTGCCTGCTGAGCTCCGAAGTTCCAGGCGTAGCGCTCGCGAGTGTCGACCACGATGTCGAGCTGACGGCCCGCCGCTCGAGCGGTCGGCACCTTCACACTGGGTCGAGCCTGCTTGCGGGTGCGGGCCGACTGCCAGAACACCACATCGCGGCCACGGGCCTTGGTGAACACAAACTGCGACCGGTTCTCCTGTCGCCGATCCAGTACCAGATCGATGGCGACACCACGCCGCACACACGAGGTGACCGGAATCCGCTCGACGATGTCGAGATCAGACTCGCTCGGCCATTCCGGTGCTGGATGGCAGTAGATCTTGGCGGTGCGAGGCCAGGTGTCCTTCACCTTGAGCACCACCGGACGCGACCCGACCGGCAACCGGATCAGAAACGGAAGCGACGAATCGGCGTCGGGATTCCGAGCAACAACAAACTCCACTGCTCCACCCTATGCGGCCACAGGTCCGCCAGGGTCAACCGGTGGCTCGGGGTTCCGGCTCGGATCGGGCAGCAACCCGGCACCGCAGTGAGAACGGGATGACTGGTCGAACAACGAGAGTGGCGCTTCAGGCGGCGTCGACGATCTCGTAGCGGTAGCCCTGTTCGGCGAGAAAGCGCTGGCGATTGCGGGCGAAGCGGGACTCTTCGGTATCACGGCTGACCAGGGAGTAGAAGTGGGCCACCGAACCATCACTCTTGGGCCGCAGCACCCGACCCAGACGTTGGGCCTCCTCCTGGCGACTACCGAATTGACCCGACACCTGAATGGCCACGCCCACCTCCGGAAGGTCGATCGAGAAGTTGGCGATCTTCGACACCACCAACACCGGTAACTCGCCCTCGCGAAGGGCATCGAAGCACTCATCGCGGCGCTTCTGACCGGTCCGACCGGTCACCAGCGGCGCATCGAGCATCTCGGCAATCTCCTTCAGCTGGTCCACAAACTGGCCAATGATCAGCACCTGCTCGCCCTGATGACGCTCCAACAGCTCCGAAACCACCGGCAACTTCTCTTCGGCGGTGGCGGCCAGACGGTGTTTGGCCCGCTGATCGGCGATGGCGTAGGTCATGCGGTTGACTTCGCTCAGATCGATCCGCACCTCGGTGCACACCGCAGGCGCGATCCAACCCAATGCCTCAAGCTCGGTCCACGGCGCATCGAATCGCTTCGGGCCGATCAGGCTGAACACGTCACCCTCCTTGCCGTCCTCGCGCACCAGCGTGGCCGTAAGGCCCAACCGGCGCACCGCCTGAATCCGAGACGTCACCCGAAACACCGGCGCCGGCAAAAGATGGACCTCGTCGTAGACGATCAAGCCCCACTCCTGGTCGTCGAAGAGTCGCAGGTTCGGATACCGATCGAGAAAGTCATCGTCATCATCGAACGCCGGATCGGCCCAGGTGAGCATGTTGTAGGTAACAAAGGTGATGGGCCGGATCTGCTTACGATGCGACGACCACTCACCCACATCGTCCTCGGTGAGGCTGGTGTGAAGAAGACACTCCCGCATCCACTGACGTACCGACGACACCGACGTGCACACCACCAGCGTGCGCATCTGGGTGGTGGCGATTGCGGCCAAGCCCACCAGCGTCTTGCCGGCACCACAAGGCAGAGTTACCACGCCGTTGCCGCCACCGTCATGGCCATCCAGCCACCACGACGCCAGGGCGTCGGCCTGATACGAGCGAAGCTCGGACAGAATCTCGACGTCGTCGAGCTCCTCACCGGTATCGAAGCCGGCCTCATCGGCCACCGGCCACCCCAGGGCCAGCAACGACTGCTTCACCGGACCCCGATCGCCCAGGCGAACGGCAACCCGGTTGCCGTCGAGACGCTCCCCCAGCAGCGGCTGGATCTTTGGTGACCGGGCCACCTCTTCCAGCAACGATGGACGATCAGCCACCAGCGCCAGACCGACAGTGTCGTGATCGCGCACCAGCCGCAAGCGACCGTAACGACCCATCAGCTCGCTGATCTCGTGGAACACGGCATCGGCCGGTGGATACTTCGCCGAACTCCGCAGCACGTCACACACATCCTCCGCGGTCAGCCCGGTCACGGCGGCGTTCCACAACGACAGTGGGGTGATGCGGTAGGTGTGAACATGCTCGGGCGCCTTCTCCAGCTCAGCAAAGCGAGCCAATTGGGCCCGGGCCTCCTCGGCACCATCGGCGGCCGTCTCGAGCAGCACCACCAGGTCAGACTGCACAATCAAGGGTCCAGGGAGAGGGGTGGTCATCGTCTTACTCCTGAGGGCGAACTACTTCTGGATTGGAGGCCGAGCTGGCGGCGAGACTTGCGGTGGCTCGAAGCGAATTTGATCACGAACGCTGGCCGGTGTCGACCGTCGCTGGCCCGGCGTTCAGATCAATCACCTCTCCAGGTAACGGAGGAGCGGGCAGGCCAAAGCGCTGGTAGGTGGTCCAACGCCGGCCAGGGTTCCGAGCCCGCTCAGCGTCGGCCAACAGTCGTTCGGCCTGCCGCTTGAACGCGGGCCTGTCGTGCCAGCGTTTCGACAACTTCTCATATTCCTCGGCCTGAGCTTCCAGCTCTTTGGCCTGTTCGCTGCTGCGTCGAGGCTCGGGAGCGGATTCGCCATCACGCACCAGCGCCGGTGCCAGCCCTTTCTTCGCAAGCACCGAACGCAGCTTTTCCGGACTAAGCGGCGATATGGCAACCGTTGGCGCAACGATCGTGAGCTTGGCTGGCTTCAGGCTGGCCGCAGCCGCAAGTTCGGCGGGATCGGCACCGACCAGCACCGACGGGGCGTCGATGATCGACAGTTTCTCGGCGGCACTGGCGGCGTCGCTCACAAAGCGGCTGACCGCTGCCTCGATTGGAACGGAGCTGAGCGTTTCCAGAAATGCGGTGATGGTATCGACGGTTTCACCCGCGTGGATCGACTCAGCAATCGCCGACTCATCCAGGCGGAAGATCAGGGCGCCGGCATCGCTTTCCAACTTGGCGACACCAGCCAAACGGGCCAGCAACCGTGGGTCGAGGTCGGGTGGAGTCACGACGGTGAGATCGGCCTGCACAATCGCCTGGTCCGAGCTGGCCACCTCGATGCGCTCTAAGCCCTCAAAATCGGTCAGCGCAAGCCGGCCGAGGGCAGTCAACCCGACGGGCCCGGACCTTGTGACTACTTCGAGAGCGCGGAGATCGTGCAGCACCTCAGCGGCAGCTTCCGCGGTAACCAGTGGGGAATAGCGAATTCCCAACCAAGCGAGATAGCCCGTTTCGTCGGCGACGCCGCCACCAGGTGCAAGCGTCGACAGGTGCCACAGCATCAGGAAACGAGTGGCTTCGATTCGCCAGTCGCTACCCGCCTTGGTGTGGTAGGCCAACAGCGCCGACCACTTCGTCATTGGCGGCTGCTCAAGCCAACTGTCCATCACATCCGGGTCGATCATCCACCGCAGGTCGACAGGCCCACGCCGACTCTTTGCGCCCTGGGCTATGTCGTTCTCCAGGAGAAAGCGCATCGACATTGCCAGACCAACAAAAAGTTCGACCTCCGAATCGGAGAGTTGGAAAGCCTTCGCTGTGGCTTTGACCGATGGTTTCGGGAAGCGTCGCTCGCGGGTTTTCAGGGCCTTGGTCGGGTTGGCGCCCCAATACCGAAGCAGTTCCTCAAACCGAACCACCAACCGCAACGCGCGTCTCGCCTGCTCCACGAGCAACGCCTCATCGCCGTCACCACCAGCCCCGCCACCTGCACCATGAGCGGTGGGCGAAAGCGACGCTGAGCCAGCTGCGGCGCACGCCACGATCTCCGGTCGCGGCACCGACATCCAATCATCAAAAAGAGGTCGATCAGCCAGTTGCCAAGCCTCGCGCCAGATCCAAACGTTTCCGAAGCTGTCGCTACCGACCAAACCGTGGTCCACCAGCTCGGCCAACGCGCCGAAAGCTACTTTGCTGTGCTCAGGCGCAACGTAGACATGCGCCTGGTTGGCACGGTCGGCCACCGGTTCCAGCCAGGACAGGTCGTGAAACGACAGACCGAAGGTTCCGGCCGCAAGCTCACCGAGCCCTACCGCATCCGCGATGGCATCAAAGATTTGGCGGGCCATTCCCGACAGCCGACCCAGGATCCTGGCCCCAGCCTTCTGGTCACCAAAGGTCTCGGAGATGGCTCGGATTCTTTCCGCAGCACGATTGGCATCGGGCGTAACACCAAGGTTCTGACAGATCGCAGTGAGTTCCTTGCCGGTCAGGATGCCGTCAGCAAGAGTGTGCGCGCTAGCGCCCAGGTCGGGATCCACCAGCAGCTGAAGGCCGCCGGACCGGGTTCGTTGAGCGAGGCGGGCATCGACTAGCCGCTCGATGGCCTCGTGCACATCGTCGGCATCAGCGGCCGCGGTCTCAAACGCGAGAGCCTCGGCGCTCAGCGCGCCGGCGTGATTTGTGGCGATCCACAAAAGGACCGAGGCGGTGAAACCCAGCGTCTCAAAAGCCAAATGGGCCCTGGCGTCGTTGTCGGCTGCGGCAAGCGCCCGCGCCGCATCAATACTTTCGGACACTGATGGGCTGGGGGTCTGACCAAGGCCAAATGCCTCAAAGGCGGCGAGGGGTACCGCTCGAAGGTAGCGCGAGACGTCTGGTGGAAGCTGGTCGTATATCTGCACGTCTCTGAGTCAACCACACCGCGATGACAGCCTCGGAAAGCTTCGCCAGTTGGAGGCCTGGCTCCCAGCAACGACGGGTCGCCGAAGCGGAATAGTTGCCCGTGCTTTCGGGGTAGTTCGGCCGCAGCTGGAGGGTTCGGCCCGTTCTCCATCTACCAGAGTTCTAGAGCTCCAGCGCCTCACGAAGCCGGCCTGGGCTCATGCCGGGAAGATCGTCGCCGGGTTCGGGAAACGATGCCAATAGGCGGATCAGATCTTCGCGAGCCACCGGATCAGCGGCCGCCTCGCGCGGGGTGCGACCGTCGAGCGCGGGCACCGGCAGGTCGAGCCACTCCTCCTCATAGGCCAGCATCTTGGCCTCGATCGCGGCCCGGACCTCCGGGTCGGCCACGGTCAGATCGATACGATCATCGTCCTCGTTGGCATGGGTGAGGTCGATGTCATCCAGGTTGATGTCATCCAGATCGATCACCTCCGTCTCCTCCAACACCGCTGCGGGAATGTGGCGGGCGATCCGTTCAATCAACGCTTCGGCCCGCTCGGCTGAGTTGACATGGCCAACCAGGCGACCTTCCTCAACCCACACCGACGCCTCGATGGCACCCGACTGGTTCGGCGAATGCCGCAGCAGTTCCCATTCCCCATCGCCTTCCCGGAACCCCGCGGTCGACAACGCTTGGGCCACATCGGATGGCGAAAGCTCCTCGTCGGTCGGAAGCCGCCAGTAGATGTCGGTCAGCTGCATCACCTCGCCATCGGTGTTGCGGATCTCCGGCGCACGGTGAAGCGAGCCGATGAACTCGACCAGCTCGTAGCCGCTTTGGCTGTCGATCATGGCTAGGGCCTCACGCACCGCCGAAGACGGAATCGGCATGAGTCCCCCCATGGCCCGGTACGTGTCGCCGACCGGGAGCGGACGGCCAAGGAGGATATGTCCCGGGTTTGGCTCAGCGTCGTACGTCATGTTGCTCATGGTCAGGGAATCACCGGTAGCGAGATCACGAAGCTGCCACAGGTTGCCCTGGGCCGACTCGACCTCGAACACACTGCGGTTCACCAGCATCCACTGCTGAGCCAACAACACCTCGTCATCGGGGAGTAGCTCGTGGCATCCCTCCAGAAAGTCTTCGGCCCAACCGTTTTCGTGCAGCGCTACATCAACGAGGACGGGATGGTCGGTCAGCTCGTACCAACCATCGGGCGCTCCCATGGCCTCAGCGAACTCGATGGCCAACTCCTCCACGTACTCGGCGAGATGGTTGTTGACCGACCTGCTCATCTTGTCGTAGAGCCAAACCGAACGGTGCTCCAACGGATGCAGCTCATGGCCGAGATGACAGGCCTTGTACTTGCGACCCGAACCACAGGGGCAGCGGTCGTTGCGACGAGCCATCGGCGGCGCCGGGTTCCGAGCCCAGTAGTCGACCTCGTCGAGTACCTGGTCGATCCGTCGACGGAAGTGAGCCCCGAGCATCGAGATCCTTACCTCACCTTCCAGCAACTCATCGGCCTGGTTCACGAGTCGTATAGCCGTGCTGGCCTGACTGCGATCGGCGGCGATCGTGGCCCGGTCGATCAGCACCGGCAACGACTCGATATCAGCCGGCAACCCATCGAGGGTTGGGGCGGCGGCGTTGGCATCTCCCAAGCGCAATGCACAATGGGCCATCAACCAGCGAGCGCCCCACCCGTCACCCAGCTGTTCAACTTTGGCTGCCGCAGCAGCTTCCCCGTCGACGAGTTCGCCTTCGTCCTTGGCTTCCATTTCCTCGTCGATGGGACTGACCGGATCGTTGGGTTGCGCCTCGGGGTCATCCTCGTCGGTGCCCCCATGGTCGAGCCCCGCTTGGATCTCGGTGGCAAAGCGCAACCCCAGGTCGTGACTCTGACGGTTCGATAGCTCGTAGGCGATGATTTGGGCGGTATCAGGCTGTTCCAGCAGAAGGTTGAACAAACGCTTGGCGTTGTGGTGCTCCTCCGGCGTACCGAAAGCCTTGGGATCGTCATCGCGAAACAGCCCCATCGCCCCCAAGAACAGTTCGGCCGCGAACATGCCGTTGAGATCCGTGCCCCATCGCGTCAACATCATTCGCTGGTAGTCGGCTGCAGGCAGAAGCTCTGGATCCAGGCCCGCAGGCACCACTTCCCACTGATGGAAGCTGAGGCCCGCAGCGTCCATCAACTCTTCCGCCGGGGGTAGCGGTGCTCCCAGGAACAGCTCGCGATCAGCGACCAATGCCCAACTGACGAGGTCGGCTTGAGTGGCCCGTTGCACCAGAATCGGATCACCGTCGATCGGCTGGTAGGTCTGGACCTCGGCATGGGCCTCGAAGGCGCTTTGGATCGCTTCGGTTCTTGCGGCGTCGACCGGTGGCGGACCGTCGAGTGACTCAATACGCAATGCCCGGTCGTGGACCCGAACGGCAATCCAGGCATCGCCATAATGGCGAAGCCAGCCCTGCGGTCCGACGACGATGTCGATCTCCGTCTCGTCGATCCACCGGCCCTCGGTTTCGACTTGGCCGATCAATTCCCCGGACTCGTCATAGAGGTCGACTGGGCTGTCCACGATCCACCACCCGATCACGTCCAGCGCCGGGCTCATCCGCAGATAACCCTCGGCTGCCTGATCAGGACTTACGTAGACCGGAAAAGCAACTCCATCGGTCAGTGTTGGCACATGAACCACCACATCATCCAGCTCGGCGAATTGGGTGTCGAACTGGATTTGGGTATCGATGGTTTCGCCGGGATAGTGGTGTCCGGCCTCCCGCATGCGGTCATAGATGTCGCTTCGAGACAGCGCGCCCGTGCCAAGGAGCTCGGCAAGGGCGTTACGCAGATTCAGGTCGATCAGAGCCATGCGGTGAGCATCGCACGGCTACTGGGAGCAGTGCACCTTGATGCCGATTCGTGTTGCCGATTCGTGATGCCGGTTGATGGTTGCCGGTGAGCCTTGGGTGGTGATCGCCCCTATGGTCAGGTCCAGTTGGCTAGGCCTTCGCCGGAGAGTTCGTCGAGTACTGGACGGTTGGCCAGGGCCATCATCAGTGCTTCGCTGGTGCCGTTGATGACCGCGCCGGTGCCGAAGGCCCAATCGCTGTCGGTGGCCTCGAGCCGTACGTTGGTCATCGGCTTGAGATCCACCATCTGCTTGGCCTGTTTGGCAGTGGTGAGAAAGTTGAGCGTTGCCTGAACCAACTCCGGCGAGGTGGACTCGGCCAACCCCAACGGCCGGCGCACATCCTGAGTGTGTATCACCACGTCGGAGGTGGTCATGGCCTCGGGAAAGCCCGGCATCGGGGCACCCTTGGCCGCGTTCTTGCGCAGCGCGGCAACAACATCCTCCGAAGAGCGATCGGACATCTCGTTCACCATGTTCTGCGACACCTGGTCGAAGTTGAACTTGCCCTTGGCCAGATGCTTCATAAAGCCGAAGGCGGTGGCCTCGGTGAAGCTGGTGAGGTGACACAACACCCCACGGGCATCCCATGCCGAACTCAATGATGTGGTGGCTTGTTGAGAGTCGTCGAGCGACTCAAACAGATCGGCAAATTCGTTGCGGGCCTTGGCGGCCTCGTTCCACTCAGCCATGGTGTGTCCTCCAGCAGGTGTGACAGTCGTGGGTGTGAATACCTCACGCTAGTGGGCCTCTCGCAGCCGCGACAGCGCTACGAGATCTGGGTGCCGAGGATGGAGCCGATGGCCCAGGTCAGGGCACAGGCGCCTGCGGCCAGCAACACTTGGCGGGCTGCGGTTCGAAACGGCGACCGCTTGGTGAACGAGGCCAACGTGAGACCTACCACGGCGGCGGCAACCATGCCGATCACCACCGAAGCGATTGTGGCCGCAGTGCCCTCGCCGAAGAACCACGGCAGCAGCGGCAGAATCGCGCCTAAGGCAAAGGCAAAGAACGAAGTGACCGCGGCGCCGATCGGGTTCCCGGTGTCGTCGGGATCCACCCCGAGCTCCTCCCGGGCATGAACCTCAAGGGCCACGTCCGGATCGGCCATCACCGCAGTAGCCATATCGCGCGCCTGATCGGGATCGATACCCCGAGACCGGTAGATGGCGGCGAGTTCGTTCACTTCTTCCTGGGGCTGTTCGGCGATCGACCGTTGCTCGATCTCGAGCTCCCGCTCGATCAGCTCAGCCTGAGCCTTGACCGACACATACTCGCCAGCAGCCATCGACGCGGCTCCAGCCAACAAACCAGCGACCCCGGCCACCATCACCGTGTCGCCCTCGGCCGCAGCAGCCACTCCCAGGATCAGCGCGACGTTGGACACCAGGCCATCGCTCACCCCAAACACCGCGGCGCGCGCCAAGCCATCGGCAACACCCGGATGGTGATGAACCATATGCTCTTCGCCCACAACCTCGAATCTAGTGGTGTGTCGCCAAAATACTTGTGCGGTTTGGCCGGGCCCCGACGCCGCTGGCCACGTTCGCTCGAGCGCCTCCCTACCGGACGAGGTAAGTCGGGGATCTGCGTCCTTGCCAGGCAACGCCGGCTGCCGTCAACCCTGCGGGTTGGGCCCAGACCGCGACACTATTTCAGCGACACACCACTAGTCATCCGGCTCGCGTTCAGCTGTGTCGCTATTGACCGTTGCTATTTACTCGTCATCGGCTCATCGATTCGGGCGCTAGAACAACCGATTTCCATAACAATCGAATCCCCTTTGATCCATGGGCCAGAACCGATCAACGATCGACATCCGGTTAGCCGCCCAGATCGTCGGAAATCCCGGGCTAGATGTGTTTGACCTTTACTCAACAAGGGTTGGAGGATGGTCAGCCACTTGAAGTAGGGTTATAAACGCTCTCGGTTTATCCAGGTGGTGGCGACCCATCGGTACGGAGCGCGGATTGTACGTTGTGGTGCCCCGGTTGCTCAGGCGGCGGCTGGCATCCGGCGGTTGATGGCGATTCAGATGGGACTTGTGTTGAGCGAGCCGCCCACATCCGACAATGCCGACGCCACGGCAGCGGATCGCGCCCCGGAAACCGCCGAAATCCCGGTCCGACCACTGCCGATCGGCATGGATCCGTCGGTAGGGAACTACGAACTGCGGGGCTCGATCGGCGCCGG
>CALAML010000018.1 GCA_937925845.1 uncultured Acidimicrobiales bacterium | reverse complement strand
CCGGGCCTCGTCGGTGGCCTGCCAGGACGAGGTGTTGTCACGCTCGGCCCGGGTGTTGCCCGGTCGCAGCACCAGCAACATCATGATGATCACCCCGGCGATCACCGCCACACCGGCGGTGGGGCTCTCGGCGTTCCAGTTGACCCCCTGTTGCAACATGGCCATGGCGATCGACCCGGCCACAGCGATCGGTATCGAGGTCATGCGAGCCATGATCAGCGCAGCAAACGATCGCAACACCACGGCGAAGCTGAGCGCTCCACCGATCGGTAGGCCGATGGTTGATGAGGTGAAGAACACGGCCAGGAAGGCCAGCGTGGTGGCCAGGGTCCACACCACCGTTTGGAGGCGACGGACCGGTATGCCCAACAGTGCAGCCCGGTCGGCACGCTCGGCGCTGGCCCGGATGGCGATGCCGATCGACGTGTAGCGGACCAACAAGCCCACGGCCAGGATGGCCAGCGGGCCGAAGATCAAGACCAGCACATGATCGCCGTTGAAGCGAAAGGTGCCCACATCCCAAGTGAGATCGAGCGGGCCGTCGATGCGCTCGGCAACGATTCGGCGATTCCACCGTCTCGGCAGCACCACCCCGGCGAAGGACAGGACCTGTGACAGCCCAACGGTGGCGACGGTGAGGATGAGTCGGGAACTGTGAAAGAACCGCCGAATCAGCAGGAACTCGATGGCGACCCCGAGCAGGATGGCGGCGCCCAGCCCGAGAAAGAGAGCCAGGAAGTAGTTAAACCCGCTGGCCAGAATCAGCATCGTCACCAGCACCGCCGGCACGTAGCCGAGGTCGGCGGCGGCAAAGTTCATCACCCGGTTGGCCCGGTAGACCAGCACCAGACCAACGGTAATCATGGCCGTGATTACGCCCAACACCAGAGCGTCGACCGAAGCGCCCAGGGGCATCGGGAAGGCGACCAACTGCACTCCCAGAACCAGCAGTGGCCCAGCCCCAAGACTCAGTCGACGCAGCACGGTGGGCGAGACCCGGTCCAAGGCTGCAGCGGGTCGAAGGGCACCGAGCGCGTTCAACGCATCGCCGCCCAAGTCGACCCAAACCCCATTGTCGAAACCCCCCAGTTTCGGCGACTAGAAGACTTTCTCTAGCCTTGTTCCGACAATAGCACCCAGAACCCGAAGTGCCCGAAGTCACAGCTCACCAAAAATCTGGAGGCCCCCCCGGCCCAGACCCCAAACACCCCAACTACGAGCCATCCAGCGAAAGGCCGAAGGGTCCAGCCATGCCCCAATGCCCCGCTACGGCAGCCGCATCGAGGGGACAGCGACAAGGCGAATGAACCGTTCAGCGGACTACCGCCGGACCAAACCGACCGTTCAGCGGACTACCGCCGAGCCAGCCGAACCGTTCGGCGGAGGACCGCTAAGCCAGCTGAACCGTTCGGCGGATTATCGCCGAACAAAATGAACCAGTTCGCCGAACAAAATGAAACAGTGGAGCTAAGGAGAATTGAACTCCTGACCTCTTCCATGCCATGGAAGCGCTCTACCAACTGAGCTATAGCCCCGAGCGGAGATTATGGTAGCAGCGCCCGGCGAAGATTCGACGACAATTTCTCGACGATTCGACGGGGGTGCTTTGGCTACCCGGTCCTATCGGTAGGCTCGCACCATCATCAAGGCATCGGCCTTGTGTTCACGGCGTCTGGGGGACGACATGCGGGCTGCGCTGCTGCGCCAAGCGGGAACACCACTCGAGATCACCGAGGTGGATCTTGCCGAGCCGGGTCCTGGTGAGGTGATGGTGAAGGTGGCCAACTGTGGCATCTGCCACTCCGACCTCACCTATTGTGACGGCGAAGGCGGACTCTCACCCGTGGTGCTCGGCCATGAGGCCAGCGGCGTTGTCGCTGAAGTGGGAGCCGGGGTTACCCGGCTCACTCCGGGCGACCATGTGATGTTGACTCCGCTCGGACCGTGCGGCCGCTGCTACTGGTGTGTTCGGGGTGAACCAACCGTCTGTGCCGAAGCCCAGACCTTTGCCTACGGTGTCCGCTCCGACGGCACCTCGCCGCTGTCGAGCAACGGCGAGGTTGTCTATCAGGGACTTGGGGTTGGCGGATGGGGCGAGATGACCACCGTGCCCGAGCGCAATGTGGTGAAGATCGACAACGACATCCCGCTTGAGGTGGCCTGCGTTTTGGGCTGTGCGGTGCAGACCGGAGTGGGGGCGGTGATCAACTCGGCCAAGGTCGAAGAAGGAGCCACCGTTCTGGTGATGGGCCTGGGCGGGATCGGCATGGCTGCGGTGCAGGGGGCGCGCCTGGCCGGAGCTTCTCGTATCATCGTGTCGGATCCGGTTGGGGCCCGCCGCGAGCTGTCGGCAAACTTCGGCGCCACCGATGTGCTCGACCCGACCACCGACGATGTGATCGCCAAATCGAAGGAGCTCACCGGTGGCTTTGGTGTGGACTACGCCTTCGAGTGCGCCGGCGTGGCCAAGCTGGTGGAGACCGGGCTGGAGGCCAGCCGCATCGGCGGCACCACGGTGATGGTGGGCGCACCACCGATCACCGACTCGGTCACGATCCCGGCCGCGGTGCTGTTTATGGTGGCTGAGAAGAAGCTGATCGGTTCGCTGCTCGGCTCCTGCAACAGCCACCACGAGATTCCCCGCCTCCTCCGGCTCTGGCAGCAGGGCAAGCTCGACCTCGAAGCCATGATCAGCCACCGCCTCGACCTCGAAGACATCAACACCGGCCTCGACTACCTCCG
>CALAML010000017.1 GCA_937925845.1 uncultured Acidimicrobiales bacterium | reverse complement strand
AGATCCATCGTCGGATTTGAGGGGGAACGCTCGCGTGACTGAGAACGGATTTCTGAAGAGGGTCTATGACCTGGCCGGCCAGGACGAGACCGACGCGCTGTATTCGGAGTGGGCCGATTCCTACGATGACGAACTGGTCGGCAACGGCTACCGAACGCCGCAGCGCTGCGCCGAGTCGCTGGCTCGGTTTGTGGATCTCGATGCTCCGGTGCTCGATGTTGGGTGTGGCACCGGCCTGTCGGGCGCCGCCCTGGCCGCGGTGGGCTACAGCAACGTCACCGGCCACGACGTCAACCCGGAGATGCTGGAGGTGGCCAGGTCCGGGGGAATGTATCGCGACGTGGCGGTGACCGATCCCGCCAACCCGTTCCCATTCGAACCCGGCACCTATGCCGCTATCACCGCCGTCGGGGTGATCGGCGTGGGGGCCGCTCCGCTGATCGTGTTCCATCAGTGTCTCGACGCACTGGGTTCCGGTGGTCATTTCGCCTTCAGCTTCAACGACCACGCCCTGGCTATTCCCGAGTATCCGGCTGCCATCGAAGAGGCCGTTGCCACCGGCCTGGCCGTGGTGGCTGCCGCCGATGATGGTCCTCACATCGAGGCCTTGGGATCGCGATCGACGCTGTTTGTGTTGGAACGGCGGTTGTGACGAATACATGCGATATTGGGAGGCCGCAGGGACTCGAGCTGTCTGTTCGGTTGTTGGTGCTCCGCAATCGGTGACGGTCTCTGACGGCGGCCTGGATCCAGATCTATCTTCCGACCGCTTCCGAGAACACGGGTCGCTCGCTGGAGAGAGAAGAGAGAAAGGCTCCGGCGAGGTTGGCCATGAGTGGGCACCAAACCCGATACACCCGATACAACGATCCAAGCGAATAAGAGCAGCACGAGGGGATTAGCGGTTGAAGAATCTGTGGCAGGACGGCGACGTTGGCGGCCAGGATGCGCTGGCGGAATGTGTCTACGGGTCGCGCCTGATCGGTTGTGATCATGACCTGGTGTTGCACGGTGGCGGCAACACTTCGGTGAAGGCCGACTTTGTCGACATCACGGGCGAGGTGGTGCCGGCGCTCTACGTGAAGGGTTCGGGCTGGGACCTGGCCACGATCGAGGCACCGGGGTTCACGCCACTCCCGCTTGATCGGCTGCTGGCCCTTCTTCAACTCGACACCCTCGCCGACACCGACATGATGCGCGAGTTGGCTGGCGCCAAGCTGAACCCCGACGCACCGGCGCCGTCGGTCGAAACCCTGCTCCACGCCTTCTTGCCGTTTCCCGCCATCCAGCACAGTCACGCCGATGTGATCGTGGCCCTCACCAACGTCGCCGACGGCGAAGGGCAGATCCGCGACGTCTTTGGGCCCGACGTGGTGATCATTCCTTACGTGATGCCGGGGTTCGATCTGGCCAAGGTGGTGGCTGAGGAGTGGCCCAAGCAGGCCACCGAGTCCACCACCGGCATGGTGTTGTTGAACCACGGCTTGTTCACCTTCGGCGCCACCACCCGCGACGCCTACGGCCGTCACGTGGAGCTGATCTCGCGAGCCGAGCAGTTCCTGGCCGAGCGGGCTCCCGAGATGCTCACCACCGGGGCCGGCCTGATGTCGCCCGCGGCCCTGGTGTTGGCTGAGCTGCGCTCCCAGATCTCGGAGTTGGCGGGCGCCCCGATGATCATGTCGACCCATACCGACGACGCGGTGGCGGCCTTCGTGGAGCGACCCGACCTGGCATCGTTGGCCAACCGGGGCCCGCTGACCCCCGACCATGTGATCCGCACCAAGCGGGTGCCGATGATCGGTCGAGACGTGGAGAAGTTCGGCCGCGACTACACCAGTTACTACGAGCGCAACGAGCATCGGGGTCGAACCGAGCTCACCATGCTTGATCCGGCGCCGCGGGTGGTTGTCGATCCGGAGTTGGGGTTGCTCACCCTCGGCCGCACGGTGAAGGCCGCCGATATCGCCGCCGACATCTATCGCCACACCATGCCGGTGCTCGCCCGCAGCGAGGATCATCTCGGCGGTTACGTCGCGCTCGATGAGGGCCATCTCTTTGATTGTGAGTACTGGGATCTCGAACAGGCCAAGCTGCGCCGCGCCGGCGATCCGCCGGAGCTCGCTGGCACCGTGGCCGTGGTGACCGGTGCCGCTTCGGGCATCGGTCGCGCTTGTGCCTCGGCGCTGATGGGTCGAGGGGCGGCGGTAGCCGGCTTCGATCTGGCCGAGGACGTCGGTGAAGCGTTTGATGGACCGGCATGGCTTGGAAAGTCGGTCGACGTCAGCAATGCCGAGGCTCAGGTTCAAGCCCTCGAGGCTGCGGTGACCCGCTTCGGCGGGGTCGACATCGTGGTCGTGGCTGCCGGGGTCTTCGGCGAAAGCACACCTCTAGCGAACCACGATCCGGAGCAGTGGCGCCAGGTGCAAAGCGTAAACGTCGACGCCGTCGCCGCCCTCTTCGGCGCCGTCCATCCGTTCCTGGCCTGCTCGCCGGTCGGCGGTCGGGTGGTGGTGATCGGCTCGAAGAACTTCCCGGCACCCGGCCCGGGTGCCGCGGCGTATTCGGCGTCGAAGGCGGCGCTGACCCAGCTGGCGCGGGTGGCGGCCTTGGAGTGGGCCCCCGACGGCATTCGCGTCAACACCGTGCACCCCGATGCGGTGTTCGACACCGGTCTCTGGACCGAGGAGCTGCTGGCCGAGCGGGCCGCCAAGTACGAGATGACGGTGGAAGAGTACAAGCGCCGCAACCTTCTCAGCACCGAGGTGACTTCGGCCAAGGTGGCTGGGGTGGTGGCGGAGCTGGCCAGCGATTCGTTCTCGGCGACCACCGGCGCCCAGATCCCGATCGACGGCGGCAACGAACGGGTCGTGTAAGTCGAGCCGGGGAACCGGTCGCGGCCGCGGCTGAAGTGATTGACGTAGGCGTCGTATCGCGCGTGTTCGTCAACCGCGCCAGACTGTGACCCATGGCTGATTCGAACCAGACCGACACCGGCGACGAGCGCACCCCGATCCTGCGTCTGGGGCCGGGCGAGCTACCTCCTTCGGTACTGGTGGTCGGCGATCCCAAACGGGCCGAGCGGGTGGCCGAGCATTTCCAGGATGCTCGTGAGCTGGGCCACTACCGCGAGTACCTCACCATCGCCGGGACCTTCGCCGGCGTACCGGTGGCGGTGTCGTCCCACGGCGTGGGCGGGCCGGGTGCCGCCATCTGTTTTGAAGAGCTGATCACCAGCGGGGCGACCCGACTGATTCGCGCCGGTACCTGTGGTGCGCTCGACCCGACGATCAGCGACGGGTCACTGGTGGTGGCCACCGCCGCTGTACGAAACGACGGGCTGAGTGACCACCTGGTGCCGATGGCCTACCCGGCGGTGAGCGACCTGGAGTTGACGGTGGGCTTGAGCGAGGCCGCCCAGAAATATGCCGGGGGTGGTGTGGCTCGGGGGATTGTCACTACCGAGGCCGCCTTCTACGCCAGCGCCCTGGTGGAGTCGCCCTTGGAGATGTGGCGTTCCGCCGGTGTGCTTGCGGTCGAGATGGAGTGCGCCACCCTGTTTGTGGTGGCCGCGCTTCGGGGGGTTGCCGCCGGCGCCATTCTGACCGTCGACGGCCACCCGCTCGAGCGCAACGACAGTGAGTACGACCCGCACCGAAGCGTGGTCGACGAAGGGGTGAATGCCATGATCACATCGGCGTTGGCCGCCCTGACTGCGGGTGGCGGTCCGGCTGATGGCTGAGCCGACCAGCGGCGACGAGCCCATCGAACCGGTCGAGCCGTTGGAGCCCCTGGAACCCACAGCTGCGGGGGTCGGCGAGTCCGATCCCGACTTTCTGGCCGTCCAAGCCGCCAACCAGGCGTTCTACGACGCCCATGAGCGCCGAGACTTCGAAGCGATGGACGCGATCTGGGAGCACAGCGACCGCGTGATTTGTGTGCATCCGGGTTGGCCGATCCTGCGGGGCTGGTCGGCAGTGGGAATGTCGTGGCGCCAGATCTTTTCTGGCGCCGGCCGCAACCAGTTCCTGCTCACCAACGTTTCCATTAGCGTCGACGGCGAACTGGCCTGGGTCACCCTCGAAGAGAACCTTGTCGATACCGGCAACATGTCGGCGGTAGCGGCAACCAACATCTACACCCGCACCCCCGACGGCTGGCGCCTCATCAACCATCACGCCTCACCAATCCTGGCTACCGCCTAACAACCACACAGGAGCACGACATGGATGATCGTTCCGGAGTCCGATCCATTCGCAGCGTGGACTACATCATCATCCTCTGCGACGATCTCGAACCGATGCGGCGTTTCTACGCTGAGGTATTGGAGTTTCCCATTCATGAAGAGAAGCCAGGTGTCTGGGTCGGTTTCAGGATCGGAAGTCAGTGGCTGGGGCTGAGGCCGAGAGGCCGTAGCTATGACGGTCCCGCTGTCCCCGGATCCGCAGCGTCGCTTCAGCTCAGCTTCCGGGTTCCGCCCACCGATGTCGACCTCGCGTTCGAATCTCTGCGAAGCCATGACGTGGACGTGATCGAGGAACCGCGCAACCAAGACTGGCCCCATCGCACCCTCTTTGTGAGGGATCCCGAAAACAACGTCCTGGAAATCTTCGCCGACATCGACGTAAACGACACTGCGACCGGCCCAAGCGGCGTCCACACCATCGTCGAACCGTAAACCGGTGGACCCGGATGGACTGAGAGTGAGGCGGCCAGATGGGAGTCGACGGGCCTGATAATTTGGCGTCGTGGTCCCACCAAAGAAGAAGCCGGCAAAGAAGAAGGCGCCATCAAAGAAGGTCTCCCAGCCAAAAGGGAAGACCGCCGTCACTGCTGGGCCGGGACGAGACGAGGGTGTCGACGAGTTTTGGGAGGCCGCCGAACCGTTAATGGGGGAGGGCCTGATCGCCGAAGGCACGATCATGGGCGGGGCTTGTGTTCGCGCTGGCAAGGAGTTTGTCGCCATGCCTCATCACAAGGGCCCGGGCCTGGTGGTGAAGCTCCCGAAGGCGCGCGTGGCCGAACTGATCGAGGGGGGCACCGGTCAGTCGTTTGCTCCCGCCGGCAAGGTGTTCTCTGAATGGGTGCTCGTCGAGGACCACGATGAAAAAGCGTGGCAGAAGCTCTTGCGCGAGTCGGTGGCCTTTGTCACCAAGTAGCGGCCGCAACCGCAGCCGCGCCGCCGGTTCAGCGCCATCCGACCGAAATGTCGGAAGAAAACGACAAAGTTTGTCGCCGATTCCCGACATTTCGGGCTGGGTGGATTAGTTGAAGCCGATGGTGGGGTCGATGAAGTCGTTGGTCACGAGGTCGGCTGGTTCGATCTCGGGTACCCCGAGGTCGGCTTCGGCCAGTAGGTCGATCACGCCCTGCACCCGATCTTCGTCGAAGTTTCCCACAGTGGTGTCGCCGCCGTTGCCGACCAGCCCGAGATCGATCTGGGTCTGCACCGAGTAGTCGGCCACCTCGTTGTCGTAGGTCCAGAAGTCGGCGAAGGTCTCGACGGCGTCGATGATGATGGCGTTGGCCCGGTCGGGTGAGTTGATGAAATCGACCACCGACTGCTGGATGATGGGCACCAGTTCTTCGAGACACGGGGCGAGGGTGTCGCGGTCGGAGGGGCGGATGGCCACGCTCTGGCTGTAGATCTCGAAGCCGCCGTTGTGGAGTAGGTCGAACTCGAGTGGCCGACCCCATTCGGGGATGCGGGCGAACTCGAACGGCTCGGCCGATGCAAAACCTTGCATAGCCACCGCGCCATCGGAAGTGATGAGGCGGGTGGGCGAGCCGTCGTAGGAGGGGTCGAGCTGGTCGCTATCCCAGATGCCGAGGGCGGTGAACACCCGGGAGAATCCGGTGGTGTCGTCAACCACGATCTCCACGCCCTGTTCGCCGAGGTCGGCGACGGTCTCTACCGTCGGGTGGGTTTCCGGGTCCCACATCACCACCTGCGGGTTGATCTCGAGCGGCGCCACCACCGACAGCATCGGAACCTCGTCGAAGCTGAGTACCTGGAGGTCGGTGTCGGCGTAGGCCAGGTCGATCGAGTCGTCGGAGTAGACGATCGAGGCCACCGGGGCGAAGGCGATGGCCGGTCCGCCGGTGCGGACTTCCCAGGTGATGCCGAGGTCTTCGCCGTCGGCACCGCTGGCCACCATCGAACCGGACACTCGCTTGTTCTCGGCGTCGATGGTGTAGTCGTCACCCATCAGCTCATAGAGGGCGCCGTGTTCGGATTCGGGGAACCAGTCGGTTTGGATCACGAGCGGGTCGGGGCAGATGCCGCTGAGGGCACCAGCCGATTCGGTCTCGGCGCCATCATCGGCGGTTTCGGAGCTGTCGCCACACGCGGCGAGAAGCAGGAGAGCGGCCAGTCCGCAAAGGACGGACACCATCAGCGGGCGGGGTCGCCCATTGCGGGGGGAGAAAAATTTCACGTGAGAAGTCTGGCCCGTAAGGAGACCGTTTCCTCTGATCTCGGCGTCAGGTCTGGTGATGGCGGGTGGCGATCGACTCCAGCCAGGAGAACAACGCAAAGGTGACGATGCCGAGGGCAGAGGAAAGCAGTACCGCGGCGATCAACTCTTCTCCTTGAACCCGCCGGAAGTAGCGGCGGATCAGCTGGCCGATGCCGACGTTGCCCTGACCGAAGAAGAAGTCGCCAACGATGGCGCCGGTAACCGACAGGCCGGCGGCGATCCGGAGGCCGGCGAAGATGGCCGGCAGCGCCGCGGGCAGGGAGAGTTTGCGCAGGCGGGTGAGCTGTGACGCCTGGGCCAGGGTGAAGAGGTCGTGGGCGCCGGCCGGGGCGGATCGAAGCCCGAACAGGCTGTTGACCACGATCGGGAAGAACGAGATCAGCACACACACCACGATCCGGGCCCGCTGTCCGGTATCGAACCAGAAGCTGATCAGCGGCACCAAGGCCAGAATCGGCACCGCCTGAAGGGTGACCAGATACGGCCACATGCCGCGCTCCAACCAGCGCGACTGGCTCATGATGATGGCCAGGCCGATGCCGACCACGATCGATATCGCCAGCCCGATCGCCGCCACCAGGGTGGTCGAGGCCAGAGCCGAGAGCATTTCGGAGAGCACGGCCCAGTCCAGGAAGGCTTCTTCGATGACCCGGTGCGGCGGTTGGAGCAGAAACTGTCGATCTCGCCTCAGCACCACATAAGAAACGAAATACCAGGCTCCGATCAGGAACAGGCCCACAACAAGCGGAGCACCGAGCAGCTGCCAGCTGCGCGTGGTGGGAGCGGGGCTGGGCGCCTCGGGCGGGTGGTCCGCGAGAATCCGCTGGCCCGCGCCATCGGTGAGGTCGATCGAGGTGATTCGGGCGTTCGAATCTTTGGTCGGGGTGCTCGCCACGCTTTTGATGATGCCATCCCCGGCCTGAAACCGAGGTATCGGTTTGGCGTGCCGGGGCCGGGATTCAGGGGGTTTCGTCGATGAACTCGCTGATTTCGTCGTGTTGGTCGTCGTCGAGTTGGTCGAGGGTTACCCCTCCATCGGCCAGCTTGGCCGCGGCGATTTCGGCGTCGAGTTCGGGGCTGATCACGTGGATGCCGGTTTCATAGCCGCCCCGGGCCAGCTCGTGGCAGCCCACCCCCTGCACTGCGAACGAGAGGTCCATGATTTCGATTGGGTGGCCGAGGCCGCCGGCGATGTTCACCAGCGCCCCGTTGGCCAACACGTCGACCCGTTTGCGGTCGGTCCCTGTCCCGCTGGCGGTGGAGGGCAGGTGGTAACGGTCGATGCCGGCCCGCACTTCGGTCACGTCGTCGGCCGCGGCGCCGAGGGCGGCGACGTCAACCTCAAGGTCGTGGTGGCCGGCGTTGGCCAGGATCACCCCGTCCTTGAGTAGGCCGAAGTGGCGCGTGGTCACGGCTCGCATGCCACCGGTGGCGGTGATCACAAAGTCGGCGTGGGGGAGGGCGTCACCGATCGGGGCCACCACGTGGCCATCCATCTGGGCTTCGAGGCCCTTGACCGGGTCGACCTCAACAACCATTGGCCGACCGCCGAGGGCCCGGACGTAGGTGGCGATACCCCGGCCCACCCAGCCGTAACCAATGATCACCACCACCTTGCCGGCCATCAACATGTTGGTGAGGTCGAGCATGGCCTGCAGGGTGGATTGCCCGGTGCCGTAGCGGTTGTCGAAAAGGTGTTTGCAGGCCGCGTTGTTGGCGGCCATGGCGGCAAACGGCAGGTTGCCTGAGTCGGCGAGCCGTTGGAGGCGCAGCACTCCGGTGGTGGTTTGTTCGGTCACGCCCGCGAGGGCGGCGTAGGCGTCGGGGCGGTATTTGGCCATGCGCAGGGTGAGTTCAGCCCCGTCGTCGATGATCAGCTCCGGCTCGGCGTCGGCCACCGCCAGCAGGTGTTTCTCCCAGGCCGGGTAGCCGCTTTCCCGGGTGGAGTGCACCTCGATACCGCGGTCCACGAGCGCGGCGGCGATGTCGTCTCGGGTGGAGTGAGGGTTGGAGCCGGCGGCCACTACGTTGGCTCCGGCGTCGGCCAGAACGGTGGCGAGCAGCGCGGTTTTGGCTTCGAGGTGCACCACCACCGCTATGGTGCGGCCCTCGAGGGCGCCATCGGTGAGGCGCTGCCGAAGGAAGCCGTCGACCACCGGTGAGTGTTCGCGGGCCCATTCGATGGCCCGGTGGCCCTGCGGCGCCAGGTCAGCATCAGCGATTTCGGATTTCCCGGGATCAAAGCCCGAACCGTCAGCCATGGCCAGAAGTTAGCAGCACGGTACCAACCAACCTTTTGGTTGCCCTGAACGGAAGGGCTGCTTAGCGCTGTGCTCGCTGCGGCCAGCCGCAGCGCACGTTGACGATCGGGGCGTAGTGGGCCACCGGTTCGCCGGTCGGGGCTGACAGGCCGGCGGCTTCGACGAGTTCGTCGTGCCATTCGAGCACCTCGACCCGGTGCAGCGGCCA
>CALAML010000016.1 GCA_937925845.1 uncultured Acidimicrobiales bacterium | reverse complement strand
GGTGAACCATATTCACCTTGAAGGAGAGCGACTAATTCTGTGGCTGGTGGACTCCTCTGTGGAGAGTGTCGTCGATTGCGCGCGATCACCTTCGAGGTGAATGGCATTCACCTTGGAGGTCGGGTGGGTTGAGTGTCTTGGCTGCGCTTGGCGTGGCACCATGGCGGGGATGACTGATTCGGCCTCTGAGCAGCCCGTTACCGCCTCGACGGCATCCACGGCATCGTCGGCTGCCGCCGCATCGGCCACCGCGGATGCCGCCACCCCGGAAACGGCCGCCCCCGAGAGTACCCAGGTCAAGAGGACCAAGAAAAAGGGCGCTGGGTACAAGGCCGGCACCGTTGGTCTGATGGTGTTGACTGGCGTCATCGCCTTTATCGGGGTGGCCACGATTGTCGGCGGCTTGCAGCAGCTGGCGGTGGACTCGTGCTCACGCGCCGGTGGCCTGTCGTGTTCGGTTCCGGCCGCCAATCAGGTCCCGTGGATCGAGTTCGGCGTTGGCATCGTCTGCCTCGGCCTGCTCTGGATGCTGCTCCGCCGCCGCTAAGGCCTCAAGCCCCAGCCAGTAACCAGCGCTGGCAACTCAGAGTGCCGGCGAATACCGGTGACACATTGAGGTGGGTTCGGGCGGACAAGAAGGAACGACTCGTATCCTGCGTGGCCGGCTGTACATCCTGCAAACCGACTCTTTGGAGAGGTCACGCCCGAACCCACGCCAACGCTATCTCGTTGGCGGTCCCGACGCCAGAGGCCCCGCACATCGATGCCCGCTCGACCCCTCAGCAGCCCCGGCCAATTCTGAAATGTCGGCGCTGGACATGGATTATCAACGCTGGGCGCCGACATTTCGGCTGGGTTCGGGCCGGCTCTAGTGGCCTTCGTCGAAGGCGTTGAGGCGGGCGGCGACAAATTCGCTGATGGCTTCGGGGTCGGCGCCGTCGCAGGTGATTTTGTGAAGCCAGGCCGTGGCTACCACCTGGCCGGGCTCAAGCACGTCGTTGCTCATGAGCGACACCGATTCGGTCTCGGTCAGCGGTACGAGCAAAGCGGCCTCTTCATCGGTGAGACCGTTGTGGTGGATGATGACCCCTCCCGCCTCCATCACGCCGATCTGCACTGGTCGGTCGAGCGTGGTGTCGAGCACTCCGGTGAAGGCGGGACCGGCGGTGTGGGGGCCGCTGGTGGGTGGGTCGGTGAAGTAGATGGGTTCAACTGCGCCGGGCAGGACATGTTGGCTCGACGTGGGATCAAAGTCTTCGGTAACGATCGGGCCACACACTGGGGTAGCTTCCGCCGGGGCAGTGGTGGGAACCGTGGTTGTTGCCTCCGCTGTGGTCGATGTTGATGTCGATGCTGACGCCTCGGGTTCATCGCCCTCGGGTTCGTCCGGTTCGTCGGCGCCGAAGGATCCGTCGGAGTGATCCGAGGCCGCCAGCCCGGCGGTGCCTGCCGACGATGCGCCATCGCCATCGCCATCGCTGTCGGCCGCTCCGGCAGCGTTGTCGCTTTCTAGCGAAGCTGCGTCAGCGGTCGAGTTGTCCGAGCTGTCGCCGCAGGCCGATAGCAGGAGAACGAGTGCTAACCCCGCACCGACTCGGCGAAGAGCGGTTGTCAGCGAGAATCGGGACACCGCCCGGCGCCCGGGGACGTCCGACCGTTGGGCGACCTCGCCCGATCGGCCTCCATTGTCTGTGGTCGGACCGCCTGTACCCGGACCGCACGGATGGCCCGACGACAACCGCCGAAACGGCTGCGCAGTGGCCACGGGTGGACCTCGGCGAGGGCCCGTTACCGCCGACCGCGTCATAAACAAACTGCGCTTCGGGGTAGTTAGCTCCACACCCCGGATTGTGTCAGATCTGTCCCCCGATGCGGCATCGTGGGTGGCCCGGCCCGACGATCGGCCATCACCAGATCTGCCCCACACCGGTCCCACGCCGAAATGTCGGAAATTTGCGACAAAATTTGTTGCCGATTTCCGACATTTCGGGATCCAATCGGGATCATTTCGGATCCGAATCGGACTGCCGGTACCGGTCATCTGCTGGTATCCTTCGCGGCGACATGTGTTCTCTGAACGGAGTGAGCCATGTCCGTATTTTCGATTCCGTGAGTGTATTTCGTTGTCCGACACAACTTTGAACCCATCTGCGCAGCCAGAGCCATCCGCTGCACCTGCCGAGCCGGCCGCGCCGGAGCCCGCCATGGAAGAGTCGATGTTCGGCTCCTTCGATGACGAAGGCAACTACATCCCGCTCGAGATCACCTCAGATGATCTTGGGGGTATGAGCCTCGATGAGGCGTACGAACAAACCATGGTCGAAGTCGACGATGGTCAGATTGTGCTCGGGCGCGTTGTCCGGGTCGACCGTGACGAAGTACTACTCGACATCGGCTACAAGTCCGAAGGCGTCATCCCCTCGAAGGAACTCTCGATCCGCAACGACGTCGACCCATCTGAGGTCGTCTCGATGGGTGACGAGGTCGAAGCGCTTGTCATCACCAAAGAAGACAAAGAGGGCCGCCTGGTCCTGTCCAAGAAGCGCGCTCAGTACGAGCGGGCCTGGGGCAGCATCGAAAAGGTCAAGGAAGAAGAAGGCGTCGTCAAGGGTCTGGTGATCGAGGTCGTCAAGGGCGGCCTGATCATGGACATCGGCCTGCGTGGATTCCTGCCGGCATCGCTGGTGGATCTGCGTCGGGTTCGCGATCTGCAGCCCTTCGTTGGTCAGCAGCTCGAAGCCAAGATCATCGAGCTCGACAAGAACCGCAACAACGTGGTTCTGTCCCGCCGGGCTTGGCTCGAAGAGACCCAGCGCGAACAGCGTGAAGAGTTCCTCGAGAACCTCAAGCCGGGCGAACGCCGCTCCGGTGTGGTGTCGTCGGTCGTCAACTTCGGTGCCTTCGTTGATCTCGGCGGCATGGACGGACTTGTCCACGTTTCGGAACTGTCGTGGAAGCACGTCGACCACCCGTCCTCGGTTGTCACCGTCGGCGACGAAATCGAAGTCGAAGTGCTCGAGGTCGACCTCGACCGGGAGCGCATCAGCCTCTCGCTCAAGGCCACCCAGCAGGATCCGTGGCAGGAATTCGCCAACAGCCACCGCGTCGGCGAGCTGGTCTACGGCCGGGTCACCAAGCTGGTGCCATTCGGCGGATTTGTTCAGGTCGGCGACGGCATCGAAGGCCTGGTCCACATCTCCGAGATGTCGGCCCACCACGTCGATCTGCCCGAACAGGTCGTAACCCCCGGCGAAGAGCTCTGGGTCAAGATCATCGATCTCGACCTCCAGCGGCGCCGGATCAGCCTGTCGATCAAGCAGGCCGCAGAGGGTGGCGTCGTCGCTGCCGAATACCAGGAACACTTCGGCGAGCACGCCTACGACGAGGAAGGCAACTACATCGGCACCGCCGATTACGACGCCACCGAAGCGCGGGCCGCTTGGGAAGAGTTCTACGAAAATGAGGGTGCCGAGGGTGGTGCTCCCGCCGAGGGAGCCGAGGCCGCTCCGGGCGCCGAGGCTCCGGCCGAAGGTGCCGCTCCCGAGGCGCCCGCCGCCGAAGCTGCGCCCGAATCGGCACCGGAAGCCGCTGAAGCTCCGGTCGAGGCTGCTCCAGAGGCTGCCGCGGCTCCCGCTCCAGCTCCCGAAGCTGCGCCCGAGCCGGCACCGGAAGTCGCTGCCGCCCCGACCCCTGAGGGTGCCCCTCCAGCGGAGGGCTAGCCTCGCTAATCACCGCCTCGCCGACCCTTCGGACCAACCGGTTCTGAGCAGCTCGAGTTCCGGTGTAACGAACAACACAAACTGCCAATGCGATGACCCTGGGCTTCGGCCCAGGGTCATCATCGTTTTTGAGAAGTGGTCAAGGCATCCACATCTCACGCCAAGTCACTGAACTCGCCGGTAAATCAGGGGAGTTGCTCCATCGACTCCACGGGAACACCACCGGGAGTGAAATTTTCCTGGCAAAAATCCTTCATCGAACCCCGCCTCGTGCCGTTAGGAGTCCGTGAGGTTTGGGCCGCTTGGTCTCGGTCTCACGAATCTTCAGAAGTGACCTGAACGTCAGGTCTAACCAAACAGGCGGAGCGAAGGCTCTCCAACACAGGGGTTTCCGATGAGTTCACGACGTGTTGTCATACTGGTGGCGTCCATTGGTGTGGCGCTCCTTGCCGGGGTGGGATTGCTCACCTACGTCAATAATTCCGGTGGCGGTAGCTCCGGTGGCGGTGGCGAAACCGCAACGGTGTTTGTGGCCGACGTTGCCATCGCCGAAGACACCACCGTTTCAGCGGCCAGAGGCACGCTGCGCGAGATCGAAGTTGGGTCCGACATCATCCCGGACGATGCCATTCGCACGCCGGAGCAGCTGGACCGCATCGGCGAGCAGGTGGCTCGGGCGCCGGTGTCGGCCGGCCAGTTCATCACCTCCTCGCAGTTCGTTGCGCCCGCCTCCAAGGCCAGCGCCGAGACGGCAACCAAACAGCTGGTCGACCCGCAGAACGTTCTGATCTCGATCCCGAGTGACGAAGTGAAGGGCGTGGGCTTCCTGCTCGAGCCGGGCGACTACGTGAACCTGTACCTCAAGAGCGTTGAGTTCGACGCCGCCGCCCTCGACGCGGCCGGCAATCCGGTGCAGCTCGCCAACAGCGATGAGTTCTTCCTCGGCGCCTTTGGTCAGCCACTCTTCCAGAAGGCCCGGGTTGCTTCGGTTGGTCTCGACACCGGCGCCCCCGAGCAGGAACTCAGCGTGGAGCAGGCCGGCGGCGAAGTCGAGAAGGACTTCAGCTCGGTCACCCTCGAGGTTTCGCAGCAGGCGGCGCAGTACATCGTGACCGCCCTCGACTCCGATGATCCGGACCGCACCTTCCACCTCACTCTGGTCTCGCCGGAGTACGTGCCGGAAGAGCCGCTTACCAACGACGACCTGGCCAACTTCCCTGAGGAACTGGTGCCGTACCTTCGAGGCGACATCTCTTCGCTGATTCCGACGAGCGATGACGACTCCAGCGAGACCCCTGGAGCGTCCAGCACTCCGGAGACCGAAGACGATGAAGCTCCCGAGGCCGAAGAGACCCCCGACGACGAGGGTGCTGAGGAAGGCGCCGAAGGGGCCGAGGATGTTGTCGAGCCGCTGAACCGGGTCGACGAGACTCCCGAAGATGTATCCGAGTCGATCAACGAAGACGCCGAAGCTACCGACGAGGAAGGCTGATTCCAGTTGTCCGACGATCCGTTCTCTCAACCATTTGATAGCCCGGACTTCTTCGATCGATCGTTCGGAGGTTCGGAGTCATCCGGCCCCGATAGTGGGGCTCCCATCGGTGGGGGCAAAGCCTCAATCGTGGTCGTGGAGTCTGACCCCACAATGGCAGCCATTCTTGTGGACGCCTGCGGCGGGCCAACAACGACACTCCCTGATGTCGATGCCTTGGTCAACTCGCTCAGCTCGCAAGCCACCATCGCAATCCTCGGCCCCTCGTGCACCGAACCCCGGCACCTGGCGATCGCGGAACGTCTGGTCGCTGCGAACCCGAACGTACGCACTCTGCTCATGGCCCAGGAGCTCTCAACCGCGCTCCTTCGTCAGGCCCTTCGCGCTGGTGTTCGAGATGTTCTGGCCCTTCCCCTGGAACCGGGACAGCTCGATGAAGCCATCGCTTTGGTCGAAGCATCGATCGACGACGCTCCGGCACCTGGCTCCTCCAGCAGTAGCGGTCCGCTACTGCGCCGAGGCCGGGTAATGACCGTCTTCTCGACCAAGGGTGGCTCCGGCAAGTCCGTCGTCGCTACCAACATCGCCATCGCCCTGGCCCAGGAATCGGGTCAGCGGGTTGTTGTGATCGACGCCGACCTTCAGTTCGGTGACGTGGCCGTGATGATGAAGTTGTCGCCCCGCCACACCGTGGTGGATGCGGTGGCCAACATTGACCGTCTCGATGGCGCCATGTTCGAGTCGATGCTCATCGAGCATCCGAGCTCGGGCGTCGAAGTGCTTGCTGCTCCTCTGGAGCCCGCCTTTGCGGATCAGATCAGCGGCCCGGAGATGATCAAGATCGTCGAGCTCGCTCGCTCGGTCGCCGACTTTGTCGTGGTCGATACTCCCGCTTACTTCAACGACGTGGTGCTTGGTTGCATCGAAATGTCGGACGACGTTCTTCTTGTCGCCGGCATGGACATCCCGAACATCAAAAACGTCAAGATCGGTTTGCAGACGCTCCGGTTGTTGAACACTCCCCTGGAAAAGGTGCGGCTGGTGCTCAATCGCTCCGACTCCAAGGTGAAGCTCGACATCGGTGAAGTCGAACGCACGCTGAAATTGCAGGCCGAGTGCCTGATCCCCAGCGACATTGTTGTCCCAGTGGCGGTTAACCGGGGCACTCCAGTAGTCCAAAGCGCTCCTCGATCCGGGGTCACCCGGGCCATCGAAGGGCTCGCAGCACAAATTATCGGCGAGAGTCAGCAGGCGAAGTCGGCCTAACGGCCGCTCGCTCGCAAACCACAAGAAGGTTTGGGTGAAGTTCGATCATGTCTCTATCTAGGCGACTGAGCCAAGCAAAGACCAGTGAGGGCGGCGAAGCCGTTGGTGCACCGAGCGGGGAGCTTGATGCCCTCCGGCGTCGGATCCACGACTCGCTGATCACCGAGCTGGGTCAGGTACTCAACGACGAAAACGTCTCGGAGGAGGACCTGTGGCGACGGGTCCACGTCGAGATCCAGAACGCTCTGGGCAACGAAGCGGTTCCGCTTTCGGCTGCTGACCGGGCCCGCCTGGTCGAGGACATGGCTGACGACATCGTCGGTTACGGTCCGATCGACCGGCTCCTGCGAGATGAGTCCATCACTGAAATCATGGTGAATGGTCCCAAGAGCGTCTATGTGGAGCGCGACGGCAAGCTGGTGACCGACCGGGCCCAGTTCCTCGATGCCGGCCACCTCAAGCGCATCATCGACAAGATTGTGGCCCGTATCGGCCGCCGTGTTGATGAGTCGTCGCCGATGGTGGATGCCCGCCTCCCCGATGGTTCCCGTGTGAACGCCATCATTCACCCACTGGCGATCGGCGGACCGTTCCTCACCATCCGTAAGTTCTCCGAAGATCCGCTGACGGTCCAGGACCTGATCGGGTTCGGTTCGCTCTCAACCGCCTCGGCCCGCTTCCTGCAGGCTTGTGTGGTTGGTCGACTGAACATCGTTGTCTCCGGTGGTACCGGTACTGGTAAGACGACGATGCTCAACGTGCTCTCGAGTTTCATCCCGAGCGACGAGCGCATCATCACGGTGGAGGACTCGAAGGAGCTCCAGCTTCACCAGGATCACGTGCTCTCGCTTGAGACTCGCCCGGCCAACATCGAAGGCAACGGCGAGATCGCCATTCGAGACCTGGTTCGAAACACCTTGCGTATGCGTCCTGACCGCATCGTTGTTGGTGAGTGTCGTGCCGGTGAGGCCCTCGACATGCTCCAGGCCATGAACACCGGTCACGATGGCTCGATCACTACGGTGCACTCGAACTCACCTCGAGACACCCTTCGTCGTATCGAGACCATGACCATGATGTCCGGCTTCGATCTGCCGGTTCAGGTGATCCGTGAACAGATGGCTTCGGGTATCGACGCCGTGGTGCACATCACCCGTATGCGTGATGGCACCCGCCGAGTCACCCACATCACCGAGGTCCAGGGCATGGAGGGCGACATCGTCACCCTCCAGGACGTGTTCATGTTTAAGTCCGAAGGTATGAACCCCGAGGGCAAGATCATCGGTGAGCTTCGGCCCACCGGTATCCGGCCCAAGTTCTCCGAGAAGCTTGCTGACCACGGCATCCGGCTCAACCCGGCCATGTTCGATCCAGGTGGCGGCCTCTTTGACCGTGGAGGCGAAGCATGAGTCCCATCGTTGTACTGGGAATCCTCGTTATCACCGCCGCGGTTGGTATCGGCCTGTTCACCATGCTGAGCATGGTGTTCGGCAAGAAGTCCGGTCTCGACGATGTGCTCGATACCTACTTCGATACCGGCGAACCAATTCCTGAAGAGGAACGCCGCAGCACCAGCGCCGTACTGAAAGCGGCGATGGAAAGCACCGAGAAGTTCGCCGAGAAGCGTGGCGTACTCAACCGGATCAGTGCCGCACTGCGAGCTGGCCAGGTGCCGCTCCGTGCTGGTGAGTTCATCATGCTCTGGGTTGTTGGTGGTGGCCTGTTCGCCGTCGGCGTCGGTTTCCTCACCCAGAACCTGATCATCTTTATCATCGCTTTGGTCCTCGGCATGTTGGTTCCGCCGGCGATCGTGAAGCGTAAGGCGACGCGATACCACAAGCGGTTCGCCCGTGAGCTTCCCGACATGCTGAACCTGATGGCCTCCACGCTTCGTGCCGGTTACTCGTTCATGCAGGGTCTGGAGGCCGTTGCCACCGAACTCGATGAGGGCCCGGTGGCCGATGAGCTCGACCGCTTGATCACCGAAACCCGTCTTGGTCGTCCGATGGACGATGCCCTGCAGGCTTCGGCGGACCGGGTCGATGTGGACGACTGGAGCTGGTCGGTTATGGCCATCCAGATCCAGCGTGAGGTCGGCGGTAACTTGGCCGAGCTGTTGATCACGGTCGCAGAGACCATGATCGCTCGTGAGCGCCTCCGCCGCGACATTCTCTCACTCACCGCCGAGGGTCGCATCAGTGCCTACATGCTGGGCTCGATGCCACCGATCCTGGGTGTGGTGATGTGGGTGATCAACCCCGAGTACATCGGCATTCTGTTCACGGATACCCGTGGCTGGATTGCCATAGCTGCCGGCGTCGTCGGCATCGTGGTCGGGTTCCTGTGGATGAACAAGATCATCAAGATCGAGGTTTGACATGGTTATCCTAATCGTTGCTGTCATTGCCCTAGCTATCGGTGTGGCCATGTTCACCCTGCTGGGTGGGCTCGGCGAGCGGGCCGTTGCTCGAGAAGGCCTGGAGCTGCTCGACGACTACGGCGTCCCCACCGGTGTCATCGATCACCGCGAGAAGGAGCTGTCGTCGTCGGTGCTGAGCCGCCTCATGCCCTCGACCGGTGGTTTGGCGTCGATCGGTCAGAAGCTGACACCGGCCGGTTACGTCGAGCGGGCCAAGCACAAGATCGTACGAAGTGGCGACCGTTCACCTAACGCCGTGGACCGCTTCCTGGTGGTCCGGGTGGTCACTGCGATCGCCGCTCCCGTTCTGTTCCTGGCCGTGTTCTTCCTGGCTCCGTTTAAGGGCTTCATGGCCTTTGCTCTGGCCAGCTTGGTTGGTGCGGTTGTGTTCCTGTGGCCCGACGTGCGGTTGAGTCGAGCGGTTGAAGCTCGTGAGCTGCGCATCACCCGTGAGCTGCCGAGCGTGCTCGACCTTCTCACCATCAGCGTTGAGGCCGGTCTTGGTTTCGACCAGGCTGTCGACCGGGTTATCGCCAACGTGCCGGGCCCACTCACCGATGAGTTCCGTCGGATGCTGGGTGAGACCCGAGCCGGTATGAGCCGGGCCGATGCGATCCGAGCCATGGAGGCCCGTATCGACCTTCCCAACGTTCGGTCCTTCCTTCTCGCCATCATCCAGGCCGACACCTTTGGCGTGTCGATTGGTCGAGTGCTGCGAGCCCAGGCCGAAGAGGCCCGCATCAAGCGGCGTCAGGAAGCCCAGGAGCGAGCGATGAAGGCACCGGTAAAGATGCTGCTGCCGATCGTGTTCTGCATCTTCCCGGCGTTGTTCGTGGTGGTGCTGGTGCCCGCCGTGATCAACATCATGAACGAGCTGGCCTAAGCGCCTCGCCGACGAGTTACTGATCAGACTCCGAAGCTGTCGATTCCGTGCGTTTCACGTCCGGGTCGGCAGCTTCGAGGGTTTGCATCCAGTCCCAAACCGGTCCGATCTGAGCTTCGAGATGTGCAAGGTCACCACTGTTGTCGATGACCTGATCGGCGATGGCCCGTCGTTCTTCCCGACTGGCCTGGTTGGCGATGCGCGCTCGGGCGTCGTCTTCGTCGAAACCTCGGTGGGTCACGAGGCGCTCGATCGCCACTTCGGGTGGAACATCAACAACGATGACGCCCGAAAATCCGGTGCGGCCGGACTCTACGAGCAGGGGTATGTCCTGAACTACGATCTCGCCGGTTTCGGCAACGGCGGCCAGCCGTTCGATCACCTTTTCGGTTACCGCCGGATGGACGATGCCGTTGAGCGTTTCGAGCTGCTCGGAGTCGTTGAAGACGATCTCGGCCACGGCCGGCCGGTTCAGCGTGCCGTCGTCGCCGACGATGCCGTCACCGAAATGGTCGACCATGGCCTCGAAGACGGGTTGGCCGGGTTCCTGCAGCTCCCGCACGATCTGGTCGGCGTCGATCAGCACCGCGCCACGGTCGACCAGCATTTTGCCGACCGTCGATTTTCCCGAGCCGATGCCTCCGGTAAGTCCTACGCGTATCACGGCCGAGAACTTAGCAGGACGCGCACTGCCGACCCGCTCTGTAGCGGGCAGCGCGACCGAACCACCGCGCCAGGCGGCGACCGATGAGCCTGCTGCGCCGCTCCTCCGACGATGGGGCCTCATCCAAAGCCGGCAGTGCTAGAGCCGGCGGTGCCGTTGTTTCCAAGCGGGACAGCGCCGCCGCCCTGTCTGGTTGGGAGCCGGGTGAGGACCGTACCTTTTCCATCCGTCGTGATTCGCCGCTCTCCCGACTCGCCGGAGCCTTTAACACCAGCGACTCTGCCCACCGTCAGCCAACCACCCTTCCGACCGGCAGCGAGAGCACGTTCGGCCGGGTGATCCTGGCTATCCGCTGGGGCTGCCTCGCCATTTCGTTGGCCTTGGCCGGTCTCGATATCGCCACCAGCGACAACAGCAGCTTGGCGATGTGGTGCGCCGCGGTGCTCTTCTACACGATCGCCCGGACGTTGGCCCCTACCCCGTTGGAGGCAACCCCTCGCTGGGTTGCCTTGCCGTTGGTGGAGGTGATGTTCCTCGCTGTTGCCGTTGGCGCCACCGGTCGGTGGAGTTCACCGTTGATCCTGGTGTTGATTTCGACCCTGGTGGTGCTGGGCTTCCGGTCCGGCCTGCGGTGGGGGATCGGGGGTTCGCTGGCCGCATCCGGGGTGGTGATCTGGTTCGACTATCTCAGCTCCGATGGCCATCCCTTTGCCGTGGCTGGCCAGTGGATGGTGCAGCTGGTGCTGGTGGCGCTGGTCACCGGTTATGCCCGTGCCGTCACCGGTGAGGCCAATCGTCAGCACTCGATTGCTCTCGATCGGCTCGGTCGGTTGAGCGACGCCAATGCCCTGCTTTTTTCGTTGCATCGGGTGGCTCAGACGCTGCCGGCCTCGTTGGACCTTTCCGAGGTGCTCGACTCGACCGTGACCCGGCTTCGTTCGCTGTTGCCGGTCGACCGCTTGGCGATCTACATCTTCGAAGAGGCCGATGCGTCGTGGGAGGTCATTCGCCAGGACGGCTTGGCCCTCGATACCCGCTTCGGACCAACCGATCTCATCAACCCGTTGCGGCGGGCCATCGCCGAGAGTCGGATCGTGGAAGTGTCCGAGCTGGCTGGGCGTGGACTCGATTCGTCGAGCGGCAGCGGTCTCTACAGCGTGCTGCGAGCCCGCGGTGCCATCATTGGTCTGTTGGCGCTGGAAGCCACCGAGCCCGGTGCTTACAGCGCGCGGGACGTCAAGATGCTGTCGGGCTTTGTTGAGCCGATGGCGTTGGCTATCGACAACGGCCGGTGGTTCCGCCGGCTGCGAACCGTCGGCGCCGACGAGGAGCGCACCCGTATCGCTCGCGACCTGCACGACCGGATCGGCCAGTCGCTGGCGTTTGTGGCCTTTGAACTTGATCGCATCACCAAGCGGGAGTCGAAGGGGGAGAGCGTGGGCCAGGAGCTCGACGAGCTGCGCAACGAGGTGCGCACGGTGATCGGTGAGGTTCGTGAAACGCTCTATGACCTTCGCACCGACGTGAGTGACCAGAACGATTTCATCACCGTGATGCGGGGCTTTGCCGCCCGGGTCGCGGATCGCAGCGACCTCAACATCGAGTTGCAGTTTGAGGCCGATGCCCGGCTGCCGTTGCTCCAGGAGCGTGAGATGTGGCGTATCGCCCAGGAGTCGCTCACCAACGTGGAGCGCCACGCGGAAGCCGAGAACGTGGTGATCACCTGGACCTGTGATGGCACCACCGCCACGGTCCAGGTGACCGACGACGGCAAGGGATTTGCCAACAGCTCGGGTCGAATGGACTCCTACGGCATTCTCGGGATGCGGGAGCGGGCCGCCAGTGTGGGCGCGGTTTTGGACTTTGACAGCGCTCCCGGTGAAGGCACCACGGTGAGGTGTCGACTGGGATTCGCCGAAGCGGCTGGCCTCGACCCGCAGCGTTTGCTCAAAGATGCCCTGGTTGCCGCCGACAGGAACCCGGTAAGTGGTGATCTCGATGACATCGACGATGACCCGAGCAAAATCACCGAAGAACTTCTCGCCGAATCGGAAACCACGCCCGGGGGTGTGGCATGAGCCTACGACTGATAATCGCTGACGATCACAAGATGCTTCGTGAGGGCTTGCGCCGTTCGATGCTTGATGAGGGCTTCGACGTTCTCGGCGAAGCCCCCGACGGCGAGACCGCCATCGCCATGGCTGCCGAGCATCAGCCCGACGTGATGTTGATGGATGTCACCATGCCCGGCATTGGGGGAGTGGAGGCCACCCGTCAGATTCGGGCCGCCAACCCCGACGTGAAGGTGGTGATGCTCACCATGCACGCCGACCAGGAAGTGGTGGTCGACGCCATTCGGGCCGGCGCCTCGGGGTATCTGGTCAAGGATTCCGCCATCGCCGAAATCGCCGATGCGGTGCGTATGGCCGCCGACGGCAACACCCCGCTGAGCCCCTCACTGGCTGCGTCGATGCTCGATGAGGTGCGCCGAGCCGCCGACGAGCCGGAGGTTGCCGAACCGGAGCGTTCGGTCTCGAAGCGTGAAGAAGAGGTGCTGCAGCTAATCGCCGACGGCTGTTCCACCACCGAGGTGGCCACCAAGCTCTTTATCTCCCAAAAGACGGTAAAGAACCACCTGGCCTCGATCTACCAAAAGCTCGAAGCCCGCGACCGCACCCAAGCGGTGCTGAGCGCAGTAAGAATGGGAATCGTCACCCTCGACTAGGGCCAAGTGCAGCCCAGTTGTCCACAAGCTGCATTGACTTCTTGTCTGTGTCTAATTAGCGTGAGGAAATGGGAAAGATTCGGGCCGCAATTGCTTTGTCACTAGCCGCGGTCGGGCTACCCACAATGGGGGGGAAGTAGATCCTGCGGCAGCGTTTCCTCGGGACAAAAATCGCCAGCTGAGCAACTGCGATAGCGTCACTCATAGCTGGAGTCTGACGGGTATCCAGTGGAATAACCCGGACATCGCGACTCCAGCAATGGTTGACCGGGTCGAAGACGGCATTATGAGCTGGAACAGCTTTGACAACGAGTCTGGTGCCGACCTCGTTGTTTTGAATATGCGACCGCCAAATGATGTTACTGCAGATATCGCTGTTCGCTGGGCCAACCTTGGGAACACCTCGCCAGGTGGCCCGGGAGTGCCAGTGTTTATTGATGGCACCGGCCCGCGGGCGGTCGCCGATTGTTCCGACGGAACAATCGAGTTCAACCTCCAGCGGAAAGCTGACCTCAGGCTGGATCTGGACAGATTCCAGAAGACGAGTGCTCATGAGATGGCTCATCACTTTTGGATGCGGCATGCAGGGCGACACGATGCGTGGGGTACGGAACCACCAGTAATGGTCGCAGGGTCGGATGAGTCATTCGCGGTGAAGGCTGATGACTTTGGACAGCTGATCTACCGTGGCTTGAGCAGCACGCTCAATGGCAACAGCGGGTTCGAACATGACGATCCCGAATTCGGTTGGGCCGCTCATGCCGGTGGCCAGATGTCGTTTGTATCACCCGGAGTCTTTGGCTCGTCCAAGGCCATGAAGTGGGAGTCGGATTCGGCTAACCGCTTCGTCCGGACTCGGGTACGGGTGGCGGATGTATTGAGCGTTGACGACCCGAACGACGTTGGCTTTGCCACCGTTGATGCGTTTTTTCATGTTCGGGGCGAGAGCTTTAACGGTCAGGCCATCGTGCAAACCGCGGTGCGTCCGTACGAATACCCTGACGGATCAGACTCTCGGTATACCCACCTGCTCAAAAATGTCGAGCCATCTGGGGCGATTTCAGGGCTCGGTCCGGCGGATCCGTGGATGATTGAGAAAAGCTGGAAGAACAACCCGGGAGGCAACTGGGGGCAAGGCGTAACAGTCGACCCAATCACATTGGCCTGTCAGGACCCGATTCCACCTCCAGGGTCGGGCTGTGACGCATTGCCGCAGAACTGGGAGATTGAACTCCGCCTTGGTAAGACCGGCGAGTCTGGGGCCGTACTGTTCGACACGGCGAGGTTGAGAATGACATGAAGTTGCCAAGGTGTTTTACTTCTCTATGTGACCGGGCCGGGGCGTTCCTACCCTCGTTAGTCTTCGGGTTGTGCGTGTTAGCTTCCGCTTGTGGTGGTGAACCTTCAGGTGTTTCGCAGGCCGCTGAAGGCCTGAATGAGAGTCCGACCTCATCGGCGGTGCAAGATGTCAACGGCCAATGTGTTGTCCTCGCTGGTGGCCGTGGGTGGTCTTCGCTGGTGGCCATGAAAAGTCCTCGCGTTAGGCGGCTCCTTTGTTGCGGGTTGTTCGGTGGGTGAGTCGGTAGCTTTCGCCTTTGGTGGGGATGATGTGGGCGTGGTGGCAGAGTCTGTCGAGGAGGCTGACGGTGGTTGGTTGGTCGGGTAGGAATCGGCCCCAGTCTTCGAAGGGTGAGTGGGATCCGATGGCGATGGATCGTTTTTCGTAGGCGGCGGCGATGGTGCGGAAGAGGAGTTGGCAGCCGGTGTGGTCGAGGGGTGCGAAGCCGATTTCGTCGATGATGATGAGGTCGTTGCGGCAGATGCGTTCGATGGTTCTGCCGATGGTGTTGTCGGCGGTGGCTTTCCAGAGGTCTTCGATGAGTTCGGTGGCGGTGTAGTAGCGGACCC
>CALAML010000015.1 GCA_937925845.1 uncultured Acidimicrobiales bacterium | reverse complement strand
CCCGACCTGGCCTGGCTGGTCGGTCTCTGGCTCGGTGACGGGTTCAACCGCTTTGACGTCAACCACGCCACCTACCGGATGGAGATCGCCATCCCGGCCTCCGAGCCCGAGGTGCAGGCTGAAGTCATCCGCATCATGGATGAACAGTTCGGTCTGGCTCCGGCTCGAAGCGACAAGTGGCGGGTCACCTTCAACTCTAAGCACCTGGTGGCCTGGCTCGACTTCAACGGCATCACCGGGACCTCGCACACCAAGCGGGTGCCCGAGTGGGCCTTCGGACTGCCCACCGCCGAGCGCCTCGCCCTGATCGCGGGCTACGTCGACGCCGACGGCTACGTGTCACCCGACGATCTCGGCAACAACGTGTCGGTCACGTCGGTCAACACCGCGTTGCTCGATGACATCGCTGAGTTGGCCCGCCTCTGTGGCCTGCGCCCAACCGAAGCCCACGAGTTCAACTCGGCCCACCCCCACGATGCCGATCGTCTGATGACCGGCTTCCGCATGGGAATTGGCGGCGACGTCGAACGACTGGCCCTGCGCACCCCGCGCAAAGCCGACCGCCTCGGCCACCGCGCCTACCGCCAGAGCGACCGGTCGGTGAAGGGCGCCGAGATCCGAGCCCACGTCACCGACACCCTCGGCTGGGCCCGCATCACCGAGATCACCGAAGCCGACGTGGCCCCGGTGTTCGACATCGAGATCGACGGCCCCCACAACTTTGTGGCCGAAGGCATCATCGTCCACAACAGCGAGGTGGTCTACCACAAGAACCGTGAGGATCTTGAGGAACAGGGCGTCATCTTCTGCGACATGGACACCGCCCTGCGCGAGCACCCGGAGCTGGTGAAGCAGTACTTCGGCAAGATCATCCCGATGAACGACAACAAGTTCTCGGCCCTCAATACCGCGGTGTGGTCGGGCGGCTCGTTCATCTATGTTCCGCCGGGCGTCGAAGTGGAGATGCCGCTGCAGGCCTACTTCCGGATCAACGCCGAGAACATGGGCCAGTTCGAACGCACCCTGATCATTGCCGACGAAGGCTCCAAGGTGCACTACATCGAGGGCTGCTCGGCGCCCACCTACACCTCCGACTCCCTGCACTCCGCAGTGGTCGAGATCGTGGTGAAGAAGTCGGCTCGAGTCACCTACACCACCATCCAGAACTGGTCGAACAACGTCTTCAACCTGGTCACCAAGCGGGCCGTGGTGGAAGAAGAAGGCCACATGGAGTGGATCGACGGCAACATCGGTTCCCGCCTCACCATGAAATACCCGGCCGTAGTGATGATCGGGCCCAAGGCCTCGGGTGAAGTGCTGTCGGTGGCCTACGCCGGCGATGGCCAGCACCAGGACGCGGGCGCCAAGATGACCCACGCCGCTCCCGAGACCACCTCGAAGATCGTGTCGAAGTCGATCTCCAAGGACGGCGGTCGCAGCTCCTATCGCGGCCTGGTCCGGGTGGAAGACGACGCTTATGGCTGCAAGAGCCACGTGCAGTGTGATGCGCTGATCCTCGACGATCACTCAATCTCCGACACCTTCCCCTATATGGAGGTTGGTTCGCTCGACGCCGTCATCGGCCACGAAGCCACCGTGTCCCGGGTGGCCGACGAACAGCTCTTCTACCTGATGAGCCGCGGTCTGTCCGAAGAGCAGGCCATGGGCATGATCGTGAACGGCTTCATCGAGCCGGTCACCCGCACGCTCCCCATGGAGTACGCAGTGGAGTGGTCGCGTCTCATCGAACTGCAAATGGAAGGCAGCGTCGGTTAGACCTGCCCGAAGGCGTCACCTGTGACGGGTGTCAGACACCCGTTTCATGTTTCGCGCTTGCAATGAGGTCCTTAGCTTGTCAGAACGATGGCTTGGGCCACCACCACATGCTCGCCGTTGAAGGTGAGGCTCGGGCCGCCGTGAAGTTCGTAGCCTTGGGCCAGCATCGCACTGACCCGCTCGCAGAAAGCAGAGTCGTCCCGGCCGGTCAACACTCGGTAGGCGAGGCGCCGGTCGTCATTGCCTGGGTTGTCGCTCATAGGCACGAGCCTAGAAGACCTAGAAGACGGTAGGCAGCGAACAGACCAAGCACGAATAGATGACGGCGGAACCCTTCGCATGGGGATTGCTGGCGATCGGTTACAGCGGCACGTCGACCACTTCGTAGGTGCGTTCCGGCGGCTGCTTCCTGGCTAGTCCCAGGTCGACCAGAATTTGGCGGAGGCGTCTCGGTAGCGGTTGGTGCGTTTGGTGACGATGAGGGCTGGTGAATCGGGGCACAACCAGCAGGCCGGTGAGTTCGACTGGCTGGTTGGCTTGGTATGGAGTTTCTCGTTCAGCCATAGCGGATCTCCTGGGTGGTGGTGTTGGCCACCAGCCTGCAGCGCAACCGGTCCTCTGTCTGTCGGCCAGCCGACAGTTCCTGGTTGAGCGCACCGCTCCAGCGCCTCCCTTGTGCGACCGAAGCTGTTATCGAAGCGGTGACTGGGCGGTGAAGAGGCCTACATCTTTGCTGATGGTGACCCGGCCCGCCCCGGCTTCGAATCGCCTATCGACCTCAGCCTGCAGGGCGGCAACCTGGTCCGGATCGGCGTGTTCGCCGGGAGGGTAGGAAAGAAGGTAGGCCATCAAATCGGCCGGTTCAGTCACCTCGAGGCGGTCGTCGAACCGCTCGAGGGTGACTTGTCCAAAACCGGCAGCCAGCTTCTTGGCGCCATTCTCCAGGCCGAATACCGAAACTGTTTCATGTGGGTCGTAGGCATCCCCGCCAAACACCGACCGCTGGATCGAGAGCACTTCATCCAGATGGTCAGCCCCGTTGGTGGCGGCCACAAAGACGCCATCAGGCTGTAGCACTCTGGCGATCTCGGCGATGCCGGCGATCGGATCGGGCAGGTGGTAGAGCATGTGGTTGGCGATCACCAAAGCAAAGCTGGCGTCGGGGTAGGGGAGCGCGGCGGCATCGCTCGTAACACCAGTGCACGGTTCGTTGGGAGCAAGTCGATGCCTCACGTCGCGGCTGGCCCGAACCATGCCGACCGAGAGGTCCGAGACCGTCAACGGCGACGAGCCCAGTTGGGGCTGGCCGTGCTCCCACAGAGTGCCGGAACCACAACCGACTTCAAGAATGCGGCCGCCGGAGGGCCACGGGATGTGCTCCACCAACCAGGGCTGCCACGGCTGGGCCGCAGTCGCATAGCGGAGATGAAGGCTGGCCCGCGCATCAAGGTTGGCCGTCGACCCGTACTGGCTGGTCTTCAGATACTGCTGATCGCCCCCAGCAAACGCCTCACTGGTTGGCTTCGATGTGGTCACGATGGTCTCGCCCCCGTTGCTTGACTCGAAGCCAGTCTGGCTCAGATGACCTGTGCCGACTTGGCAAGCCCGCGGATCTGTCAGCTCGAAGCGCTAGCCCGGCGGGGGGAAATGTCGGTGGTGGACGCGCATATTTGATGCTGGGCGCCGACATTTCGGTGGGGCGTCGGAAATGTCGGTGGTGGACGCGCATATTTGATGCTGGGCGCCGACATTTCGGAATGCGTCTTCTAAGCCAGGGCGTCGGGGTGGCGGACGGAGAGCGCGCTGCGAATGCCTTCCTGCCACGGGATTTGGCAAGGTCCGGCCAGGCTGAGGCGTTTGGTGTTGTCGATCACCTGGGTGGGCCAGGCCGGTGCCTCGGCATGTTCGATCGGCATCTTCAGGCCGGTGATTTCTTCGAGATAGGTGATGATCTGTTCGAGGGTGACCACGTCGTCGCCGGCCAGGTTTACGACAGTGGCCGGCACCGAGGCGTGAGCCAGCAGACCCTCCACCTGGCTGACGATGTCGTCTTCGTGAATCACCGTGCAGTGACTGTCGGCATCGGCTTTCTTCACGAAGGCCATCCCGTGCTTCATCAGTTCATACAGAACCATCGGTAGGCCGCCGTGGCCGCGGGTGCCGTAGGCCACGTCGAGGCGGGCGATCACGGTGGGCAGGTTGAGGGCCCGGGCCTGGAACCGAACCACCGACTCCGATACCAACTTCGACATGGCGTAGTGCGGCGAATAGGTCGACTCGCCACCGAGCGCGGCATCCTCAGCAACCGGTTGGGTGGGGTCGTCCTGAGGCCGGTAGACCGATGCCGACGACATATGAAAGAAGGCCTCAGCATCGGCGTAACGCTGCATTAGAAACCCGGTGCCCTCCGCATTGCCGGTCATGGCGTCGTCGGTGGTCTTGGGGTCGACATCGGCAGCGCAATGGATCACAAAGTCCACGTCGGGCAAGTCGCTCAGATCGGCCTGACCCATCTCGAACGGGGCGGTCTGAATCCCCAATGCCTCAAGCTCGGCCTTGGCGGTGGCGTCACGAAATCGGGCCGCCGCCCACACCTCGTTGCGGGTGGCCAACGCCTCAGCAATGGGACGGGCCACCTGCCCGGTAGCGCCGGTCACCAATATGCGGCGACCTTCGATGCTGGGGTTGGTCACCGCGTCTGCTCCGTTCATCGTTGTCCTCCGGCTTAGCGAGTGCTGGAAGTGCTGAAGTCAGACCTTTACACACCCCAACCACACCTGCTCGGGCGAGCCGCAGCCGCTTCGGAGATGGGGACCACCAACCGACCGGAAAGGCCGGACTTGGCGCGGCGAAGACACCGTTTCGAGCCGAGCCCAACCAGTTTTACTTTCTTGAAACAATGGAACCGTAGGCTGGCAACTTGGCTGAAACTCACCACCCAACAGAACCGTCATGAGTCGCTGGTCCTTGCGGATCCGGGTTCCCGATCGCCCCGGATCGCTCGGTCAACTTGCCACCAGCATCGGCGCCCTCCGAGGTGACGTGGTGAGTTTCGATATCTCGGAGCGCGGCGAAGGTTTCGCCGTCGACCAGTTTCTGATCGACTTCCCCGAATCGGTGCCACCCGAACTGATGCGTCGCGAGGTGACGATTGAGGATGGGTTCGAAGTGCTGTCACTTGTCCCAATAGCGGATCCCTAGCGATCCTGGAGGTCAGGCCGGTACGACCTGCTTGGCTTCGGACAGGGGACGGGAGTCGGGGGGGGAGCCAGGGTCCTCCAAGTAGCCAGAATCCTCCAAGCAGAGCGCCACACCTTTGGCAGAGGTCACACAGTTGAAAAATCCGGTCGCGGCGATAGCAGTTGCTTTGGGTCAAGTGGCACTATGGCGGTATGCCTATGCGCGAGGGTTGCCGCCACTTTGCGGCTCGCACCTACAAAACCGGAGACACCGTTCGGAAGTGTCAGCTCGACCTGGCACCCGAAGCCCCGTGGCGCTGCCCGGACGATTGCCCGAAGTTCGAGCCGAAGCAGGCCGGGCTGGCCTGGTCGCCGGGCACCTTGGTGAGCAGCGAACCCCCGCCCGAACCACCGGGGGTTGGCGATGGTGATTCGGTGGCTCGTCTGCTCGATGAAGCCGAAGACATCGTGAACGCCGCGGTGCCCGAAGCCCTGGCCGAACTCGAGGTGGAACAAGCCCAGGAACGACGCGGCTTCTTCTCCCGCTTGTTCCG
>CALAML010000014.1 GCA_937925845.1 uncultured Acidimicrobiales bacterium | reverse complement strand
GGTGGGCGAAGTGCTCCTCGAAGGCCAGCTCGGGCTGGTCATGAATCTGATGAGACAGATCGACCAGCTCGTCGGCCATGGCGTCGACCAGCTCCCCAACCCTCTTCTTTGCTGCCGCGGTATCCATCACCCAAGCGTAGTGCGAGCGCGGTACGGCCCGCGATGCTGGGCGGTCGGTTACCGCCGGTGCTGGGTGGTAAGGCCCTGAATTCTCTGTCTCGGTGGCATGCCCGATCGGCCAAACTAGAGCCTATGAAGCCAGCCTCAGGGGAACCGGTGCGCATTCGTCGCTTCCAGGACAACGACCGAGCCGCGGTCATCGAGCTCTGGAAGTCGGCGGGTCTCACGCGGCCATGGAACGACCCCGACCGTGATATCGACCGAAACCTGAACCACGGGTTGGCGCTGCTGGTGGCTGAGGTCACCGACACCAGCGGTCCGGCGAGCACCCAAGCTCCCGACACCGACACCACCACCGGCGACTGGGGCGCCATCGTGGGAGCAGTGATGGTGGGTTATGACGGCCACCGGGGATGGGTCAACTACCTCGCGGTGGACCCGAGCCACCGCCAGGTTGGGTTAGGCCGAGCGCTCGTGGCCAGGGCCGAAGAACTTCTGCTCGGCGTGGGCTGTCCGAAGCTGAACCTGCAGATCCGCGGCGACAACACCGATGCCCAAGCCTTCTACCGATCGCTCGGTTTCGAACCCGACGCTGCCATCAGCATGGGCAAACGTCTGATCAGCGACCGTGATAGGCCCGATACCGATTGATGAGGGCGTTGGTCGACGAGTCGTGAGTCAGCTCGCTCGCTTCGGGCGAAGTCAGCTCGTTGCCGATGGCTTTGGCCAGGACCTTGCCGAGCTCCACGCCCCACTGGTCGAAGGAGTTGATCCCCCAGATCGCCCCCTGGACAAACACCTTGTGCTCATAAAGCGCCACCAGCTGGCCAACAACGCTCGGCGTGAGCTTGTCGGCCAGGATCGTGGTGCTCGGCCGTTCGCCGGGGAAGGTGCGATGCGAGATCAGGGCTCCGGTGGCGCCGTCGGCCTCCACCTCGGCCGCCGACTTGCCGAAAGCCAGAGCCTCGGCCTGCGCAAACATGTTGGCCATCAACAGGTCGTGCTGACCACCGACATCTTCGGCCGCTTCGAGAAAACCGATGAAGTCGGCCGGCACCACCGTGGTGCCCTGGTGGATCAGCTGGTAGAAGGCGTGCTGGCCGTTGGTGCCGGGCTCGCCCCACACGATCGGGCCGGTCTCATAACTCACCGGCGTGCCGTCGAGCACCACCCGCTTGCCGTTGCTCTCCATGTCCAGCTGCTGAAGGTAGGCCGGGAACCGGTCGAGATGCTGGCAGTACGGCAGCACCGCCAGGGTCGGACGGTTCAGGAAGTTGCGATGCCACACGCCGATCAGCGCCATCAGCACCGGAACGTTTTCGGCCAGCGGTTGGCTGCGGAAGTGGGTATCGACCTGATGGAAACCGTCGAGCATGGCCCGGAAGTTGTCGGGCCCGACCGCCACCATCAGGCTCAAGCCGATAGCGCCGTCCATCGAATAGCGACCGCCGACCCAGTCCCAGAACTCAAACATGTTGTCGGTATCGATACCAAAGGCGGCCACCCCTTCGGCATTGGTCGACAGCGCCACAAAGTGACGAGCAACCGCAGCCTCATCGCCGAGCGTCGCTAACAGCCAGGCCCGCGCACTCTTGGCGTTGGAGATGGTCTCGATGGTGGTGAAGGTCTTCGACGCCACGATGAAAAGGGTCTCGGCCGGATCGAGGTCGGCGAGGGTATCGAGCAGTTGGGCCGGGTCGACGTTCGAAACGAAGTGGGCGGTGATGTCGGGGTGCACATAAGGGGTGAGCGACCGGTAGGCCATCAGCGGACCAAGATCGGAACCGCCGATGCCGATGTTGACGACGTGGCGGATGCGCTGGCCGGTATGGCCAACCCACTCGCCTGACCGAACCCGATCAGCGAATCCCGACATCTTGTCGAGCACCTCGTGCACCGGCCCAACCACGTCTTCACCGTCGACCTCAAGGGTGGCTCCGGCCGGCAGACGCAAAGCGGTGTGCAGCACCTCTCGGTCTTCGGTGGTGTTGATGCGCTCGCCACCGAACATGGCGTCGCGTTTGGCCTCAACCCCGGCGGCGCTCGCCAGACCTACCAACAGGCTCAAGGTGTCGGGCGATACCGGGTGCTTCGACAGGTCGACGGTGAGGTCGGCGATGGCGTAGGTGAAAGCGTCAGCGCGGCCGGCATCGGTGGCAAAGAGTTCCCGCAAACTGAGGCCCGCACTCGGCTGACCGTCTGGGCCAGCGGTGGCGGCGGCATGGTCGGCGAGGGCCTGCCATTGGGACGTGTCGGAAATCAGCGGAGAAGTCACGTTGCCTCTGTCGGTTGCGGGGAGCGGGAACTGAATCGGTCGGCACGAGACTAACGCCAGCAGCACCAAACCTCGTCAACCCACCAAAAGTTGGGGGCGTTCGGGGTCGGACCCCCGAAGACCCCAACTTTTGCACTTCATTCAGCGCCCAATACTGCCGTTACACCTGTCATGAAGAACCCGGCCATGAAGAACCCGGCCGTCTCGGCAACCAAAGCAGCAGCGGCGGGAATGGCTCTGGCGCTGTTCCTTGGTGGTTGCTCGACGACCAGCGAAGATCCCGAGACCGCCGCGGTGCCAGCACCGAGCGACGATTTCGACCTGGCCAACCCCACCGACCCTCTGGCGGCCGCGGCGACGACCGGCGTGCTCGAAGACCCGCGGGTTCCCGCGATCAAGGTTGAGTCCCGAGACGACCTGGACTTGGTAGATCCGGCCCCAGTTGCGGTCTATGAAGTCACCACCGACCTCGTCGATGACACCCTGCTGATGGTGCGCTTCCGAGCCCCGGCGCCCGAGTGCTTTGCCGTTCAGGGTGAAGCGATCGAGAGCGACACCGTCGACGAAGTTCTGATCCGAATCGTGGGAAGCGCCATCGATGGGGCCGACTGCGAATCAGACGATCCGACCGACACCGGCAACGGCGAGTTGGGCGAGCTGGTCGACCAGGAGCTGGCCCTCAACCTCGACAACCCGATCCGGGGTCGCAACATCAACACCGACCTGGATGGGTTTGACGATCAGGCACCGGGCTCAGCGCTCGACCCGGGTCCGAGCGCCCCATTCTCGGAATACGTCAGCCTCCCTGTGGCTGAGGCCGAAGCGCTCGCCAACGCCAACGGCGTGACGTTCCGTATCACCCGCCAAGACAGCGAAGAGTTTGGCGTGACCGCCGACTACGACGAGGCGCGGGTGAACTTCGAAGTCGACGACGGCATCGTGTCGCTCGCCTTCCCCGGCTGATCACCATCCCGCGCTGACTGCATCATCGCGTTCTTCAACTTCGTCGTTAGCGACTTCCAGGCCCACGCGGCCAGCCCGATCGACACGACAGCCAGCACCAGGTGCACGGCAACAAAGGCCGCCGAATGGTCGGCCAGGGCGATACTGATGCCTCGCAACACCCAGGTGAACACGGTCAACCCGGCCAGCGCCGCGATCGGCCCCCGTAGCTGAGTCCGAGAAACCCGCGCCGAGAATCGCTCGGCGATCAGCGCCGCACCAGCAAGCAGAGCAAAACCGAACAGCGCCACGGCCAGAGAAGTTCGCCACACCAGCTCGAATCCGGCGAGTTCGCCGTCGGAGGCGATATTTCGCAGCCGGGTGCCCCAGACAAAAAGCGACCAGCCGACAAAGACCACGGGACCAAGGCGCCACGACATGGCTCCACGCTACAAGAAGTCTGAAACCAGGTCGGTCCAGGCGGCGAACTCATCCCAGGTTCGGGCCAGGTGCAGGGTGGCGTTGGGCATGAGGTCGGCCAACTCCGCGGCGGTATCGACAGGGTGCACCGGATCACCGGTCCAGGCCAGGATCAGCGTGGGCACGGTGATCTCGGCCACCGCCTCGCGGCCAGGAAGGTTGGCGCCAATCGTACCCCGATAGAAGGTCGCCATCCGCTCGGGAACGAGGCGGCCCAAACTCTCGGCGCGAGCAGCGGCGATATCGGCGCGCCCCACCAACGGATCGGGCGGAGTCAGATCTTTGGCCCCGGCCGCAATCTCGGCGATGGCCACGGCCCCGTCGCGCTCCACTCGGTCGGCGACCTTGGCGTAGAAGCCTCCGGCGGCATCACGAACCTCCCATGCGGTCGGTGGGGTGGCCAGCACCAGGCTGTCGATCCGCTCCGGTGCCAGTGCCGCGGCCCACAGCGCGGTTGCTGCGCCCAACGACGCGCCGGCGGCAACGTAGTGATCGAACCCGGCGACATCGGCCAGCGCCAGTTGATCCATGGCCAGGTGATCCCACGAGTACCCGAGTGGCGATTCGCCCAACCCCGACTCGCCATGGGCGCGGGCGTCGTAACGCAACACCTCGACCGTCTCAGCCAACCGATCGAAGTCGACCAGCGCGAAGGCGTCCTCGGCGGCCCGACTCGAACTTCCGCCGTGGGCCCAAATCACTGAGCCGCCAGGCTTGTCGGGGGCCTGGCTGTCCCAAGCCAGCGAGACACCGTTGACCTCCGAGACCCGGGTGTTTCGAGTCTGCGGATCAGCTTCAGCCATCTAGCGATTCTAGATGGGCGAGAGTCCTAGATAGTCCGAGATAGTCCTAGAGGGTCCGCCGCTGGCCGCCGAGGAGACCAGAAGGCGTCGTGCTGCTAGCGCGGCACCCGGGACAGGTCGACCCGAAGGTCCGGATCCTTCACCAGGTTTCGGTAGACGGCCAGGCTGTCGGCGTCGGAGGCGAGTCGCCAATCGCAGGGCATGTTGTAGTCGGACTCGAAGTAGGTCAAGGCGGCGATCTGGGGGTTCGACTTCACGAGCTGGCCCACCGACCGGATGAAGTTGTCACGGTTGGCGGTGCCGGGCTGATCGCCCACGCCCCACTCGGCCAGCATGATCGGCTTCGAAGAATGCTGCTCGGCGAACTCAAAGAACTCCCAGCCGATCGCGGTCTCCATCGATTCGTACTCGCCGCCGCGGCAGGGGTTCCACAGATAGGGGTCCACACCGATCCAGTCGACGTAGTTGTCGCCCGGGTAGTAGCGGGCCGGCGAATCGCCAGGGGCCCGACGGAACGTGGCCGGGGTCCACAGCCAGACCGCGTTGGTCACGCCTTCCTGGGCAAAGATGTTCCGGGTGCGGATCCACATGCGGCGGAACTTGGCCGCACCCTCGTCTCCGTCGATGCCGTAGTCGAGGCGCAGCACACTATCCATCTCGTGGAAGAAGCGAGAGAAGAACAGGCCGTCAATCTGCTTGGCCTGTCGGGCCCGGGCCCGCAGCAGATGGTCGTAGTCGCCGGCCAGGAACGCATCGGCATCGGTGCCGACCCGCCAGGTGATCATCGGAATCCGGTCACCCTCGATGTACCAGTTGAGGCGGCTGACCTGCCAGGCCTGGTTCGGCGGGTAGAAGTCGTGAGCGATGTCGAGCGGACGCTGGATCTTGGCCTCGTAGGCCAACACGTCGTTGCGCCGATCCCAATCGACGAAACTGCCGCTAGCGCTTACGTGGCTGCCTACCAACACACCCTGCGGCGGCACAAGCTTGCCGAAGGGGCGGCCCGGCGTGCGGGGAGGAACGGTCGTGGTCGTGGGGCGAACCGTCGTGGTCGTTGTGCCGGCGTTTCGCAGCGGCAACTGATCAAAGGCTTCCGGTCGAACTTCCTCCGCCGCGCCGGCGATGCCGGGCATGGTTTGTTGCTGACCCAGATCGGACTCGCTGGTCAGGGCCCGCGGGCCAACTACGGTGCAGGCCGAGGTCACCATCAACGCAGCCAGGCCAATTCCGGCGGCTCTGGTGCGCGAGGAGCGAGTCGACATTTGTCCCTTTCTGCGAGTTCTGTGCGGTGGTTTGGGGTGGTTTTGGCCGGCGCGGTTCATACGAATGCCGCTTAGAACGAAAGACAACGACATACACAAAGGGCAACTGAAGCGATTGGGAAGAATTGACCAGTGGGCCCCAACCCTCTGCTGAGCCCGGTTGATCCTGCTACACCGCTCCCTCGTTGGGGGAATCAGGCGCATGCGGGGCGACGAGCACCGATCGACTAGATTCGCTGACCGACCGCCGACAAGCCGCTGGAGGGGTGACGATGGCGACCGAGGATCCAACCGACGATACCGGTGGCCCGGCCCTGGCCGAACCGGAGCCGGAGAACCTGCTGCTCGACCAGCTCGGTGAACGGCTCGAGACCTTCCAGCTACTCCGCAAGAACGATGACGTCGGTGCCGACGATGTGCTCAACGAGCTCGGCGCATCCACAACCGTCGACCGCGACATCGTGCTCGAGTTGGGGTCGAAGCGGCCCCTGGGCCACGCCAACCGCTTTCCTGAAGCCCATGCCCTAGCGGTGCGATCGCTTGAGGTGCTCGACCGAAACGGTTCGCGATCGGTGCCGATCCCCAACATCGGCCCGCTCAAACCCGTCGCCTCCTACCTGGTAGCGCTGGTGACCCAGTTCATCGTGCGCAGCTACCTCGGCTCGGCCATCGACGCCATGCGTCGCCTCTACCAGCGCCGCGAGGCCAACGCCCTGGTGGGCGACCCGGCCCGACCGATGCTGACCCGGGCCCGCATCCACGCCGAACGTCTCACCCCCAGCTTCAAACGCAACCCGCTCGGCATCCCGGCCTTCCTCTTTGGTGGCGCCTTCATCTCGTCGATCACGTCATCGATTCTGCAAAGCCTGATCTCGCTCACCGATGCCAACCTGGTGGTGCAGCTCGCGGTAGGCGTGCTGTTCATCGGCATCCTCGGGGTGGCCTCGTGGGTGCTGCTGCGAGGAGCGGCGGTAGCCCGCCGCCGCATCATCCTGAGCACGGAGGAGCCGCTCAAGGCGTTGTGGCAAACCGTCGGACGAGCCGGCAACCCGCCCAAGGACCAGTCGATCACCTTCGCCTTCGTCTCGATCGCCCTGCTGGCCGTTGGCTTCCTGGTGATCCCCCTGGTGCTCGGGTTCTCCTGGTTCACCCAGGACGACGATCCCGCAGTATGTGAGGCCGGCACCGAAGAAGTCACCGAGATTGAACTCGACGGCGACCGCACCGCCTTTGTCGTGGACGACTGCGTTCCCGAAGAAGTAGAAGAGATCAACGACGCCGACGGCACCGACCCCGACGACGGCAACTAGGAGTCTCGGGGAGTCTCCGTAGGCGAGTACGGATACCGTCGCGGGGTGACTCGGACTGCTTCTTCTGTTGAACCGGCCGCGTCATCAGCTACACGTTCTTCGGATCGATGGCCCTTTGACCCTTCTCGGGTGCGGATTTATTACGGGTGGGTTGTGGCTGTTGTTGGCAGCATTGGGGTTCTGGCCTCGATCCCTGGCCAAACCGTTGGGGTCTCGGTCTTTACCGATGAACTCACCGCCGCCACCGGCCTCACCAGGCTGCAGCTTTCGATCGCCTACCTGATCGGCACCGGCTCCAGCGGTTTTGTGCTGCCCAGAGCCGGGCGGGCCATCGACCGCTACGGATCCCGCCAGGTTGCCGGGGCCGCAGTTGTCGGCCTGGCCATCACGCTGGTCGGTCTCAGCCTGGTCGGCCCCATGACCACCGCCGTGGGGCTGGCGGTAATGAGTGTGGCCTTCGGCTTCCTGCGCTTCACCGGCCAGGGTCTGCTTACCCTCACCTCGCGCACCATGATTTCGCAGTGGTTCGAGCGGCGGCGGGGAACCGTCACCGCGGTGTCGAACGCCACCATGAGCTTCGCCTTCTCACTCACGCCGGCGCTGCTCTTTGCCCTGATCGAGCTCGACGGTTTCCGAACCGCGTGGCGCATCCTGGCCGCCATCGTCCTGGTGGTGATGGGCACCGTGGTGCTGCTGCTCTACCGGAACAGCCCCGAGACCTCCGGCCTGATGATCGACGGCGGTCTGGCCGATACCGACACCAACGACACCACCTTGATCGGCACCGATCAGGACAAGACGCGGGGCCAAGCGCTACGGGATCTTCGGTTCTGGGCCGCCACCATTCCGGTGGTGGCCATGTCGTCGACGTCGACCGCCCTCACCTTCCACATCCTCGACTTCGGCAACGAACTCGGAATCGACGAAGAGCGAATGGTGCGTATCTTTGTGCCGATCGCCTTTGTGTCGGTGCCGGTCACCCTGCTCGGCGGCTGGCTAGTGGATCGCATCTCGCCACTCTTTATCGCCTTCACCATGTCGGCGGCTCAAGTGGTGATGTTCTTCACCGTGTCCAACCTCAACCGGCCGGTCTTCGCCGTGGTGGCGGTGATCAGCTGGGGCATCACCGCCGGCTGTTTTGCGCCGCTCACCTCCGCGGCCATGCCGGCTTTCTTTGGCCGAAGACACCTCGGCGCCATCTCCGGTATTCAGATGAGCGCCATGGTGATCGGCAGCGCCATCGGCCCGGCATTTTTTGCCCTCACCGAAAGCGTCACCGACAGCTACCGGCCCGCACTGTGGATCAGCATCGTCATTCCGGCCCTCGGTTTGATCACCGCTGTTGCGGCACGAAGCAACGAAATGCGCCAGGCTCGACCGCTGGCTTGACCCTCTGCTGGCCCAGTCATGCGGGCGGCCGAGCTCCGACCCAGGGTGACACGATGGTCGACAGCGGGCTGGATTAGTGACAACCTTGTGGTTAACAAGCTCCAGATCTGTCCGTGCCACCGATGCCGCCGATGTGACCAACGTTGCAGAAGCTGCAGGAACGGATAGCGGGTTCCGGGCGCGATGGCCCGCCTGTCTCCGACGGGCGGGCCCCTGCCTTTTCGGCCCAGGACCGCTTCGTTCATTGGCTGCCGACCAGCGCAAGAAAAGGCTGCGACGCCCACATACGTGCGGCCTACACTGGGCCCATCCCGGCAGCGCCGACCACCGTCACCTGGGCCTATTTGGCCAGGGAACGACCCAGCGCTTCAGCCCCCATGGCCTAACCGGATAAGGCAGCGGCCTTCTAAGCCGACGATTGCAGGTTCGAGTCCTGCTGGGGGCGCAAAATAGGTGTGCGTTTGGGTACCGCAAGCGCCTATGCTGATGAACTCTTGGTGACCGTAGCTCAGTTGGTTAGAGCGCTGCCTTGTGGTGGCAGATGTCGGGGGTTCGAATCCCCTCGGTCACCCTGAAATCCTTCCACGGTCTCGGCCCCCAGGCCGGTAACGTGGGAGGCACAAGCGCCTCTAGCTCAATTGGCAGAGCATCGGACTCTTAATCCGCAGGTTCTGGGTTCAAGTCCCAGGGGGCGTACCACTCGAGATCCCAGTGCTGGCAACGAATTTGTCGGTTCTGGGATCTTCGCGTTTTCGGCCAAAACAGCCCCGTGGTCACACGGTGGTCACATCGGTTCC
>CALAML010000013.1 GCA_937925845.1 uncultured Acidimicrobiales bacterium | reverse complement strand
GGGATTGGGAGTCCGAGCTCTGAGCTCGAACGTCGCAGACGCAGTCCTAGCCGCTCGCTGGCTAGGCCGAGTCGCCTACGACGATGCCTACGCGCTTCAGAAGGCATTGTTCTCCCGCTCGGAGGGCAACCATCTGCTGCTGCTGGAACATCCGCACGTGTACACCCTCGGGGTGCGGGCCGACGCATCCAACATCCTGATCGACCCCGCAACCGTGGGAGCTCAGGTCACTAAAACCGACCGCGGTGGCGACGTGACCTACCACGGGCCCGGCCAGCTGGTGGCCTATCCGGTGTTGAACGTCGCGGGCAAAGGTGGGCCGGCCAATCGAGGCGGCGGAATGGCCGACACCGTGGCCTACGTCACCCGGGTCGAGGAAGCGATCATCGCCACCCTCGCCGACGTCGGGCTGCCCGGCGCCGATCGCCTCAAGGGGTATCCCGGAGTCTGGCTGGACGTTGAGAGTGAGAACCCTCGCAAGATCGCCCAGATCGGGGTGCGCCTCAGCCGAGGGCGATCGATGCACGGGTTGGCGATCAACGTGGATCCCGACATGAGTTTCTTCGAACACATCGTGCCCTGTGGCATCACCGACAAGGCGGTCACCTCGCTCCGCAACGAGGGATGCGGCGCCTCGATGGCGGAGGTGGTGGATCACTTGGTCGACCACCTGGCTCAGCGGTTGGTCGGCGACGAGGAGACACCCGCGGTCATCGACCGGGCCGACGTGGTGTGGCGCCATCAGACCAGCGACCTGGCCCCGTTCAGTCGAGGCGAAGGCCCCGGAGAGGTGCCCGGCCGGGGCGCGGGAGCCAAGAACGATTCAGCCACACCGGTTCGGCTCCGCGGTCGCCTCGACGAAGCCGGCGTGGGCGACGGCATGGCTATCGACGTGCGTAAACCCGAATGGATGCGAGCCCGACTCGACATCGGCGACGACTACCTGCGACTCAAGCGCACCATGCGAGACCTCGACCTGGTGACGGTGTGCGAAGAGGCCGGGTGCCCCAATATCTTCGAGTGCTGGTCCGACGGCACCGCCACCTTCATGATCAACGGTGAACGCTGCACTCGGGCCTGCGGGTTCTGCCTGGTCGACACCCGCAAGCCCGAACCGCTCACCGCTGATGAAGGCGAGCGGGTCGCCGAGGCGGTGGCCCAGATGGGGCTCAGCTTTGCCGTGGTGACCGCCGTGGCCCGCGACGATCTCGACGACGGAGGTGCCCAGGGCTTCGCCGACACCATCGCCGCAATTCGCTCCCGCACCCCCGAGGTGCAGGTCGAAGTGCTGATCCCCGACTGCAAGGGCGATGCAAAATCGCTCGACATCATCTTCGACGCCGCCCCCGACGTGTTGAACCACAACATCGAAACCTGTGCCCGACTACAGCGAGCGGTTCGCCCGTCGGCCTCCTACGCCCGCAGCCTGGCGGTGCTGGCCCGAGCCAAGGACGCAGGTCTGGTCACCAAGTCGTCGATCATCGTGGGGATGGGCGAAGAAGCGGCCGAGGTCGAACAAACCCTCGCCGATCTCGCCGCCATCGACGTCGACATCGTCACCATCGGCCAGTATCTCCGACCGACCACCAACCATCTCCCCGTGGAACGATGGTGGGAACCCGAACAGTTCACCGCGTGGAAGGCGGCCGGGGAAGCGGCCGGCATCGGCCACGTCGAAGCCAGCCCGCTGACGCGATCGTCCTACCATGCCCGGCAAGCGGCCAAGAGTGCAGCCACCCCGGTGGCGCTCACGGCAAAACCGAAAGAACGGTAGCCATGACCCCGAACCCGGCCCCCGACGCCAACCAGACCTACCACGACCGGCTGGCCCGGGTTCGCCAGGCCATGGTGGCCAGCGACATCGACACCGTGCTGTTGTCGGTGGGTGCCGAACTTCCCTGGTTGATCGGCTACGAAGCGATGCCGCTCGAACGCTTGACGATGCTGGTAGTGCCAGCCGATGGCGATGCCAGCCTGGTGATACCCCGGCTCGAAGCGGCCCGCGTCACCGAACGGGGCGATGCCTTCTCGGTGGTGCCGTGGAACGAAACGGAAGATCCGGTGGCCATCGTGGCCGACCTGATGGGCCCGGCGCCGCGGGCGGCGATCGGCGACCTCACCTGGAGCCGGTTCCTCCTCGCGCTACAGAACGCATCGCCGGCCACCACCTTCAGTGCCGCCAACGACATCGTCGGCCCGCTCCGCGCTCGCAAAGATGCTTTCGAAATCGAAGCCCTGCGGGCCGCCTCCGCCGCCGTCGACCGGATCGCGGTCGAGCTGCAGGCGGGCAACATCGCGCTGGTCGGGCGTACCGAAGCCGAAGTCTCGGCCGACCTGGGCCGCCGTATCGTGGCGGAGGGCCATGACCGGGTGAACTTCGCCATCGTGGCCGCCGGAGAAAACGCGGCCAGCCCCCATCACGAAGCCGGCAGTCGGGTCATCAAAAGCGGCGAGATCGTGCTCTGCGATTTTGGCGGCACGATGGGGGTCGAGTCCGGCACCGGGTACTGCTCCGACGTGACCCGCTGTGTCCACATCGGCGAACCACCGGCGGCGGTGCGAGAAGCCTACGACGCCCTCTTCGAAGCCCAAGCGGCATCGGTGGCGGCGGCGACGGTCGGAACCCCGCTCGAAGACATCGACGCCGCCGGGCGCAACATTCTCGAAGCCGCCGGCTACGGCGAGTACTTCGTCCACCGAACCGGTCATGGGATCGGTGTTGAAGCCCACGAGGACCCGTACGTAGTGGCCGGAAACACCAACCCGCTTGAAGTCGGCCACGCCTTTTCGGTGGAACCCGGCATCTACATCGAGGGCCAGTTCGGGATGCGCCTCGAAGACATTGTGGTGGCTACCGAAAACGGTCCCGACCCGCTCAACCGGGTCGACCACCACCTCGCCATCGTCGACGGCTGAGGAGTCGATCTAGGTTCAGCTCTTTGGTGAATTCAGGTTGGCGTCGCTGCTCGCGCCGAAGCGCTTTGCTGAATCCTCCGGTGGGTCTTCCTTGAGGGCGCGGGCCATCAGGCCAAGACCGGCGGCAAAGCTGACCAGCATCAACAGGAAGTGCGACAGCTTCAAGTTAAAGAAGAACCGGAGTTGGCTGAGGATCTCCACCCCCAGGATCACGATCCCAAGAGCGATCAGGACCCAGCCGGCGGCCTTCTTGGCGTCAAAGAACAAGATGACAACGCCGAGGAAGATCGGCAGGAAAAGGATCCCCATCGAACCGGTGCCACCAAAGCCGCCAAAGCCACCGGAGATCAGCCCCGAGCCGTAGCTGGTGACGCGGACAGAGTCGACAAAGAACCAGCCGGA
>CALAML010000012.1 GCA_937925845.1 uncultured Acidimicrobiales bacterium | reverse complement strand
CTGGCCCGGCGCGGTGGCGCGGTGGTTTCCCCGGGTGAGTTCTACGGCGATCAGGGTCACGACCACGTTCGGATCGCACTTGTGCAGCCCACCGACCGCCTCAAAGAGATGGCGGTCCGCCTCGGCGCTTAGGAGCCTGCTTCTAAGCGCTCGCGAGAGGACTGGATGAGAGGTACCGATGTGGTCCACACCGCCTAGGTACGGCAGGCTTGGTTGGCGAAGGCCGGTCATGAGACCGGCCCTCTGCCGGTATCTCAGAGCTTGCGAATAACCGTGACCACCTTGCCGAAGATGTTTACTTCGCTGGCATGGAAGGTCATGGTGTCGTAGTCCTTGTTGGCCGGCACCAGGATGATGTTTTCACCGTCGCGGTCGATGCGTTTCACCGTGGCTTCTTCGCCAGGGATTCCGGCGATCACGATCTCGCCGTTGTAGGCGGTGGGCTGGGACCGAACCACCAGGTGGTCGCCGGGGAAGATCCCGTCTTCGATCATCGACTCACCACGAACCCGCAACATGTAGAGATCTCCGTCGCCACACAGTTCGGCGGGCACCGGCATGGTTTCTTCGATGTGTTGTTGAGCCAACACGTCGGTACCGGCGGCCACGTCACCAACCAGCGGCACATGGCGCACTCGTCCTCGCGACACCGCGGCGCCGGAGTTGGGGTCGTAGCGAACCTCCATGGCTCTGGGCTTGGCCGGGTCGCGCTTGATGTAGCCCCGCGCCTCAAGGGTGTTGAGGTGGTTGTGCACCGTTGATGGACTCGCCAATCCGACCGCGGCACCGATCTCTCGCACCGACGGAGGGTAACCCTGCTCGGCGCTCTTGTTGGCGATGAATTCGAGGATGGCGGTCTGGCGCTCGGTGAGCGGTCGCACCCGCCGTCCGGATTCGGTTGTGTCCTTGGTGTCAGCCATGACGGACTGCCTTTCACTGCTTCTGTGGGGTGTTGCCAGTAGCGGCTCCGCCGGAGGGGCGACGACACCACTGCACACGCTGCCTATGGGGCATATGGGGCGGCCGGTACTGCGGCTGCCGAACAGTTGTTTGCGACCTTAGCAGGCATTTTCGACAACGAACGCAGGTTCGGAAGATTTTTCTGCGTTTCTTGTGTGGTGGTGTCTGTCGTGCGGGCCGGAGCCTGTTTGGGGCTTGCTTCTCAGCGGTGAGGCGGGCCGGGAACAAGGTCGAGACAAAACTTGTTGACACGAACACGCGTTTCATGCAAGGTGTTCCTCCCCGGAGCGCCCAAAACCCCCGAACCACCAAAGAAGCCTGTCTTTCCGGGCCAAATCAGACTTGTCACACCCCTTGACCACAATGGTGAACATGACGTCGAACCCCGCCGCCACCACAAAGACATCGCCCAACAGCCGTCGCCCAAGCTCCGCCCGAGCCTGCGGTCACCGGACGGCCGTGCCCGGTGTCACCGGTGGTGGTATCGGTGATGTCACAGAGCCGCTGTCCTTCGCCACCCCACTTGCGCTCGGGTCGGGCCCATTCGTGTCGGGTTGCGGCAGCCGCACCCTCGAAACCCGCCAGGAAGAGGCGCCAGCAACCGAATCGAGGATGGGGCCCGGCCCAACCGGCCCAACCGGTCCGGCCCGACGGCACCGACAGGTCCTTGAGTTTCGTCGCTGGTGGTATCGCCGGGGCGCCCGGCTGGCGCAATGGGGTCTCGGTTTGCTGGTTGTCATGGTGTTGGCGGTTCGCGTGGCCAGCGGCGCTCTTGCCCCTCACGGTCCGGGCATCTCCGGTGAACAGGCGCCGATGACGGTTCGGGTCGAGGCTGGCGACACCTTCTGGAGCGTGGCCACCGAGCTTTTCCCCGAGCGTGACCCTCGTGCTGCGGTAGATCTGGTTCGGCGCGAACGTGCCGGCCGGTCGCTGGTGCCGGGGGAGCGCCTTACCCGCAACGATCTCGATGGGAGCCGTTCGGTGGCGGTCGCTTCCGACCTCAGCCAGAACGCAACGGTCGGCAGATGACACTACGACTCCTGCGCCACCGGCCGTCACTCCCATCGACGCGGGCGGGTGGTGCTCGCCAGGCTCCTCGCCAGCACCGCGGCGTCGTAACGCGCTTGGCCGGGCTGGTCGATCGTGGGCTAGGTTCATGGGCATGTGGTGCCCTTCGTGCGGCGAGCTCGAGGATCGGGTGGTGGACTCGCGGGCCAGCGCTGATGGCCGGGTTATTCGCCGCCGGAGAGAATGTGTTGCCTGTGGTGAGCGCAGCACCACTTTCGAGCGCCTGGAAATGGCTCCGGTCGTGGTCCGAAAACGAGACGGCTCATCCGTCGCCTTCGATGCCGACAAGATTGTCACCGGAGTCCTCTCGGCGGCCAAGCACCGACCGGTCACCGAAGAACAGGGCGTCGAAATCGCAGAAGCGGTGGAAGAGGCCATCCGGTCAGGCGCCATCGACGCCTCTACCGAACACATTGGCGCCTCGGTGCTTAAAGCCCTTCGAGACATCGACGAAGTCACCTATCTCCGCTTCGCCAGCGTCTACAAAGCCTTCGACGATCCGTCCGATTTCGAGCGGGAGGCGTTGGAGCTGGCCATCGAACGTCAGGCCGCCGGTGAACCCGTCGCCGTCCACGGCGGCGCCGATGGCGCCACGTCCGGTGGGAGCGAAATCGACCTCGACGCCGCTCCCATCCAAGACGCCACCGACCAGGCGACACCGACACCGAGCTGACCAACCGCCCGGCGACGGTTGTCGCCGACGGTCCGCCATCTCCAGGCATCCGTCCGCCGGTCGCGGCCAACCGCCGGGTGGCAACGGTTCTGAACCTCCGGTCAGCCCGCCGCCACAGCAGCCGCGTCCTTCGACGCCGTCACCACAGGCACCGTCGCCGTTGCCGCTTCCTCTCGGGCCGCCGTTTCTGCCCTATGGCGGCTATGACTCCGATGGGGCCGATGGAGACAGTGCGTCAGGCCTCAGCTCGCAGGTAACGCAGGAAAAGTTCGTTGCCGCTCCGCAGGACCCGGTCGAGGGTGAACCCAACGGGGGAGTGGGCGTCGGAGTCTCCGTCGAGCATCCGCCGCGACGTGCCCCCCACCAGCGTCGGCGCCAAGGTCACGGTGACCTCGTCGATCAGTCCATCGGCGAGGAACTGGGCGTTGAGTCTCGGTCCGCCTTCAAGCATCACCACGTTGGCACCGGCAGCTTCCAACGCGGCCAAGCCCGCGGCCAGGTCCACCCGGCCCTCGCCAGCCAGCATCACATCGGCCACCGCGGCGAGGCGGGTTCGATCGGGTTCGGGGCTGTCGCTGGTGGTCAACACGATCGGTCGCCGATCGTCGGCCTGGCTCTGGTCGGGGTCAAACAACCGGGTGCGCCCGTCGATTCTGAGGCTGGCGCTCACCACCGCCACGAAGGGGTCCGGCTCCTGGCCGCGGGCCACGCGCTCCGTGCGCACCGTCGGGTCCATCCGGGCCGGACCGTAGTTTTCGGCTCGAGCGGTGCCCGAGGCCACCACGATGCCGTCGGCCATCGCTCGCAGCGCTCCGAACATGGCGTGGTCGCCGTCGCCACCGAGCTGTCCCGACACCCCATCAACCGCCGTTGCGCCGTCGATGCTCGTGACCATGTTGAGTGTCACCCACGGACGGCCGACCGGTTTCGGTCGCCGCTCGGCCGCAATCCGCGCGCGAAGGTCGTCACCGTCTCGCGAAAACTGCGCAGTGTGAATGGCTGGTGTCATCTGGTGATCGACTTCCAAGATTCGGCGAAAGAATTTCTGGCGTGCCAAATGCACCTGCGTCAACCCGGGTGCACTGAACTTTCCCGAGGTTGGGTTGCCCAGAGGCGCTCAATCAACGCCGTCGGTGGATGTACCCAACACCCTGTCAGTTCTCCACTGGAGTTGCGAGGTAATCCACAGGAAGCGCCCCTTTCAATCCACAGGTTCCCTTCTCTATGGTGTCGGCCGTACCTCGTTTCGCGGGGCGACCGGCCGGACGACGGAAGGCGCTCCAGTACTCGACTGGGCAGCCCCTGTGGGGCACTGGTGCAAGCTGATGTGACCTTCGGGTGTGCTTATCCACCGGTGTTCTGGACCTGGCTGGCGTCTTGCGAACGTGGCACAGAAAGTGAACAAGTGGTGGCCCCAAACGTCGGCAAAGGGCATGGATTTCATTCACGGTCCGTGGTCGTTGACACAGGAGGAATTACGATGCTGTAATTACCCCCTTCATCTTGTGGCCAGAAGGCATCTTGGGGCGGAGTAGCCACAAGATCTTGTGGTGGGACGAATAATCCCGCCTTCATCCGGCCCGTCCCATAACAACCCCCCTTAACCTGGCATTGCGAGGAGCAACATCGATGGCATTGGCGCCTGAACAGGCCGGAATCGGCATCCGCCGGCATTTCACTACCCCTGGAGTCCACCCGTACGACGAGGTGGCCTGGGAGATCCGCGACGCCCGGATCACCAACTTCCGAGATGGCTCGGTCGCATTTGAACAAACCGGTGTGGAGTTCCCGGTGTCTTGGTCGCAAAATGCGACCAACATCGTTGCTCAGAAGTACTTCCGGGGGACACTTGGCGAGGCCGGCCGGGAACATTCCCTGCGCCAGGTCATCGACCGGGTGGTCGACACCATCACCGAATGGGGCGACCGCGACGGCTACTTCGTCGACGCCGAGGAGGCTGAAGCCTTCCGAGCCGAGTTGAAGCACCTGATGGTGAACCAGAAGGCGGCCTTCAACTCGCCGGTGTGGTTCAACATCGGCGTGGCTGGCGTACCCCAGCAGGCGTCGGCCTGTTTCATCCTGTCGGTCGACGACGAGATGGACTCGATCCTCAACTGGTACGTCGAGGAAGGCAACATCTTCAAGGGGGGCTCGGGCGCCGGTATCAACCTGAGCCGCATCCGCTCCAGCGCTGAACACCTCAAGGGTGGCGGCACCGCCAGCGGTCCGGTCAGCTTCATGCGTGGCGCCGACGCTTCGGCAGGCACCATCAAGAGCGGCGGCAAGACCCGCCGGGCCGCCAAGATGGTGATCCTCGACGTCGATCATCCCGATGTTGAAGAGTTCATCTGGTGCAAGGCCCGTGAAGAACAAAAGGCCCGGGCCCTGCGCGAAGCCGGGTTCGACATGGACCTCGATGGCGTCGATAGCCACTCGATCCAGTACCAGAACGCCAACAACTCGGTTCGGGTCACCGACGAGTTCATGCAGGCCGTCGTCGATGACGGCGATTGGCACCTTCGTTCGGTCACCACCAAGGAGATCGTCCGCACGGTGCGGGCCCGCGACCTGATGCGTCAGTTCGCCACCGCCACGTGGGAGTGTGCCGATCCCGGCATGCAGTTCGACTCCACCATCAACCGGTGGCACACCGCCCACAACACCGGGCGCATCAACGGTTCGAACCCGTGCTCGGAGTACATGCACCTCGACAACTCGGCGTGCAACCTGGCCAGCCTCAACCTGATGAAGTTCATCGACGAAGAGGGCACCTTCGACGCCACCGGCTTCAAGTCCGCTGTTGGTGCGGTGTTCTTGGCCCAGGAGATTCTGGTTGGCAACGCCGACTATCCGACCGAGCCCATCGGTGAAACCTCCCGCAAGTTCCGCCAGCTCGGTATCGGCTACGCCAACATCGGCGCCCTGCTGATGTCCGAGGGCCTTCCGTATGACTCCGACGGTGGTCGGGCCCTCGCCGGGGCCATCACTGCGCTGATGACCGGTGAGGCCTACGCCACCTCGGCCCGTATCGCCGCCCGCATGGGCCCCTTCGCCGGCTACGCCGACAACAAGGAGCACATGGATCGGGTGCTCGAGATGCACCGCAGCGAAGTGTCGGCGATCGATGCCGGCCTGGTACCGGTGGAGCTGCTCGAGGAGGCCCAGCGTTCCTGGGACAAGGCTTGTGAGCTCGGCAAAGCCGTCGGTGTGCGGAACTCCCAGGCTTCGGTGTTGGCCCCCACGGGCACCATCGGTCTGATGATGGATTGCGACACCACCGGAGTTGAGCCCGACCTCGGCTTGATCAAAATGAAGCAGCTGGTTGGCGGCGGCACCATGACCATCGTCAACCACACCGTGCCTCGTGCTCTCCGGAAGCTCGGTTACACCCCGAGCCAGATCGAAGAGATCGAGACTTACATCGACACCGAGAAGACCATTCTTGGTGCCCCGCATCTCAAGGCCGAACACGTCGCCGTGTTTGCCTGCTCGATGGGCGACAACCCCATCCACTACAGCGGCCACGTTCGCATGATGGCCGCGGTGCAGCCCTTCATTTCCGGTGCCATCTCCAAGACGGTGAACCTTCCAGAGGAAGCCACCGTCGAAGAGTTGGAACAGCTTCACATCGATGCGTGGAAGCTCGGCGTGAAGGCCATCGCCATCTACCGCGACAACTGCAAGGTGGCCCAGCCGCTCGCCATGGCCAAGAAGGGCCAGAAGGAAGGCAGCGAAGCCGAGGGTGCCGATGTAGCGGCCGCCGCCGGTCTCGACCCGGCCCAGATCGCCGAGCGGTTGGTGCGTGAGCCGGTCCGTGAGAAGTTGCCTCGCAGCCGTCGATCCCGCACCTTCGACTTCCGGGTGGCCGACTGCAAGGGTTTCGCCACCGTTGGCGAGTACGACGATGGCCGTCCGGGCGAGATCTTCCTGCGGGTGTCGAAGCAGGGTTCAACCCTGGCCGGCATCATGGATGCCTTTGCCATCTCGCTCAGCTACGCCTTGCAGTACGGCGTGCCGCTTCGGGCCTTCGTTGAGACGTTCACCAACATGCGCTTCGAGCCGGCAGGCATGACCGACGATCCCGATATCCGGATCGCCACCAGCCTTGTCGATTACTTGTTCCGTCGTTTGGCGGTGGAGTACCTGACGCCGGAGGAGCGGGCCGAGCTCAACGTGCTTACCGTTGATGAGCGCACCCAGCCGACGTTGCCGGGCGTGGTCGAAACCGTGGCCGAGTCAAGCCAGGGTCTCGATATTCCGTCCGATCCACCGTCGGTGCCGTCCGCATCACAAATCGTCCTCGATGAGGATGCGTCCGCCGCCGGGTCGTCGAAGCCTCGCACCAACGACTCGCCGCTGTGTATGCAGTGCGGCGTGCACATGCACCGCTCCGGCTCCTGCCACGCCTGCCCCAGCTGCGGAACCACCAGCGGCTGCTCATAAATCCAAGACATCTGGACGTGTAGACCCCTCACCCCAGAAACGTCAGCAGAAATGTGGAAGAGGCCCCGCCCGATGGCGGGGCCTCTCTCGTCGTATCCAGCGTCTGGGGAACCAGGTGTGACGGTTGCATCGTCGAAGCACAATGAGGTTCATGTCTTCTGCGCTGGTCGTCCCCGCCGAGAGTCGTCTTTTGACGCCCTTGGCTCTTGTCCTTGTAGTGCTGGGGCTCTTGCTCGCTGGTTGTAGCGATAGCGATGGTGGTCGGGCGTCAGATGAGGTTCAAGGTGCTTTGGGTGAGATTGAGTTTGATCTGGTCGAGGAGCGGGGTGGTTTCAGCTGTGAAGAGGATGCTCTTTGCGAGAGGGAGCAGCAGGGCGACTACGTGATTTCTGGGACCACCTACCTTCCTGTGTGTGTTGCGACCAGTTTCGACGCACTGAAACCGAGCTATTTCATCGCAGCGCATCCGCAGGGCGACATTTTGTTCTTTACCTCCGACGAACTCAGAGAGACCGATCTCGTGCTTGGGTTCTCGGGACGCCCGAAAGTTGTAGAGGTCTACGGAGTTCACGACACCGATTCGGTCGAGTTGCTAACGCTGGCTCAAAGTCTTGGGCTCTGTGCCTGAGAGGCGACGATCTTGGCCCCTCAGACTCCGTAGCTGATTCCGTGCCATCCATCCCGCTGCTGAGGGGTTCCGGGCTGGCGTATCTCTCCTGACCTTCGTTCTCAAACCCGCGCTGCGTGGTCGTGCGGAAAGCGGCTCGGGCAACTTAGATGCCGACGGATGCCGATGCACTACCCATGGCCAGGCTCGGAGTAAGTAGATGGCTCCCAGCCCAGTGACGTTTCGTTGCGCAAAAGTGGTGAAAATTCGTTGCGCCCCACACATAAATAACTAGGCAACTGCCGTGGAGCGCGGAGACTACGGCAACCGCAGGGCCATGGTTGAACAACTCCAGGAGGGCAAGGCGCGTTGGACGAGCGCTAGCACTTTGCCGAAATCCCAATAGCAGGCGACACCTTGGTGATTGTGAGAGCCACAGACGGAGCCGAGAAGCGATCCGTAGTCAGCGGCCGTCCTGCCGAGCTGCTACTCAAAGAACTCTCGACAGTCACCAACTAGACCAGATCAGTAGGCGTTCAGACCTGATCCGGAGTGGGTCGGCCAACGCCGTTGGCTGGCAACATCTTTAGGGTCAGAGGTAAGCGATCCGGCGGGTAGCTACCAGGAGGTCCCGGGCGTGTTGGCGGAACTGGTACCCGCGCTCGTCCAGTATCGGGCCATAGCGGTTGAGTCTCGTTGGCGACCTGCCAGGCTTCTTCCCGAGTTGCTATCGGCTGGTCTACAACGAAGAGGCTTCTGTCGAGCCGGTGCGGAAGGAGTTCAGCGCCGTATTCGGTGTTCAGCGTTTCAGAAGACGCACTTCAGGTCACATGGTCCCTATTCGAAAGCGCCGACGCATGCGCTACCGCCCTGCCCCGCGCTCGACCCTGCGTGGTCTCCTTGATGTGCAATTTGAGTTACACACCAAGCCTCACGCTGATGGCTCACCCACAGGTGGACCCTCCCCGCAAACCCCACCACGCCCGGGGACGCATACGGCTGAGAGTTTCGAAACCAGTGGGCGGTCCCGCTGCGTCATACTTTTGTGATGCGATCTGTGGCGGTTCTCTTTGTTCTCGGTTTGGCCGTTGCCGGGTGCTCCAGTGACGGCGCCATCGGTGCCGGGTCAGACGACAGAGTTTCGACCACAAGTGTCGTTGAGGCTCCAACCACTACCGTATGTCCCGCTGCAGTTCCGAGCCCCGAGTGGGACGAAGAAACTATGGGACGTCAGCCCCCTAGCGAGACCAACGTGGTGCCGTACAGCTGTGGCGTAGAGATTGGACGAACCTACGACCTGGAGATCTATGTTCATTGTGGCGTTGAGTGGGCGCGCTTTGACGGCAACATGTGGCAGACGGAACGTCTTTCGGACGGGGGCAACCCTCCGGATGGTTGGGGGAATCCGTTCCATACAGGCGAGATGGTGATGACAGATAGCGAATCTGCGACCTTCGCTGGTCCTGACGGACGGATCGAGTTCACCCGAACGGACCGAAAAGCGACCCCAGTCACCGACTGCATGTAGACGAGGCGCCTAAATCTCGGCTCGAAATGGTCTGAGCGGATGGGCCACTGCGTGAAAGAGTGTTGGCCATGAAGCTTGCTCCGCTGGCCCCGCCGCCTCGGCCGAACCCTCCGGGCCCGTTCACGCACTACGGCGAGTGTGGAGTCGTAGACGACCTGCTGGTATGGGAGCCGGTAGACGTGGAGCCATGGATGGATGTCGGGTTGCCGTTCACTGGCGTCGTGGCCATGCCAGCAACCAACAGCACCAGGGACTGGCGAAACTTCGTGCCGTCGCCGGGCCCACGGATGCGGACGTTTGAGCCCCATGAACGCGTGCGTCTGATTTGTTTCGTCGACGGGGTCGCTACCGGCGACTATCGCGATGAGCTTGCGGACATCGACCTCACCAATGTCGTGGTGTACGACGAGGATCACCGCTACCCGATACCAGATCACGCGACGGCGACCATCGAACCCTACGGCGGCTCCGTCCTTGCATCGGTCAACAGCGGTGTGGTCCGACGAGTCGCTTTTGAA
>CALAML010000011.1 GCA_937925845.1 uncultured Acidimicrobiales bacterium | reverse complement strand
GGCGGCAACGGAAACGACGTCCTCGCCGGCGAGAGCGGTGACGACACCCTCATCGGCGGCCAGGGCAACGACAATCTCCGAGGCGCCGGCGGCAACGACACCCTCAATGGCGGCCTGAACCAGGATTACTGCCACGGCGGCAACGGCGCCGACACCCACACCGCCTGCGAAACCCGTCTCGGTTTCCCCTAAACAAGAGTTCCGTGTCGGCGAAGCCGGCCGGCCCGAACTAGCAACGAGTAGCAGCGGCCGTCCGGAACGGGGGCGCGGTCAGCGTCCACCAGTTGGTGGTTGAATCGCGCGAAACTACACAGAAGCGATTTGGGCGCGCGGGCGGCGTGCTGCCCGGCTTTGTTCCTGGGTGTGCCGCCCTCCCAAGCTCGAAATCGATCCCGTTCCACCCCACCGACCCAGGGATGCCAATGAGTGAGCAACAGGTAGCACGAACCGCCGGGGCTGCGGCCCTTCGGGGTGCCCTTCTAGTTGGAGCCGCGGTCCTGATTGGCGTGCTGCTGCTGTCGAAGAACGACGGAATCCTCGCCAGCGCGGAAGGCGACGACGATTCCACCGAGATCAGCGCGTCGAACTCTGATGATGGCGACGGCGATGCTACGTCAACCTCCACTTCGGAGAGCCCGCAGGTGGAGACTTCCGTACCGGAGCCCACCACGACCACCACCACCGCTGCGCCGGTCAACCTGCGCGATAAGGGCAATGTCCAGATCCACGTGTCGAACGGGGCTTGGGTCGACGATGTGCGGGTCGGTGGTGCCGCCGGTCGGACCCGCGACGAGTTGTTGGCTCTCGGGTACAACATGCGTGGGGTCTCGAATTGGGACAACGGCCGCCAGGAGAAGACCACGGTCTACTTTGTGCCTGGTGGCGGCTTCCAAAACGACGCTCGTGAGGTGGCTCGCCAGATCGGTGTGGCTCAGACCCAGGTGGTTCCGAGCCCGGGCCCGGCCATCACCGAGCGGTTGGCTGATGTCGATGTGCTTGTGATCCTCGGAGCCGATACCGAGGCCTGATCGATCCCACCTGATCGGTCCCAAGAGCCGGACCTGTCCAAACAGTCCGAAACGTCGGAGGGAAGCGACAAAACTTGTCGCATTCTTCCGACATTTCGGGTTTTGGCGCCACAGTCGACACAATGGGGTGGCCTCGACGAAAGAGCCCCCCGGTCCTATGACGTCCTCTGTATTGGCGACGCTGCGCCAAACCCTGAACCCGGCGGAGTCCGCTGCGTTCTTTAGCGACTTCGACGGCACGTTGTCGTCGATCGTGGTCGACCCCACCACCGCCCGTCCGGTGGCTGGGGCAGCTGAGGCTCTGGAACAGCTGAGCTCGGCTCTGGGTCGGGTCACCCTGGTGTCGGGCCGTCCGGTGTCGTTTCTTGCTCAGCAGGTATCGGAGCGGATCGACCTGGTTGGGCTCTATGGCTTCGAACGTCGCATCAGTGGTGCCTGGTCTGAGGATGAGCGGGTGGCGCCATGGCGTGAGCCGGTGGCTGCCGCTGTAGCTGCGGCCAGCAGCGGGCCGAGTGCGATGTTGGTTGAGGACAAGGGTGTGTCGCTCACCGTGCACTACCGCGAATCGCCGGAACTGGAGTCGGAGGTGGTGGAGTGGGCCGAGGCCCAGGCTGCGGCTACTGGGCTGATCCGTCGGGGTGCTCGCATGAGCCAGGAGCTGCATCCTCCGGTCCCGATCGACAAGGGTTCGGTGGTGGCGGAGTTGTCGGCCGGGTTTGGCCAGGTTGTGTACTGCGGCGACGACGCCGGCGATCGCTCGGCGTTCGAGGCACTGACCGAGATGGGTCGCAACGGCACCCGGGTGCTGCGGGTCATTTCGCGTGGGCGCGGTACCCCCAAAGACCTGATCGAGATGGCTGATGCGGTGGCTGATGGCCCGGAAGAACTCGTGGCCGCGTTGATCGAGTTGGCCGACGAACTGGCGCCCCGCGTCTGACGACGGCCGGCGGTCCAGAGGGCGCTAGGTCAAACCCACCCTGCCCGTCAGCCGAGACCAAACCGGACTCCTTTCGGGTCTGACTCCAAACGGTGCCGGTTCGGGATGTGGCGGCGGACCGCGTCGCCCGAACCTGGCGCACTCAGCAGAGTCGGTGGGAACCATTCCCGGTACCCGTTCCAGGCCGATCTTCGGTAATGATGGGCCGATGCGAGTCGTGATCGCTCCCGACAAGTTCCGCGGTACCGCTACCGCTCATGAGGTGGCATCCGCGATCGGTGGCGCGCTCAGCGAACTTGGCCATGAGGTTGTGCCGGTCCCGATGGCCGACGGCGGCGAAGGCCTGCTGGAGGTGCTGGGTGGCGCCAACCGCACCACCACGGTGACCGGACCGCTGGGCGACCCGGTCGAAGCAGGCTGGCGACTGACCAAGCCGAATCGGCGCAGTTCCGCGGCTCGCACTGCGGTGATTGAGATGGCGGCCGCGTCGGGGCTGGAGTTGGTCGGCGGACCCGAAGGCAATGATCCGGTGGCGGCGTCGACCAGCGGCACCGGCGAGCTGATCCTGGAGGCTTTTGATGCCGGGGCTCGTCGGATCATCGTCGGGTTGGGCGGGTCGGCCACTACCGATGGCGGCCTCGGTGCCCTGCGGGCGCTGTATCCGTTGGAGCGGTTGACCGGTGTCGAGTTGGTCGTGGCCTGCGACGTGCGAACCCGCTTTACCGATGCTGCGGTGGTATTTGGCCCCCAGAAGGGCGCGACCGCGGCTCAGGTTGAGTTGTTGCGGCGACGTTTGGATCGGCTGGCTCAGCTCTACCTGGAGCGTCATGACTGCGACGTTTCCGAGCTGGTCGGTGCTGGCGCGGCCGGTGGTTTGGCCGGTGGTTTGGCCGCGGCCGGGGCAACCCTGATGAGCGGCTTCGACCTGGTGGCTGATGAAAACGAGCTTGACCTCGCTATCGGTGAAGCTGATCTGGTGATCACCGGCGAAGGGTTTGTCGACGAGCAGTCCTTTGACGGCAAGGTCGTGGGTGGGGTGTTGGAGATGGCTCACGAAACCAACACACCGGTCCTGGTGCTGGCCGGTCAGGTGTTGGAAGGCCTTGCGCCTGAGGGCGAAACCGCATCGGTGAGCGGACAGCCGGGTTGGCCAGCGGGCGAGATCAGGGCTGTTTCGCTACTGAAGCGGGTCGGCTCGCGGGCCTTCGATGACACGTTGGCGGCCTTACGCGACATCGTGATCGCCGAGGTTGGTGGCACCGACTCGTCCTGATCGCGTCGGGGGTTTCAACCCCTAAACAAGTGTCCCTGCCCGGGGTGTTCAACGGACTACGCTCGGTGGGTATGTGGGATCGGATTCGAGCGGCGGGAACAACTGCGTGGGCCCTTGTGGGTATCACTGCGCTGGCGGTAGTCCTGCTCTACATCGCTCGGTATTTCCATGTGGTCTGGCTACCGCTCCTGCTGGCCGGTGCCATTGTTTTCCTGTTGAACCCGGTGGTGACGTGGTTGCATCGCCGCCGAATTCCGCGGGTGGTGGGCACCGCCATCACCTACGTGGTGTTGGCCGCTTTGGTGGGCGCTGTCGGTTGGTTTGTGGTGCCGTTCGGTGCCGACCAAGTCGACCAGCTGCAAGAGGAATGGGATGCCGACCGCATAGAGGAGGTCGTCGACGACTTGCATGAGCGGTCCCAGCAATGGGGCCCGCTCGAGATACCGACTTACGAAGAGTTGCAGCAGGCGTTTGGCCTTGGCGACGGTGCTGATGAGGGCGAGTCGGGCGGCGCCGACGAGCCAGAAGCCGGGGAAGCATCCGGCGGAACCGACGGTGGCGAGGAGGACGCCGAAGGTGAGGGCGAGGCCATCGACACCGAGGAGGCCCTGGAGACGCTCCGGACCGCTCGTGAGATCCTCGCTGAAGTCTTCGAAGTGATGATCGTGCTGTTTATCGCCCCGATCATTGCCTTCTACTTCCTCGTTGATCTACCCCATATTCGCCGGGTTTCAGAGTCGTTGATTCCAGCCGGGGCCAAGCCGGAAATCATGCTGTTGGCCCGCCGCTTGAACGGAGCGATCGGCGGGTTTATCCGGGGTCAGCTGATGGTGGCGTTGATGGTGGGCATCATGGTGTCGATCGGCCTGGCCATCATTGACCTGCGGGCCTGGTTGATCGTGGGCATGGTTGCAGGGTTGTTCAACATCATCCCGCTGATCGGCCCCTGGGTTGGAGCGATTCCAGCGATCACCCTTGCGCTGATCGACGGCGATGTGCAGCAGGCCATTCTGGCCGCAGTGGTAATGGTGGTGGTGCAACAGATTGACAACCACCTGATCAGCCCGCTGGTGATGCAGCGGGCGGTAAACCTGCACCCGGCGGCGGTGATGATCGCCCTGCTTGCCGGGGAGAACCTGTTTGGTTTTGTTGGTCTGTTGCTGGCGGTTCCGGCGGCGGCGGTCGGAAAGATTCTTGTGGGCCACCTGTGGCGGACCTACATCCTCGGTGAACCGGTGGATGCGCTCGCCGCCGAGTTTGGTGAAGCCGGCACCAAGCCGATCATGGAGCCGATCGAGGCCCTCGAGTAGCCCCGCTTGTTCGTCTGAACAAGTCTGGTTGGTTAGGCCAGGCCGAGGTGGCGCAGTCGCACCACGGCGCGGGTGCACCAGCGGAACGGGTCGTGGCCTTCGAGGTGTCTGGTGGCGGCCAGTGCGTACTCGGCGTCACCAGCGGTGCAGCCGCTCATCGCCTGCACCAACTCGATCAACCGGTCGTCATGCACCGGCCCCTCATCCGGCTTTTCATCCAGATAGACCAGCGTGGTGGCTCCGTCGTCGAGATGGATCTCGTCATTGCGGCCGTCGTATTCGCCCTGTCCGAACTCGTTCACGGGAACGGGTCGCCTTTCATCCCAGATCCGACAGTCCTCCGGCACCGCTCTGCACCTGTCGATCCCTAGGAACTACGACCGAAGCCCACCCTCACCTAAGCACTTTTTGTTGTGGCTGCGTTGGCCGCGGGCGGTGAACAGCGCTTGATCAGCGGTTGAGGTATTCGGGCACCGTGTTCATCGGCGGGCACGACTGGACGTCGATGGACACATCGGGCTTGTTGGGTCGGCTGAGCGTGGTTTGAGCTGGTACCTCTTTGGGGACAACGCGGTGCAACAGGGTCGCCATCACCTGCTGGGCCTGAATGCCGAGGCCGTCGAGGTCGCGGTTGCGGTGCACCCTGGTGCCAAGGTCGACCTGGGCCACCGTTGACATGTCGACCACGTCGGGCAGATCACAGAGCAGCCCGGTTTCGACGCCGTAGCCGTGGGTGAACGGCAGCTGTTCAAGGGTGGATCGTCGGCCGCCGTATTCACCTCCAAGGGGTTGGATGAACTCGCTGAGCTCCGGGCGGAAAAGCGAAAAGAGTGGCCGGGCCACCAGCTCGGTTACCCGACCTCCAGCGCCGGGGCGTCCGTCAAGGGTGCGCTCGTAGTAGCCCTTCACGAAGGTGATGTCGGCGTGGCAGATCAGCGGCCCGACGAGCCCGATGATGAACTGCACGCCAAAGTTTCGAATGTCGGCATCGCACCAGATGATGAGGTCGCCTTCGCTGGCGTAGAGCGACTTCCACATCGCTTGGCCCTTACCCGGGCCGCTGGCGTAGGCCGCCAGCAGATCCTCGGCCGAGGCGACCTGGGCGCCTTCGTCTCGGGCGACGGCTGCCGTGTTGTCCTCGGAGTGGTCATCCATCACCAGGATCTCGTGGAGCAGGGGCAGCTTCTCGATCAGTTCCTCGCGGGCCAACGACACGATCGAGCCGATGGTCTCCGCCTCATTGCGGGCCGGGATGCAGAGGGACACCTTCTGCGGCCCGACGCAGTTGAGGAGATCGTCCGCGGAGAAGTCGCCATGGGCGAACAACCTGGTCATGTCGGGGGGTTCCAGAACATCGCCATAACGCTACCGGCTGCGCGGCGCCGCCTCCCAGCCCGAGTGATGAAGGCGGGCTGAGCAGTCCACTCGCGGGCTGGATCAATCAAGAGCGAGGCGCGGAAAGGCAGCCTTTCGCTACAGGCTGAGTAGTTCGAGTAGCTCCTCTCGCTTGGGGCCGAGTTCCGGTTCCGGTTCCCGGTTTTCCCGGTCGCTGTAGGACTGCAACACCCGTCCGATGATGTCGGGATCTTTCAACATGGCGTCGGGCGCGCTCAACAGGTTCACGGCCCGCAGGAAGGCCCGAAGCACGTAGGGATCGCTCCTAACTGCGGGCATCAAACCCTCGCGCATCACCTCTTTCATGAAGGCCTCGGGATCGACGGTGCTGTCAGCTTCATCGCCATCGGTATCCATGGCGGACTGACCGGCCGACCCAGAGCCGGTGGATCCTTCCTCCGCGGACTCACTTGATGGGCCGGTGGCCTCCGCCAATCCGGCCGCCTCGGCTTCTTTGGCCGCCTTGGCTTCGGCCGCAGCGCGGCGGGTGTCGGCATCGGAGGCGACCGAGGCCCGATACCAGGGCAGGATCTCGCGTTTGTGGTCGGCTTCGTAGGCCAGGGCCCGCGCCTGGTGGTCGGTGCCGTGGGCGACCATGGCCTGGCCAAGAAGCTGAGCGGAGAGCATCGCCATGGAGCAGCCGCGTCCGTAGAGGGGGTTGGTTGCGGTGTGGCAATCGCCCACCGCGTGGATGCCGAGCACCGCGGGAACGTCGTCGTTTACGAAGAGCCGGCGGCGGTTGATCAGCTTGGCCATCATGGCCACGTCGGTGGTGGCGGTCGCCGTGTCGGGGGCGAGCCAGGGTTCCATCGTGGCGATGGTCCTGGCCGCTGAATCAAAGCCATCGGGCTCCGACAGTTTGGCTCGCAGCTCGCGGTCATGGATCCGCGTGGCCAGCGTGACCGAAAAGGTTCGGTTGTCGCCTTGGAACAAGCCGTACTTGAGATAGCCCATGTCGCCGGCGACCGGTCCGGTGCTCACGGGAGGTTCGGCACCGTCGGCCAAGCGGTAGAAGCGCGACAGGTAGACGATGCCGGTGTCCTCGCTCCGCTCGTCGACGTCGACGCCGATATCGGCCAGCCAGTTCGGCAGCACCGAGCGGCGACCGTTGGCGACCACAACCACATCGGCATCAAAGGACATGTTCTGGTCGTCGCGGGTGGCGTTTACCCCGGTCACGGTTGGTGCGGCTCCCGGTGAGGTTGGTGGGTTGTGGTTCAGCCCGAGCACGGCGGTTCCGTCGAGTATCTGAACTCGTTCCTGTTCCATCACCACCCCTCGCAGCACCCATTCGAAGGTGGTGCGTCGACAGGCGATGGCAACCAGTTCGTCGTCGCCGGGCTGGGCTGGCAGCTTCTCCATTTCGGGGGCCAGGTTGTCGAGGAAGTTAATCTCGGTAGCTCCGGCGGCGAGGAGCCGTTCGAGCACTTCGGGGTGGTCGGCAACGAGGATGTTGCGGAGCCGGGCCAGCAGGGCGTGCGAGTGGCGAACCTGTGGGGCGCCGCGTCGGTCCCAGTCGAAGGCGGCATCGGGGTCGGGCGGGTAGGGGGTGCGGTCGCGTTCGAGCACCGTCACCTCGTGCCCGGCCTTGGCCAGGGTCAGCGCACACCCGAGCCCAGCGACGCCTGCCCCCACCACCACGATCGATGCCATCAGCCAACCGTACCAACGAGGTGCCGGTGCCGGCCGAGTCCAGGCGGCAGGCCCGGCCGGGTTGGTAGGCGGTTCGCGGCCAAAATTGCTGGCTCCTCGTGTTGCGAAAGTCGTGGCGACGTGGTTGGATTAGCAGCCGCGAGGTGAGAGTGCTAACGCTCTTTTCCCTGCGAGAACCCACCCCGAGGAGAGATCATGGCGAAGTCCATCGAGTTCGAAGAATCCGCGCGTCGCAAGCTGGAGTCGGGCATGAACCAGCTCGCCGATGCTGTCCGAGTCACCCTCGGCCCCAAGGGCCGCAACGTGGTTCTGGCCAAGTCGTGGGGCGCACCCACCATCACCAATGACGGTGTTTCGATCGCCAAAGAGATCGAACTCGAAGACCCGTATGAGAACCTCGGTGCCGAGCTGGTCAAAGAGGTAGCCAAGAAGACCGACGATGTGGCTGGCGATGGAACCACCACCGCGACCGTGCTCGCCTGGGCCATGGTCCGCGAGGGTCTTCGCAACGTCGCCGCTGGCGCCAACCCGATGAGCCTCAAGAAGGGCATCGAGCAGGGTGTGGAAGCTGCGGTGGAGGTCATCGGTTCGATGGCCGCCGAGGTCGACGACAAGAAGCAGGTCGCCAACGTGGCCTCGATTTCGGCCAACGACGCCGAGATCGGCTCCGCCATCTCCAACGCCATCGACAAGGTGGGCAAGGACGGCGTGATCACCGTCGAAGAGTCCCAGACCTTCGGCATGGACATGGACCTGGTTGAAGGTATGCGCTTCGACAAGGGCTTCATCTCGCCCTACCTCGTCACCGACACCGATCGCATGGAGGTTGTCCTCGACAACCCGTACATCCTCCTGGTCAGCTCCAAGATCACCAACGTTCGCGACATGGTGGCCGTTCTCGAAAAGGTGATGCAGTCGGGCAAGGCCCTGGTGATCATCGCTGAAGACGTCGAAGGCGAAGCCCTTGCCACCCTCGTGGTGAACAAGATCCGCGGCACCTTCTCTTCGGTGGCCATCAAGGCTCCCGGTTTCGGCGACCGTCGCAAGGCGATGCTGCAGGACATGGCCATCCTCACCGGTGCCCAGGTCATCAGCGAAGACATCGGCCTGAAGCTGGAGAACACCACCCTCGACATGCTGGGCACCGCCCGCAAGGTTGTGGTGTCGAAGGACGAAACTCTGATCATCGAAGGTGGCGGCGAAGATACCGACATCAACGGCCGGGTCGCCCAGATCAAGGCCGAGATCGACAACACCGACAGCGACTACGACCGGGAGAAGCTTCAGGAGCGTCTGGCCAAGCTGTCCGGCGGCGTGGCCGTCCTCAAGGTTGGTGCCGCCACCGAGGTTGAACTCAAGGAAATGAAGCACCGCATCGAAGATGCTGTGTCGACCACCAAGGCTGCCATCGAAGAAGGCGTGGTTGCCGGTGGTGGCGTAACGCTGCTGCGGGCCCAGGCTGCGGCCGCCAAGGTTGGAAACAAGAAGAGCCTGACCGAAGACGAGCGCACCGGCGCCCGGATCGTGGCCAAGGCCCTCGAAGCGCCGCTGCACCAGATCGCCGAGAACGCTGGCATGGAGGGCGGTGTTGTTGTGGAGAAGGTGCGCAACCTCGAAGGCAACGTTGGCCTCAACGCCGCCACCGGCGAGTACGAAGACCTGGTGAAGCGGGGTGTGATCGACGCCGCCAAGGTGACCCGTTCCGCCCTTCAGAACGCCGGATCGATCGCTGCACTGTTCCTCACCACCGAAGCGGTCATCACCGACGCTCCCGAGCCGGCCGGTGCCGGTGGCGGAATGCCCGATATGGGCGGCATGGGTGGCATGGGCGGCATGATGTAGGTCTGGTCCGCTGGTGGGCTTCGGCCCGCTCTGTCCCAGTAACAATCTGTACTGCCACCGACCCCGGGCCAATGGTTCGGGGTCGGTCCGCGTCTACGATGGCGTGATGGGACGTGGGCGCACCCGGCGACTGATGGCTCGCCGCTTCGACGGGGAACGTTCCTCGGCCGATGCTGATGAGGTGGTGGTCGAGGAGCCGATGGAGATCCGCCTCGACGAGCATCCGGTGGCTACCACCATGCGCACTCCGGGTCACGACTTTGAGTTGGCGGTGGGGTTCTGTCACGCCGACGGGCTGATCGATGGCATTCCGGTGCAGCGGGTTCGCTACTGCGGCGCCCCACCTCCAGGCACCGACACCCTTGGTGAGCGGGCCCGGGCGTCGGATTCCGACTACAACGTCGTCACCGTCGATACCGCCGGCAAAGCGCCCGTGCCCGAGCCGAGGCTCAACACGGTGACTGCGGCCTGCGGCCTTTGCGGGGCGCCATCAGTGGCCGATCTGCGCGAGCGCCTCGGCACCATTCCCACCCGGGAGTTCCCGTTGCCGTTGCTGGCGTCGTTGCCCGACCTGGTGCGGCCCCAGCAGAGCCTGTTCGACAAGACCGGATCGCTGCATGCCGCGGCGGCAGTAACCGCGGATGGCGAGGTGGTGGTGGTGCGCGAAGACATCGGTCGCCACAACGCGGTCGACAAGGTTGTGGGTTACCTGAGGCTGGATGGTCAGCTGCCAGCCACCGACTTCGCCCTGTTTGTGAGCGGCCGTGCCAGCTTCGAGATGGTGCAAAAGGCCTGGGCCGCCGGGTTCTCAGCGTTGGTCGCCGTAAGCGGCCCATCGTCGATGGCCGTAGAGGCAGCCCGAGCCTCAGGAATCACCATGGCCGGCTTCGCCCGAAACCAAACCCTAAAAATCTACGCGCCGGGTTCATAGCCGCAAGGCGGGATCCGTCGCTGGCGCTCCTCGACCCGCGCTGCGGATTTTGTCTCGGAGCCACTGCTGGCGCAGTGTCTTCGCTCGTCCCTCGCTCCCTCGGGCAACTCGCTGCGCTCGCCGGACCGCTACACGCGCTTTGCCAGGGGGCGGATCCGTCGCAGGAACCCGCAGGGTTCCCGCGCTCCTCGACAGGAACCCGAAGGGTTCCCCCTCTGCTGACATTTCTCGTAGCGGCAACCCCTCCTCCGCCTTGCCGAAGCGTGTCGAGCGACCGAGCACCAGCGCTAGCGAGTTGCCCGAGGGAGCGAGGGACGAGCGTCGCACTCCGCTAGGAGTGCGCCGAGAAAAAGTCCGCAGAGGCGGTCGAGGAGCGCCAGCGACGGATCCGCCCTGCGTAATATAAGGCGTGGACTCTGACGCTCGTACTCAGGACCTCCGATCGGATATTCGTCGTCTGGGGACCCAGTTGGGCCAGTCGATTGCTCGGCAGGAGGGTGAAGGGTTTCTGGAGCTGGTGGAGCGGGTGCGGGTGTTGGCCCGGCGGCTTCGTCGTGAGGATCACGATGCCGCCGGTTCGGAGCTGCGTGATGTCCTGGCTGGGGTCGATCTGGTGGATGCCATCCGTCTGGTCCGGGCCTTCACTACCTACTTCCATCTGGCCAACGTGGCCGAACAGGTGCATCGAATCGATGAGCTGAACGTGTCCAAGCCCGAGACGGGCCGTTTCGACGACACCTTTGAGCGGCTGATGGCGATGGGCTTTAGCCCGAAGGAAGTGGTGCAGGCGCTGGATCGCATCCGGTTGAGCCCGGTCTTTACCGCCCATCCGACCGAGGCGTCGCGGCGGTCGATGTTGGGCAAGTTGGCCGAGGTGTCCGATCTGATCGATCAGCGGGCCAGCGGCCGTTGCACCCGGGCGGAGACCCGTCGGATCGATCGCCGGGTCGACGAGCTGGTGGATCTGATGTGGCAGACCGACGAGATTCGCCGGGAGCGTCCAAGCCCGAGTGACGAGGCTCGTACCTCGCTGTACTACCTCGAACAGATGGCTCGCACCGGCCTGCCGGAGTTGTGGACCGACATCAGCACCACGTTGGAAGCCGCCGACCTGGCCTTTGATCCCGAGACCGCGCCTATCACCTTCGGCAGTTGGGTCGGCGGAGACCGCGATGGCAATCCGAACGTTACCCCCGAGACCACCGTCGAGGTGGTCGAGTTGCAGCGGGCCCGGGCCTTGAAGCTGCTCTTTGAGGAGCTGGATCTGCTTCGGGGCGAGCTGTCGACCACCGAGCTGATCCGCCCCGTCACCGTTGAATTGCGGGAGGCGGTCGAGGCCGATCGCGAGCGGTTCGCCGATGTGTTTGCCCGGATCGGTCGTGTCAACGACGGCGAGCTCTATCGGTTGCGGCTCGGGGTGATTCTCCAACGGGTGGCTGAGGCCCGGCGAACCCCTGCGGGCGAGCGGGCCTATCACTCGCCGGACGAGCTGGCCGCCGATCTCACCGTTTTGGACCGTTCGCTGCGCGCCAACGATGGCACCCGTTTGGCCGACGGTCGTTTGGCCCGGGTGCGTCGGCTTGTTGCCACCTTCGGTTTTCATCTGGCTCATCTCGATATTCGCCAGCACACCCGCGAGCATCACCGGTCCTTGGCCAACCTGTTTGTTGCCGCGGGAACGTCCTATCCCGAGGATCGGGCTGGGCGGACTGCGCTGTTGTTGTCGGAGTTGAACTCCCGGCGCCCGCTATCGCCTCCGAACACCCCACTGGATCCGGGCGACTCGCTCGATCTGTTTCGCACCCTGGCCCGCCTGGTTGATGACTTTGGCGATGATGTGCTCGGCAGCTACATCGTGTCCATGACCACTGGTGTCGACGACATCCTGGCCCCGGTGCTGTTGGCCCGGGAGGTCGGTCTGGTCGATCTCAGCGCTGGGGTGTCCCGGCTCGGTTTTGTGCCGTTGTTCGAAACCATCGATGACCTGCGGGGGGTTGAGGCCACCCTGGATCAACTGCTGACCATTCCGGCCTATCGACGGATCGTTGAGCTGCGGGGCGCGGTGCAGGAGGTGATGGTCGGCTACTCCGACTCGAACAAGGACGGCGGCATCGCCACCAGCCAGTGGGAGATTCACAAGGCGTTGCGGGTGATCCGCGATGTTGCCGCTCGCCACAACATTTGCATCCGGGTGTTTCACGGCCGGGGCGGCACGGTCGGCCGTGGTGGTGGCCCGACCAACGAATCGATCCTGGCTCAACCCTCTGGGGTGATCGACGGTCAAATCAAGATCACTGAGCAGGGTGAGGTGATCGCCGACAAGTACGGTCAGCCGGAGATCGCCCACCGAAACCTCGATCTCGCCCTATCTGCGGTGTTGGAGGCGACGGTGGCCCAGAAGACGTCGCGCCACGATCCGGCGTTGATGGCTGAGTGGTCGGCGGTGATGGAGACCATTTCCGCCAGCTCCTATGCCGCGTATCGGCGTTTTGTCGAGGATCCCGATCTTGCCGTCTACTTCCAAACGTCCACTCCGGTTGAGGAGCTCGGGGCCATGAACATCGGATCGCGGCCCGCTCGACGCAGCGGCGCCGGATCGAGTTTGGCCGACCTGCGGGCCATCCCGTGGGTGTTTGGTTGGACCCAGAGCCGCCAGATTGTGCCGGGCTGGTTCGGGGTTGGGTCCGGTTTGGTCGCGGCCCAAGCGGCCGGCCACGGGGAAACGATTCGGGAGATGTTCGAACGCTGGACCTTCTTCGAAACCTTCCTGGCCAACGTGGAGATGACGCTGGCCAAGACCGACCTCGACATCGCCGCGACCTATGTCGACGCGCTGGTGGAACCGGAGCATCGTCGGCTGTTTGATGTGGTGAAGGCCGAGCACGCGCTCACGGTGGAACAGCTCACCGCCGTGACGGGGCGAGGACTGCTCGACAATCTTCCGGTGCTGAAGCGAACGTTGCAGATTCGCGACGTGTATCTGGACCCGCTCCACCTGCTGCAGGTGGATCTCCTCTCCCGAGCCCGCGCTCACGGGATGGTTGAGCCTCGACTGCAGCGGGCGTTGCTACTCACCGTTAACGGCGTGGCCGCAGGAATGCGCAACACCGGATAGCGACCTTCGTGGAGCGCTAGGACCCAGCTCCTAGACTCGGCCCATGACCGATGCGGTGACCCCTTCGGAGGGCCTTGGTGTTCTCCACCTGTTCTGTAAGCCTGCTCGAGGTCCGGCGGGGGTGGATGCTGCGGCGCTGACCGCGACAGTGGAAGCGGCCAAGGCGGCCGACCTGCAAGTGATCGCCGTGGAGATTCTGGGTCACAAGGCCGATATGGCCTTTATGGTGCTCGGTCCCGATTGGCGGGAGCTGCGCCGGTTCCAGACCGGGCTGCAACATGCTGGCCTCGATGTGGTCGACAGCTACGTGTCGCTGACCGAGATCAGCGAGTATGCCGCCGGAGTGCCGGATGAGATGCGCAACATGCGGCTCTACCCCGAGCTGCCGCCGGAGGACAAGCCAGCGTGGTGCTTCTATCCGATGTCGAAGCGTCGGAACCCGGGTCAGAACTGGTTCAGCACCGACTTCGAAAAGCGCAAGGAGCTGATGTACGAACACGGGATGTCAGGCCGCAAGTTTAAGGGTCGTGTGCTCCAGGTGATCACCGGTTCGACCGGCATCGATGACTACGAGTGGGGTGTCACCCTCTTCTGTCAGAAGCCCGACGATCTCAAGGATGTCGTCTACACGATGCGCTTCGATGAGGCATCGGCCGAGTTCGCTGAGTTCGGCCCGTTCTATGCCGGCAGCGTCGTGGCTGTGGAGGAGCTTCTGAACCTGTGACGTGATTGGCCGCCGAGATTCCGCGACAGCTGTTGCTGTATGTGGTTCAAGGGGCTTCAACGAGGACGCTGAAATAGGACATATGCCACACGTGGGGTCTACACTCAGCCTGTTCTAATTCTTCCGGGAGCCCCATGTCTTTGAAGTCCAGGCCAAACGGGCGCGTTGTGGTGATCGCGGTGCTCGGCTTGGCCGTCATCGCGGCCTTGTTCTTCAGTGCCCCCGACCTGGCATCGGCGCAGGACGATCCGAATATCGCCGCTCAAGGCACGCTCAAGGCTAACCGGATCGATGTGCCGAATGTTGAGATCCTCGTCGAGGCCGTCGACGGCAGCTTCACCGGTTCGGTCGTCACTGGTGAGGATGGTTCATGGTCGCTGCTGTTGCCGGAGATCGGCGATTACCGGGCCACGATCAACGCCGACACCCTGCCGCCCGGTGTGAGCGTGAAGGAAGCCGACGGGGGCATGCGCGAGTTCTCCGTGTCGGGCCTTCGGCCCCAACCGGTCCTGATCGGGCTCGATGGTGCGATAGAGGGTGCGGCATCGGGCACGTCTTCTCGGGCCAACGACATCGAGGCGCTCCAGTTGGCCGTCGATGGCATCAAGCTGGGCCTGATCCTCGGCATGATGTCGATCGGTCTTTCGCTCATCTTCGGCACTACCGGGTTGGTCAACTTCGCTCACGGCGAGCTGGTCACCCTCGGCGCCATGATGGCGTTCTGGTTTAACCGCACCGGCATCTTCGGCAACACCTACCACCTGGTCATTTCCGCCATCGCCGGCGTCATCATCCTCGCCGGTGTTGGCGGACTTTTTGATGCGGTGGTGTGGGCGCCGCTGCGTCGGCGCGGGTCCAGCCTGATCTCGATGATGGTGGTGTCGATCGGCCTGTCGATGATGATTCGCTTCGGTGCCCAGTTCCAGTTCGGCCTCACCTCCCGCAGCTACCGGGACTACGCCATTCAGAAGGCGATCGACTTCGGGCCCTTCGCCCTGGTTCCGAAGGATCTGTGGATCATCGGGATCTCGCTCACCATCCTGATCGGGGTCGGTTTGCTGCTGCAGCGAACCCGTATCGGAAAGGCCATGCGAGCCGTGTCCGACAACCGTGACCTGGCCGAGTCTTCCGGTATCGACGTGGAGCGGGTGATCCGCATCGTGTGGATCAGCGGCGCGGCGCTGGCCGGGCTCGGGGGCATTCTCAACGGTGTCACCGAGGCCATCGCCTGGGATACCGGCTTCCGGTTCCTGCTGCTGGTCTTTGCCGCTACAACCCTCGGCGGGTTGGGTACCGCCTACGGAGCTCTAGTGGGGAGCCTGGTGGTGGGTCTGCTGATTCAGCTGTCCACCCTGGTCATCCCTGCCGACCTCAAGAATCTTGGAGCGTTATTCGTGATGATCTTCATTCTGTTGATCAGGCCGCAGGGTCTCCTGGGTCGAGCTGAGAGGGTCGGTTAGCCGCATGGATTGGGGAACGGTTTTCAGCGACACCCTCCGAGCAATGTTCGGAGAAACGGCAATCGTCTTTGCCTTGGCCGCCATTGGCCTCAACATCCACTTCGGCTTCACCGGGCTGCTCAACTTCGGCCAGGCCGTGTTTATGGCCGCCGGCGCCTACGGCTTGGCCCTGTTTGCCGCTATTCCGTTTACGGCGCCCGGTGGCGGTGATCAGGCGGCATGGGGCGGCCAGCCCTTCTGGGTTTCGGTGCTGATCGGCGTGATCGGTTTCCCGGTGCTGTTGGCCATCGTGCTTGGTGTGCCTACGTTGCGCTTACGCGCCGACTATCTGGCCATCGTCACCATCGCCACCGCCGAGATCTTCCGCCTGCTGGCCCGATCGCCATCGTTCGATGCGGTGACCGGTTCTTCCGACGGCCTCACCCAGTTCGCTCGCCCTTTCTATAGCGGCATTTCCTGCACCCCGTCGCAGGGCGACTGTTGGTTCAACCCGGAGGAGCGCTATCTCGGGCTGTTCACTGGTAACCAGATGTGGTTGGTGATTGTCGGTTGGATCGTGGTGGCCCTGGTCGCCTTTGCCGTTTGGGTTCTGATGCGCAGCCCCTGGGGTCGTGTGCTGCAGGCCATCCGTGAGGACGAAGACGCGGCCCGAAGCCTCGGCAAGAACGCCTACAGCTACAAGATGCAGGCGCTGATTGTTGGTGGTGTGATCGGTGCCATCGGCGGCATGTTGCGGGCCATCGGTACCCAGTTGGCCAACCCGGATCAGTTCATCACCGACGTCACCTTCTTCGCCTGGGTCGCAGTGATCCTCGGCGGCGTGGCTCGGGTGTTTGGCCCGATCCTCGGCTCGATGATCTTCTGGGCCGTACTCGCCTTCTCCGACTCGTTCCTGCGCCAATCGGTGAAGCGGACCGTATCGGGTGAGGAGCTGGGCTTCATTCCCGAATCGATCATGACCACCAACCAGGCCGGTCTGGTGCGCTTCATCCTGGTGGGCGCCATGCTGGCGGCCCTGGCCGCATTCAGACCCCAGGGCATCCTTGGCGATAAAGATGAGATGGCACTAGATGACCGATAGCACCGACCGTATTGAGGACGTTTCCGGTCGGGGCGGGTTGCCGACCGATATGGGCGACACCTCGGCCGAGGTGAAGGCCCGGGCCAAGGCCGCCGCGGCTGAACGCGCCGAATCGGTCGCCGATGTGGCCCAGGAGCCCGGTTCAAAGAAGCCTGATCCGATTCTGGTTGTCGACCAGGTCAGTCGCAGCTTCGGTGGTCTCAAGGCCGTCGACGTGGACCATCTCGAAGTTCAGCGGGGCATCATCACCGCGTTGATCGGGCCCAACGGTGCGGGCAAGACCACCTTCTTTAACCTGATGACCAACTTCGACACGCCCGATACCGGGACGCGTCAGTTCACTAGTGACGGCCGCAGCCAAGCCGGAGCGCGCAAAGAGTACGATCTGGCCAAGTTCCCGGCCCATAAGGTGGCCAATATTGGGATGGTGCGGACCTTCCAGCTGACCAAGTCGCTGTCGAAGATGACGGTGATCGAGAACATGAAGCTGGGCGCCACCAAGCAGGTCGGCGAGAACTTCTTCCTGGCCCTATTGCCGTTTATCTGGGGTAAGCAGGAACGCGAAAACGAAAAGCGTGCTGAGGGTTTGCTGGCCCGGTTCAAACTGGACCATATGCGCGATGAGTTTGCCGGCACCCTCTCCGGTGGCCAGCGCAAGCTGTTGGAGATGGCCCGAGCCCTGATGGTCCGACCCGAGCTGGTCATGCTTGATGAGCCGATGGCCGGCGTGAACCCGGCGCTGAAGCAGAGCCTGTTGGACCATGTGAAGGGTCTGGCCGAGGAGGGCATGACCGTCCTCTTTGTAGAACACGACATGGACATGGTGCAGGAGATCAGCGACTGGGTCGTGGTTATGGCTGAAGGTCAAATCATCGCCGAGGGTCCACCCGCGGCGATCAGCAACAACCAGGCCGTCGTCGACGCCTACCTCGGCTCCCACCATGACAGTGCGCTCGACTTCGGCGATGGCGCCGCGCCAGTCGACGATGTCGAGGGCAGCAATGTCGAGGGCAGCAATGTCGAGGGCAGCAATGTCAAGGGCGACGATGACGCCATGGCGACTGACGCCGTCCACGACGTCGACACTGCAGCAGACGCCGATGCAGACGAGGGCAAGGCATGAGTGAAGCAGCAACCAAGACGATGACGCCCAAAGAGGGTCTGTTGGTCGCCGACAACCTGATCGGCGGCTATACGCCGGGAGTCGACATCCTCAATGGTTGCGACCTGGTGCTGACCGAGGGCGAGTTGGTTGGCATCATCGGGCCCAACGGTGCCGGTAAGTCGACGCTGCTAAAGGCCCTTTTCGGCTTGTTGAACATTCACACCGGAACCGTGAAGCTCCGAGGTGAGGACATCACCGGGCTGAAGGCCAACAAGCTGGTGTCGAAGGGCATCGGCTATGTGCCCCAGAACAACAACGTGTTTCCCGCGCTCACGATCGAGGAAAACCTCGAAATGGGCGTGTTCCTGAAACCAAAGACCTTCTCCGGGCGCCTTGACGTGGTCGGCGAGATGTTCCCGAAGCTGATCGATCGCCGCAGCCAGCGCGCCGGTTCGCTCAGTGGTGGTGAGCGCCAGATGCTGGCCATGGGTCGAGCCCTGATGATGGATCCGTCGGTGCTACTGCTCGACGAGCCCTCCGCCGGTTTGTCGCCGGCGCTGCAGGACGAAGTGTTTGTGAACTGCCGGCTGATCAACCGCAGCGGTGTCTCGATTGTGATGGTGGAACAGAACGCCAGTCGCTGTCTGCAGATCTGTGACCGGGGCTACGTGCTCGATCAGGGCACCAACGCCTACACCGGGACCGGCGCCGAGCTCCTCACCGATCCCAAGGTGATCGAGCTCTACCTCGGCACCCTGGTAAAAACCCACGCTGACGACTGATTCCTTCTGCTAGTTCGGGCCGCAACCCGCAGGGTTGCCCCGCTCTGCCCGAGGGGCAGTGCGAGCGCAGAGCTTGCAGCCCTCATACGCAAGCCTGGCGCGCAGCAACCCGCAGGGTTGCCCCGCTCGGGACGGCTTCGCCGACACCCAGCTCTCGTGGCCGGCTCCAAACGAACCCCGCATTACTTGTTCGTTTCGGGCGTGTTAAATGCCCGGTTTTGGGGGGTTTTGGGCTGGACCGGTCGTGGTTTGGCCTTCTACGGTAACCCTCCCGATACCTTCTGAGTAGCTTCAGCGTCGAAGCTCTCCCGACCCATCGTGAGAGTGAAATGGATTCTGGTAACGCCGCTTGGATGCTGATGTCCGCGGCCCTCGTGCTGTTTATGATCCCCGGCCTGGCCTTGTTCTATGGCGGCATGGGCCGGGGCAAGAGTGTTCTCAACATGGTGTTGATGAACATCTACTGCGTCGGCATCGTGCCGCTGGTTTGGGTGCTTGGCGGTTACTCGCTGGCCCAGTCGCCGAGCGGCAACAAGTTCCTGGGCAACCTTGACCTGTTTGCCCTTGATGGCATCGGGCCGAGCCAGGACCTGATTGTGGTCGCCTTCCTGATGACCTTCGCCGCCATTACTCCGGCGCTGATTTCCGGTGCGGTCGCCGACCGGATGAAGTTCGGCGCCTGGGCCATCTTTGTGCCCATCTGGTCGCTGCTGGTCTATTCGCCGGTTGTGTATTGGATCTACGCCTTTGATGCCGAGGGCAACGCGGCGGGCCTACTGAACACCGGGCTTCTGGGCGACATCGGGTCGCTCGACTTTGCTGGCGGTACCGCCATTCACATCAACGCCGGTGTTGCCGCGTTGGTGCTCGCTCTTCTTCTGGGCAAGCGTCGGGGCTGGCCCAACAACGCCATTCCGCCGCACTCGCTGCCGCTGGTGATGCTTGGTACCGGCATCCTCTGGTTTGGTTGGTTCGGCTTCAACGCTGGTTCGGCCCTCGGAGCTGACGGCTTTGCCGCTCAGGCCTTTATGAACACGTTCCTGGCCGCCTCGGCCGGCATGGTTGCCTGGTTGATCGCCGAGCGCATCAAGGATGGCCACTTCACTGTGCTTGGAGCCTGCTCGGGCATCGTGGCTGGCTTGGTGGCCATCACCCCGGCCGCCGGTTTTGTTGCCGGTATGTCGGGCATCTGGATCGGTGCCATCGCCGGTGTGATCTGCTACTTCGCGGTGTCGCTCAAGTACAAGCTGGGCTATGACGACTCGCTCGATGTGGTTGGTGTCCATATGGTCGGCGGCATCGTTGGTGGTGTGCTGTTGGGCCTCTTTGCCGACCCTGGCGCCTTTGCCGACCCGGAGGTCTTTGAGGAAGCGGCCAGCTTCCCCGAGGGCCTTTTCTACGGCGGCGGCACCGAGCTTCTCTTTGAACAGATCGCTTCGATCGTTGTGGTGATGGTGTACTCCTTCATCGTCACGATGGCGATTGGCCTTGCTCTGAAGGCTGCAATCGGTCTGCGGGTTGATGAAGAGGACGAGATCGTCGGCCTCGACAACCGCTTGCATGCCGAGACCGCCTACAACCATGTTGAGCTTGCCGGTAAGAGCGGCAGCGGGTTCGGCGGCTCGGTGGACGTGCGGGAACGCTCGGACAGCCCGACATCAACTAAAGCCGACGCCCGCTAACGGCCCGGTTCTCCCGGTTGGCTTGCGGGTGCGGGAGCCGATCCCGCTACCCGCACCAGCCGAGCCACCTCACCTCACTGCCGATCGCCCGACTACAAAGGACTCTCATGAAGCTTGTCACCGCCATTATCAAACCGTTCAAAGTCGACGATGTGAAGGAAGCCCTCAAGAGCATCGGCGTGCAGGGCATGACGCTGAGCGAAGTCCAGGGCTTTGGTCGTCAGGGCGGCCACGTCGAGGTCTATCGGGGGGCGGAGTACAACGTCGACTTCGTGCCAAAGGCCCGCCTGGAGGTGGTGGTCGATGACGGTCAGCTCGATCGAGTACTCGATGTGATGACCGTCGCCGCTCGCACCGACAAGATCGGCGACGGCAAGATCTGGGTGACCGAGGTCGACCGCCTGATCCGAATTCGTACTGGAGAAATGGGCGCCGACGCCGTCTAACGGGTGCAACGGGTGTCAGACACCCGTTGCAGGTCGCGGGGCTGGCCCTACGACTCAGAAGCTTCCAGGGCGGCGAGGGTTAGGGGGCTGGGTAGGGCGCTTCTTGACGGTACGTGGCCGCCGTCGAGTGAGGCGACTTCGGCGGTGGTGAGGCCTCCGGTGATGGCGGCGACGGCGGTGGCTAGCGGTGCGGCGACCCCTTCTTCGCCCACGATCTCGGCGCCGAGCACCCTGCTGGTGAACCTGTCGTAGGTGAGCCGCACGGTGAGGGCTCGGCCGCCGGCGAAGGTGTCGGCCCGCGACTGGCCTTCCACGGTGACCACCGCGGCGTCGAAGCCGGCGTTGCGGGCGTCGAGTTCGTTGAGGCCGGTTCGGGCCACTTCAATGCCGAACAGTCGGGTGCTAATGGTGCCGAGAGTTCCGGGCGAGACCGCGTAGTGGTCGCCCAGGTTGGCGCCCGCGACCTGTCCCTGTTGGGCCGCGGCCAGTGCGCCGGGCCAGTAGCCCCTTTCCCCGCTAACCAGGTGTCGGGTTTCGCAGCAGTCGCCCGCCGCCCAGATGCCGGCCACGGTGGTTTGCTGGCGCCGGTCGGTCACGATGGCGCGTCGTGCTCCGAGGGTGAGGCCAGCCTGGTGGGCCAGATCGGTGTTGGCTTCGGAGCCGAGACCCAGCAGCACCATGTCGCAGCTGATGGCATCGTCCTTGAGGTAGATCACGCCCGGCTCGAAGCCAGAGACTGATTCGCCGACCCGCACGGTGGCCCCATGTTTGGTGATGGCCTCAGAAACAACTGCTCCCACCATTGGGTCGGCCTGGTCGAAGACCTCTTCGCCGGGCGTCACTACCGTGACTTCGATGCCCCGCATCACCAGCGCCTCCGCTACGAGAAGGGTGGTGTAGTCGCCGCCGAGCACGGCCACCCGGCCCGGCTTGTCTTTGAGGGTGCCGAGGAGTTTGGAGGCGTCGTTGGTGTTACGAACCGAGACCAGGTCGGAACGGTCGGCTCCGGGCAGGTCGGGCCGGCGGCCCCGGCTGCCGGTGGCAAACACGAGCTGGTCGTATTTGAGGGTGACTTCCCGCCCGGCGTTGGTGTCGTTGATGGTGACGGTCTCGTTGCCGGTGTCGACAGCCACGACTTCCTGGCCCCCGCGCACATCAATCTGATAGCGATCGCGAAGTTCAGTCACCGTCGACGAGGCCAGGTTGGCGAAGTCGTCGAAGCCCGACATCATGCGGTTCGGGATGGAGCACACGTCGGCGCCAGGGTGGGCGCCCTGTTCGACGATGACGATCTGACAGTCCTTTTTGTGCCGACGAAGTTCGAACGCGGCCGCATACGCCGCCCGACTCCCGCCAACGATCAACACTCGCTCGATCACGCTCGCAGGCTAGCTCACGTTCGTGAGGTGCCGAAAAATCCGCTAACCCGACTGCCATCCCGCGATCGGCTCGGCCGCGGTCATCGTTGTCCCTCGGCTTTGCGGCGGGCCAGGTGCACAAACGCCTTGGCCGCACCCCAGGCCAGGCCGGGTTCATGGAGGTCGGGGTGCACATCGGACCAAGTGGCCGGGGTGAGACCGAAGTGGTCGTCGGGAAACTCGGCCTCAGCAAAGCTGTCCCGTCGGGGGTGGGGGACCTCGGCCAGCTCGAGTACTCCGGTCGGGTGGCGAACCGCGGCCCGGAGGATGGCCATCGGGGATCGCTGCTGGGCGTCGATGTCGGTCTCGAGGAGCTCTCGAAGCTCGTTCACCTCCGCCGCCTGAGCCGCAGCGATGGCAGCTTCGGTGGCCGCGGCCACATCGGGGGAGCGGGCCACGTCGTAGCCGGCGCGCAGCCGAACGGAGCGGTCGATCCACAGCGGAATCAGCTTTTCGAGGGCGATCGTAAGTGCCGTCGCGTGGGCGATGAGCGCCGCTTCGTCGGCGGCATCAGCTCGCATCAGCACCTCCGTCGCTCCCGCGCCCGCCGGCGCCATCCTGCAAAATGGCTGTCTGGCCGGCGATAGCCCTTGATTCTCCGGCGAAATTCACGTGCTGCGCGCCTCCTCTCTGCCCGAGTATTGATGAGCCATTTGGCCCATTTTCTGTAAACAGCAGATGACGGTATCGGGAGAACATATGAACATTTTCCCCTGTTTTGCCCCGAAATACCGGAAAAGTTGGCCTGAGCACACTGTGAACAGGTTGTAACAGGCCCTGGGGTGGCGTTGACACGTAGGTGATTGTGCCTAAACTTTCCGATTGGCGGTGTGGACACTCCGTCTCCGCCACCCCTCGGGTGGGTCTGGTGCAAGGCAACGTTGTTGGCATGCACAAAAACAGGTTCACCCTTCTGCTGGTTACTGAAAGGCAAGCTCAAATATGAGAACCAACCGATGGTTGCGTCTTCTGGCGCTTCTATTTGCATTCACTCTGGTGGCCGCCGCATGCGGTGACTCCAGTGGTGATGATGATGGCGGCACCGCCACCTCCGACGCTGATGACGGTGGCGATGCTGACGACGGCGCCGAAGCCGACGATGAAGCCATGGAGGAAGACGACGAAGCCATGGCTGAAGACGGCGACGACGAAGCCATGGAAGAAGACGACGAAGCCATGGCTGAAGACGGCGACGATGAAGCCATGGAAGAAGACGACGAAGCCATGGAAGAAGATGGCGACGACGAAGCCATGGAAGAGGACGACGGTGGCGAAGTTGCCGCTCCGAACGAGGGTGATGGCACCCTGATCTTTGGTGGCCTCCTTCCTGAGACCGGCAACCTTGCCTTCCTCGGCCCGCCGGAAATCGCAGGTGCTGAGCTTGCTATCTCCGACATCAACGCCGGTGGCGGCGTGCTCGGCAACGACGTTGTTTGGTTCCCGGGTGACTCGGGCGACAACGGCGATGTGGCCAACCAGACCGTGGACCGTCTTCTCGCCGAGAACGTGGATGCCTTCATCGGCGCCGCCTCCTCGGGCGTGTCGCTGACCGTGATCGACAAGATCACCGCAGCCAACGTGATCCACTTCTCCCCGGCAAACACTTCGCCGGCCTTCACCACCTACGACGACAACGGTCTGTACTTCCGTACCGCTCCGTCCGATGTTGTGCAGGGTGCTGCCCTCGCTGACATCATGCTCGCTGATGGTGCTGCTACCGCTCACTTCCTCGTACTGAACGACTCCTACGGCACCGGCCTCCTCGAGTTCTCGAGTGGTCCATACGAAGCTGGCGGTGGCGAGGTCGTTGGTGAGAGCATCTACGATCCGCAGTCCGAGACCTTCGACGCTGAAATCGCCGAGGTTGTCGCTAACGATCCCGACGCCGTTGTCATCATCGGCTTCGAAGAGACCTCGCAGATCCTTACCGGTCTCATCGAGAACGGCCTCGGCCCGGCTGACAAGCTGGTCTACGGCACCGACGGCAACATGGGTAACGCCCTGGCCAACAACTTCGACGATCCGTCGGTCCTCGCAGGCATGAAGGGCACCCTCCCGGGTGTCGACGTTGCCGGCGAACTTGGCGACTTCCGCGACCGTCTCCTTGAGACCCCCACCGGCTCCGCTGATGGCGGCCTTGAGGACTTCTCGTACAGCGCCGAAACCTACGACGCGGTCATGGTTGTGGCTCTTGCCGCTATCGCTGCCGATTCCGATAACCCCAGCGACATCGCTGGGGAGATCAACGGCATCACCCGCGATGGCGAGAAGTGCAGCGAGTTCACCGCTTGTGTTGAGCTTCTCGACGCTGGCACCGACATCGACTTCGATGGTGTCTCCGGTCCGCTGGAGTTCATCGACGCTGGTGAGCCTTCCGAGGCTTCGATCCTTACCCTCCAGTTCGACGCCGAAGGTGTCATCGAGGTTATTGGTTCGGTTCAGGGCAAGATCGACGGCTGATAGTGCCGTCGGCGCTTCGAGCTTGGCTCGAATGATGCGCTGAACAGCAATACCTAGCAATACGAATGGGCGAGGCCCGGGTCGAAACACCCGGGCCTCCCTCGTTTTCGACCCACCGAGCGACATCCCCTCTTGGATGGGTCGGATAGGTGCCGACGCGTTGGGTCTTCTAACCTCGGATCGCAATGGATCCCTCTCTGGCTCGTGACGCGATTGTGGACCAGCGCAACCTTTTGGGGCGAGCGTGGTGTGATGCCTATCGGGGCTGGATGGATCGCTGGTTGGCCGAGCTGTTCGCCGGGAGTGGAGCCCCATCGACCGGTGTTTCGTTGGTGGCGGTTGGCGGCTACGGGCGGGGTGATTTGTGTCCGGCGAGCGATCTCGATCTGTTGTTGATCCACCCCGGTCGTGGTGATGTGGAGCCGGTGGCGACGGCGCTCTGGTATCCGATCTGGGATATCGGCGTGAAGCTGGGCCATGCGGTCCGTACTGAGGCCGAAGCCCTTGATCTGGCCGCCACCGATTTGAGCACGGCGACAGCGATGCTCCATACCCGTCACGTCGCCGGAGACCCGCAGGTCACTGAGTCTCTGTCGGCGGCTGCGCTTGAGGCGTGGGCCGGTCGCGGCGAGCCCCTTCTGGCCGAGCTGGCGCGCTCAACACGGCAGCGCCACGATGACGCCGGTGAGGTGGCCTTTCTGCTGGAACCCGACCTCAAGGACGGGCGGGGCGGGTTGCGTGATGTTCACACGCTGCAATGGCTGGAGTTGGCTCAGGGGCAGCCTCCGGGTTCGCTCAGCGGCGCTCTGGCCGCCGAGTACGACACGCTTCTGGAGATCCGGGTGGAGCTCCATCGCGCTACTGGCCGAGCCACCGACCGCCTGAGCCTCCACGACCAGGACGCTTTGGTAGAGGTGTTGCCGGATGCCGATGCCGATGCGTTGATGGCTCGGCTGGCTGCTGCGGCCCGCACTATCACCTGGACCTCCGATGAGGTGTGGGAGCGGGTCCGGCGCTCGACCATCGCCAGCGCCGGCACTTCCTCGAAACGGCGGCTGCTCCGCCGCCGGTCCAGCCGATCTGAAAAGTCGGTCACGGAACCGGAGGAGGTTGGGGCTGGGTTGGTGGCCCTTGATGGCGAGGTGTCGTTTGCCGCCGGTGTGGAGCTTGCCGATCAGGGTTTCATTTGGACGCTGCGTTTGGCTGTGGCCGCAGCCGAGCACGACCTGTTGATCGATCGGGACGCTCTGAGCCGACTGTCGAGCCTGCCGTCCAACCTCGACGAGCCATGGTCGGAGGAGGCGAGAACACTATTTGGTCGTCTGCTTGGCGCCGGCCGCCCGACCATTCGGGTGGTCGAGGCCCTCGACCATATGGGCCTGTTCTCTCGCCTGTTGCCCGAGTGGGAGCCGAACCGGAGTCGACCCCAGCGCAACGCCTACCATCGCTTCACGGTCGACCGTCACTTGTTGGAGGCGGCCTATCAGGCGTCGAAGTTGGTCGACAACGTCAAGCGCCCCGATCTGCTGGTGGTGGGGGCGCTGCTCCACGACATCGGCAAGGGCTATCCCGGAGACCACACCGAGGTGGGTATGGAGTTGGTCGCCGACATCGGCCCCCGGATGGGCTTCAGCGCCACCGACACCGACACCTTGGTCGACATGGTCCGCCTGCACCTGCTGTTGCCCGACGCGGCGACTCGTCGGGATCTCGACGACGACCAGACGATTCGTAACGTGGCCGCCGACGTCGGGTCGCTGGGCACGCTTGAATTGCTCGACGCACTGACCGAGGCCGATTCGATCGCCACCGGCCCTGCAGCATGGGGTTCCTGGAAAGCCGGTCTGGTTCGCACCCTGGTAACGCGCACCGAGCACCTGTTAGCGGGCGGGGAGTTGGGCGAGGTGCTTGGGAGTGATTTCCCCACCGAGGAGCATCGCCGACTCATGGCCGCGGGAGAGCTGTTTATCCAGGGAGGCGACGACCGGGTCACCGTGGTCGCTCCGGATCGTCCGGGCCTGTTTAGTCGGGTGACCGGCACCCTTTCGCTGCATGGCCTGGAGGTGCTGGAGGCCCAGGTTGATTCCGAGGGCGGGATGGCCATTGAGGTGGTGCGGGTGGCCAACTCGATGACGAACCGCCCGATTCCCTGGGAGCAGGTGTCGACCGACATGGCTCGCGCCCTCGATGGTCGGCTGGCCCTGCATGCCCGCCTCGTCGAACGGGCCGGCACCTATCGGCGCCCGACGCCCCGCGCTTCGGGCAATGTGGAACCTCGGGTCAGCTTCGACAACCAGGCGTCGCAGGTGGCAACGGTGATCGAGGTGGTGTCGCCCGACCGGGTCGCCCTGCTCTATCAGGTCACCCAGGCCATGGCTGAGCTGCTGCTCGACATCAAATCGGCCCGGGTGCAGACCCTCGGGGCGGACGTGGTCGATGCCTTCTATGTAACCGATCATCGTGGCGACAAGATCACCGACCCTGAGTACCAGCGCGAGGTGGCCCGGGCCATCATGCACTCACTGACAGATTTGCGGTGACCCGGTAGGCCCGCCCGTCCTCTGGTCCAGTACTGTTCGGTGGGTGAGTTCCTCTGAGCCGACACCGCCGGCGCCGACTCGAAACGATCTGTTGAATTGGAGCGAGGCCTTAAGCGCCATCGCCCGGACCGGCCTGGGGTTTACCGAGAGTCTGTACGAGCGCGAGCGCTTCGACGAAGTGCTGGCGGTGGCCTCACAGATCGGTGCCGCGGCGACCGGTGACGTCGATCCCGCTGCACTCCACGAGGACTGGCGGGCCGAGGTGGGTATCGGCGTGGCCGGCTATGTGACCCCCAAGATCGCCGTTGGTGCCGTGGTGGGTAACGACCAGGGGGAGCTGCTGCTGATACAGCGTTCCGATTCGGGGATATGGCTGTATCCCACCGGATGGGCCGACGTGGGGTATTCGGCATCGGAGGTGGCGGAGAAGGAAGTCCGGGAGGAAACCGGCGTGGAGTGCGAGGTGGAGCGTGTGCTCGCCATTTTCGACGGCAGTCGACGGGGCTTTCACCGCATCCCGCTCTACTCGATCGTGTTCCTGTGCCGGGCTGTCGGTGGCGAGTTGAACCCGCATCCGCTCGAGGTGACCGATGTCGGCTGGTTCAAGCGTGATGCGTTGCCGGATCCCTTGGCCAGCGCCGAGCTGTGGGTCGATCATGCATATGCCGCGATTGATGGAGCTTCTTCCGAGGTTCTTTTCGACGCCCCCCGCCGTTGACCCTCCGTTCCATGTCTTGGGGGTTCACCCGCGGCCTGGTTGGGGTGGGCCGGGAAGGTATAAAGCGGCGCGGTGCGGCCGATGGAGGACGGTGGATAGCAGTGGACACAACGGTGGTTTTGGCTTTGGGCGAGGGGCTGGGTGCATGCTGAATTCTCTCGGCGGGCGCCAGCATCCGAGCGGCAAAAACGGGTCGGTGGCGCCATGACTCGCTTGTCGTCAGCGGAGACTCGCCTGCTGCAGCTCGAACGGAGCGGAGAGCCGCTGCATCACGCCGTGGTGCTGATTCTTGAAGCTGGTCCGCTGCGGGACGCGGCGGGTCAGCTCGATATGGACCGGATCCGGGATCGGGTTTACGGTCGCCTTCACCGGGCGCCGCGATCTCGTCGGCGGGTGCGACGCCACCGCACCCTGGCCAACGTTCGTTGGGTGTGGCGTGACGACGTCGATTTCGACATCACCTACCATGTGCGCCACAGCGCCGTGCCCTTCCCCGGTGACGACGAGCATCTGCTGGGCCTGATCAACCGGATCAGCGCCAACCGGCTCGACTTCGATCGACCGCTCTGGGAGCTCTACTTCATTGAGGGCTTGGCCGATGACCGGGTGGCAATGTTGTACAAGTCTCACCCGCTTGTTGCTGGTGCCGGCACTGGGGCCGTCGATGTGTTGACTGCGCTGATCGATGGCGCCGAGGAGGTCGAGCCCAACGAGCCCGACCTTTGGGAACCGTTGGCCTCGGCGCCGCCAGCGCAGGTGGCCGCGGAGTTGGTGGGGTCTTCGGTGAGCGCGGTGAGCGAAGCCGCCGTGACCGCCCTCGATACCGGCGGTCACTTGGTGCGGGGAACCGGTCGGGCGGTGAGTGCTCTGGCGGGCGGAAAGCCCCGTCTGCCCTGGGAAGTCAACATCACTGCCCACCGGCGGTTCGAGTTGGTTCGGGTGCCGCTCGATCGGGTGGTGGAGGCCAAGCGCAACAACGGCTGTTCGTTCAACGACGTCGTTTTGGCGGCAGTTACCGACGCTCTGCGGGTCTTTATGGAGTCTCGTGACGTACCGGTTGAGGATCGAGATGTCGATGCGCTGTTGCCGATTGCGGTGGCCAGCGACCGAGAGCGGTCCGCACCCGGGTTCGCCGGTGGGCGGCTGCGCATGATCGAGGTAGCGCTACCGGTTGGTGAGAGTGAGCCCTCGGCCCGGTTGGACCGGATTGCCGCCCAACTGTCGCGGGTCCGAGCCGATCGCCGGGTGCTTGATGCGGCCACGATGGTGGAGCTTGATGAGTTTGCCGCTCCAAGCCTGCTGGCCCAGGCCAGCCGGGAGGGCGCCGCCATCGACGACCGCTTGGTGGTCGTGAACGTGCCCGGATCCCAAAGCCAGCGCTGGTTCCTCGGCTCCGAGGTTCTTGAGGTTTTTCCCTACCTCGCCATCCGCAGCGGCCGAGCCCTCACCATCGCCACGATCTCCCACGGCAACCAGTTAGGTTTCGGAATCACCGGAGACCGAAGCCGAATGCCCGACCTCCACCACTTCGCCAGATACCTAAGCGAAGCCCTAGACGCCCTCATTTAGCTGCAGCGCGGTTGAGCGGAATTGCCGATAGCCCGTCAGGCCGGTTGCTGAGGCAGTGCAGGTCAAGTGTTGGAGGGTTGCAGCCCTGGCCTGACGGAACCAAAAGAAGGCCCGGCGAAGCCGGACGTACAACCGTGATCAGCGAAGGAGTCAAACGCGGAGCGAAGAGCAAGCAAAACAGCGAGCGAAGCTCGCTGGTTATTGGTCGCGGAGGAACTGTTCGACTTCGTCGGCCAGGTTTTCACTCTTGGCCATGGCCGCGTCGTATTCGTCGCGTTCGCCTTCGAGTTGGGCGATGAGGGCGAGGGTTTCGGGGTCGTCGGAGATGTGCTCGGTCACCTGCTGTTCGTAGCTGGTGATCGAGTCTTGAAGTTCGGTGGTTGATACCGCGGTGCCGAGCACTTCTGCCGTTTTGGTGATGAGGGCTTCGGTGGCTTTGGGCGAGGTGGCTCCGGCCACATACGACGGGACGGCGGCCCAGAGCCCCATGGTTGGCAGTCCGGATTCGGCGCCGAGGGTGGTGAGCACGCCGACGATGCCGGTTGGGCCCTGATAGGTCGAAGCCGCGAGGTCGTACTTGTCCTGCAGTGTGGAGTTGTTGGAGGCGCCGTAGATCGGGACGGCTCGGGTGTGGGTCACTTCCGCGAGGAGCGCGCCGAGGGTGATGATGCGCTGCACACCCATGGCGTGGGCCACGTGCAGGATGTGATCGCAGAAGGATCGCCATCGCAGGTTCGGCTCGATGCCTCGCACCAGGATGACGTCGGCGAGCGATCCGGGAACCGATGCTGCGGCAAACGTGGTGTTGGGCCAGGCCAGTTCCCGCTCGCCCTCGTCGGTGATGGTGACGATGGGTCGGGTGGCGTTGAAGTCGTAGAATTCCTCGCTGTCGAGGGTGGCGAAGGTTTCCGCCTCCCAGCGGGTGTCGAGGAAGTCGACGCAGCCGCTCGCCGAGTCGCCGGCGTCGTTCCAACCGGCGAAGGCGGCGATCATCACCGGGTCGCGAAGGGTTGGGCGGTGCAGCCACTCGAGTTCGGGCAGTTCGTTGGTGTCGTCGTACGCCGGATTCACTGCCTCCCAAGATACCGCTTCGACCCGGTATCCGGCTTGGCAGGCGCCGCTGGCTTGTGGCCTGACCAAGAGGCAGGTTCGTGGGAACACCGTGGATGGCCGGTCCTGGCTGGCAGAATGGCTCTATGTCGAACTCCAGTCCCGCCGCCGACGCTCCGTCGGTCGCCATCCGCGAAGCGACCGAGGTTACCGATGAACTGGTCGCCGCCTTCGAGAGGTTGATTCCCCAGTTGTCGAAGTCCAACCCTCCACCGGATCGTTCGGCGTTGGAGTTTATGGTGAACTCGCCGGCGTCGGTGGTGCTCCTGGCCCGCGACGTGGACGACACCGGGGTAGAAGGCGAGATTCTGGGTTCGCTCACGCTGGCATTGTTCCGAATTCCTACCGCCATGCGGGCCTGGATTGAGGATGTGGTGGTTGATGAGGCGGCGCGGGGCCGTGGCGTTGGCGACACCCTGAACCGAGCTGCTCTGGAGTGGGCTCGTGAGGCCGGAGCCAAGACGGTGGATCTGACGAGCCGCCCTACCCGGGAGGCCGCCAACCGCCTGTATCAGCGCATCGGTTTTGTCCAGCGCGAAACCAACGTCTACCGCTACAACCTGGACTGACTCCGGCATCGGCCGGCGCGGCTACTCGCGGGCGGTCATCAGGTTGTTGGCATACCAGCCGACCCATGGTTCGGGGTCGACGCGTAGTCGGCGGAGCAGGGCTCGGGCGTTCTCTGGCCATCCGGCTTGTCGTCCCGCATCAGACAGCACCCCCAGGGCGACCAGCTTGGCCGTTTGGGTGCCGATGGCGGCGACTCGTTCGGCTTCGGTCAGCAGTTGGGTGGCACCTTGTTTGGCAACGATTGGTCGGCACCACTGCTGAATGGCATACGACAGTCGTGGGTCGATTTCGGGGTGCCGGGCGCCGAGTTCGGCCAGCAGGTCGAGCGCTTCTCCTGGGTTGGTCGGGTCGCTGCTGGCCAGGATGAGCGGCACCGCTTCATCGGCGAGCGGCCTGGGGCTGTCGATCAGGTGTTTGGCCGCGGTTCGAACTGCGGCCCGGGCGTCGGGCGATTTGGGATCGGCGGCCGCGAGCTTTCGCACCCGTTGTCGCACCGGCTGATCTCGTTCGGCACCAGCGTCGGAGTTGGCCGGTTCGGGCTGGCGGATCAGCTCGGCGATGGTGGCGGGAAAGAGGCCGTCGTCGGGGTAGCCGTTGACCGACGCGAGCACGGCGCGGACGCCCTGTTCGAGGTTGTCGCTGGTGTCGAGGTTGGTGACGGCTTGACGGGCGCTATCGGAGATCTTGCTCGACCAGGGGCGCCAGCTGAGAGCTCTACCCCAGGCGGCGTTGCGAACGTGGTGACTGGGGTGGTCGAGCATCGGGGTGCTTAGCGCCACCAAGCGCTCCCGGTGGCGGGCGGGCCAGGCGAGGGGTTGGGCGGCGTCGACCACGGCGAGGGCTTCGTCGGCGGTGCCGGCGGCCATGGCGGTGAGGACTTCCCAGGTGAGGTCGTGGTCGGGCATCGAGCGCAGGGCTGAGGCCAGGGCGATGTTGAGGTCGCGGTGCAGCGGCCGCCGGTTCCAAAGGTTGGCCAATACCTCCATTGCCGCATCGGAGGGCACGCGGCCCAGGATGCGTATGGCTTCTTTCCGGGAGGTCAGTCGTGAGGTCTCGGCTTCGAGGATTGCGGCCATCGCAGCCACTGTGACCTCGGGCGGCGCGGCCTTTGCGGCCCTGGTGGCTGAGTACAGGGCCACTCGGGCCCGGTCGGTGCCGGCGTAGCTGGACAGTGTGGCGAGCGCCGTCGCTGGCTGTTCGGACCGGCCCATGCCGGATAGCGCCGCCTCAACCGCCGGGATGCTGTCGTGGGCCAACAGCTTGTGGAGGTAGGCCTCGGAGGTCTCGGGAATTCGACAGAGGCAACGGGCCGCAGCTGCGGCTCGCCAGTCAACCTTTTCGCCGGTGATCGCCCGGTCGAGAAGTCGGGCGTAGTGGCCCCTTTGGTCGGGGGTCCAGCCGTGGAATGGGCTGTCAACAAGCGGGATTTTGTGGCCGTTGCGGGCCGCGAAGCGCCCGGTACGGACCTGGCGCGAGAGGCATCGCTCGATCAGGTCCTGTCGACCGAGTGCGACCAGCTGAAAGACGCCGGGCAGCAGTGCCGCCGATGCGTCGTCGGCGAGGATCACTCCAACCCGCTCGCACTTGGTGCCGCGGGGTTGGAGCCACCACCGGATGGCGGCTGTCGCAACGGGCTGGGAGTTGGCCTTTGTGAGCTGGCGCAGTAGTTCTTGTAGCTCCGGGAGCTTGTGGGCCCGGCGGCCGAGGGAGGTGACCAGGGTGAACACCAGGTTGGCCCGCTCGTGGCGGACGTCGTCGCGAAGCTGTGGCGCCAGCGCGTCGAAGAGCACGGTTTCGCCGCCAGGGGGAAGGATCCGTTCCATTTGGCCGAGGCTGACGTTGCCGTTGGTTCCGGCCATCGCTGCCAGGGCATCGACGCAGGGTTGTATCAGCTGGGCTCGTTCGGGAGTGGCTGCGCTGGCGAGGACGCGTTGCAACAGGTTGGTCAGGGCGGCACGGGTGGCCCACGAGGTGTCTCGCGCTTCAACGGTCCAGGTCACGAGGTTGGAGATGGGGAGCATGTGTCGGTGTTCGAATAGTCGGGCCGGAGCCCGACTGAGCGCTCCGAGGGCAGCGAGACGCACGGGGTCCTGATCGTTCTTGAGCCGCTGGAGTTCGTCGAGCAGAACATCGATGTTTGCGGCGTCGCCGCTGTTCATCGTGGCTTCGACGAGCAGTCGGTAACCCTCACCGCGAATGGTGGCGTCGCTGGCCCGGGTTTCTTCGAGGAGTCGATCCCGGACTTCGTCCAACGGGAGTCGGGGCAAGAGGTTGAGCGTGGCGCCCGGGTCGTCGGTGAATTGCCGAAGCTGGAGCATTCGTCGGGCTTCGGTTGCGGCCATCGTGCGGGGCAGAATCTCCAGGAGCTCTTGGTGCACTACCAGCGTTTCGCGGTCGTGGCCTTGGGCGGCCCGTTCGAAGAGGGCCCCGCGCTCGGAGGGCGGGCTGTACCGAAGGATCAAAGCCAGGGTGGGCGGCTGAGAAAACGCGGCTTGGGCGAGCCTGGCCCGGGTCTCGAAGTCGACCCGGCCGCTCGGGCGCGCCAGCTGGCCCAGGAGGCGCGCCGGTGCCGCCTCTCGTTCAAGGAGAAGGTCGAGGGTGCGTTGCGGTCGCCGCCGGAAGAGCCATGCCAGTCGGACCGAGATCGGGGCCGGAATCCCGGTGTTGGAAAAGTCCTGCCACAGATCAAGGATCTCATCGGGATTGCTGTCGACGAGCTGGATGATCGCGGGACTGGCCTGGCTCCACCATTGCTCGGCCAGCAGCGGCGCTACCGCCATCTGTTCGCGGAGGAAGCCCAGAACCGGCTTGGGGTGGGCCCGGGCCAGCGTGGCCCAGTTCACTACCGCGTCGTCAAGCTCTGCCAGCCTCTGGTCCACTACGTCGCTTGAGCAATGGGGGAGCAAGCTGGCCGCGTCGCTTCGATGACCGCGGGCGATCATCGTCGTCAGGAGCTGTTCGGCTACGGTCGGGCCGCCGCGACTGGCGATGACATTGATCAGGTCGCGGCGATCAGCCGGTACGGCCTGGAGCGCCAACTCGACGACTTGGTCGGTTTCGACCGGCACCAGCCGTAGTGCCCGGATCGCATACCTACGAACGCTTGGCATCGGGTGGGTCAGGGCGGTCTTGACGTCCTCGGCGCGTCGTGCCGCCGTGGCCATGGTGATCCGGAGCTGCCACTGGTAGAGGTCTTCGTCAAGACTCGCGAGCAGGCTGGTCAGCTCGGGCGAGTTGGCGTTGTCTCGCGCCAGGGTCGACACCGCACGGGTGCGGTCGTTGTGCGACAGCGGTTCGATCGACTGGAGCAGCTTCTTCTTGCGTGGGATAGCCATCGTGGGTCCTTCAGGGTTGTCAGTCCTGGCGCCAGCCGTTGGCGATGTGTTCGATCCACCATGAGGGTGCCTGGTCGAGGAGGTTGCCGAGGTGGGAGTAGTCATGCCAGCGGGTGATGGTGGACCCATCGACTTCCATCACCGAGGCAAAGGGGTGATCGATTACCTCGCCGGTATGGAACCGCCACTGTTCAACGTGTTCGGTCACCACGATTGAGCCTTCGGCGATCGTGTTGCCGGGGAAGTGCACGTAACCCTCGAGGGGTTCGATGCCGAGTCGGAGGCGGGCGATGATCTCTTCTGGTCCGGTCGCCCCGGTCGCGTCCAGACCCACGTCGGTGTAGTGGGTCTCAGGGCCGAAGAAGGTGGCCATCGATTCCCAGTCACGGGCGAAGTGCACCTCCCAGTAGTTCTCGACTACCTGCTTGCTTGTTGCCCCATCACTCATGCGTTTCCCCCTCGCCCCAACGGGCTGTTGTATCGGTGGCTACAGGTTTACAGATTCATCGGACCGACGGGCTTGAATTTCGAACAACATCAAAAGAGGTCAATTAGCTGAAAAACCTATGAAGAAATAGGATCTGCACTGCTGGGTAGTGGAAAGAACTGGCGAATGCGGCGGATACAGCAGATTCATCACTGGTGGAGAGCGAAACGCGCCGCCCTGCTTCTTGCGGTGTGGGGTGTGCTGGCGACCGCCTGCGTGCCCGCGGTCCCTACTCCCCAACAGCCGATGCCGGGCGGCTTTGCTCCGGTCACCTCGGCCGATGGTTCGATCCGTACCCACGGTCGGTTGTTGTCGACTGCGGAGACCAACGATGGTCTGTACTTCAGCCGCGACTGTGGCTACAGCCGAGCCTTGAGTGCCAGCGAGACTCTGTGGGTGTTCTGCGACACTCTTTCGGGGGAGGCCGATGGTCGGGGGAGCTGGCGGCCCGGTCCGGTGTCGTTCCACGGCACGATGGCGCTTTCGACCACCAACGGCTTGGAGCCGGGCGTGCTCCGGGAGTTGCCACGGCCGTTCGAGTTCGCCTTGCCGAGGGGGCAGGTCTGTCCGGCTCACGCCGATACGCCCTATGTGCTCCGATGGCCCGCCGGCCTGGGTCCGGTGCGCGCCGACGGCACCCTCATCGTCTTCTTTATCGATTCCTGCCATATCGGTGGCGAGATCACCCAGCTTCGGTGGGGCGGTGTGGTGTTTGATCCGGCCACGCTCAGCTTCTCGCAGGAGAGCTTCGTTTTTCGCAACGATCGCACCGGCATCATCCGCCCGCTGATCATGACCAGCCCCACTCCCCATGGCGGCTTCCTCTACTTCACCTCGCCGAGGTGGCGGGGGCAGGCCCACAAGCTGGGGAACTATCGCACCGGCCTGGCTCGGGTGCCGATCAACCAGTGGAAGCGGTGGCAGGCCTACCAGTGGTGGGACGGGAGCCGTTGGCAGTCCAAGCCAGCCCGTGTCGCCCCGCTCGGTCTGGACAAGAATCAGTTCCAGGTGGGCATGGACGTAATGCCGGGCAACCGTTCGTCGCTGATGTTGGTGTCGCAACAGCTGGCGGAGCGGGGGCGCTTCGGTGGCCGGATCAGCATCTACGATCTACCCAACCCAGCCCGTCCCCAGCTTCGGTTGTTGGTGGAGAACACCGACGTCCCCGGCTGCAACGTGAGCTGCTATCACATCATCCCCCATCCCGAGTACGGCACCAACCAACGGGCGGTCTTCAGCTACTTCAACACCGAGGACATCCTCCCGGTCGGCCAGGACTGGCAGTTCCCCCCATACGGCCACACCCATTCCTTCGACATCAACCTCCCAACAAAACCCACCCGCCCCAAGAGGCGCTAGCGAAGCACCCAAGCCAAGTAAAGCCGGCTGGCCGACGTGCAAAGGCACCCCGTCCGGCGAGTGGGGCAGGGCACCAAAGGCCAGCCAAAAGCTCCGTGCAACGGCCCGCCCGGAGGGCAGTTAGAGCACTCGCGAGAGTCTTTCGGCGGCTTGGTCGAGTTGGGCTGGGGGAACGGTGGCGTAACTGAGGCGCAGGGAGTTGGTGGCTGGGTTCTTTACGGCGAAGGCGGCGCCGGGCACAAAGGCCACGCCGGCCTCGAGGGCGCGGGGCATAAGGGCCTCGATGTCGATGCTTTCGTCGCTGCAGCGGGCCCACAGGAACATGCCGCCATCGGGTACCCGGTACTGGAGCCGGTCACCGAGGTGGCGTTCCAGCGCCGCCACCATGGCGTCGCGCTGGGCTTGGTAGTGGGCTCGAACCTGGTCGAGGTGGGCGTCGAACCAGACCGGGTCGCTTATGGTGGCCACCATCACTGCCTGACTGAAGGTGGCGGTGTGGAGGTCGGCCGATTGTTTGGCGACTTCGATGGCTTCGGTCAGCCACTTCGGTCCGCTCATCCAGCCGACTCGCAGGCCGGGCGCCACGATCTTCGAGATCGATCGCAACCGGACTACCAGTGGGTTGCCGGGGCCGATGGGTTCGAGTGGTCCATCGCCGAACCACAGCTCACCGTAGGGGTCATCCTCGATCACGATGAAACCGAACTCGGTGGCCAGGTCGCTCAGGTGGCGGCGCCGAGAGGGGGCCAGGCTGGCTCCGGTGGGGTTGTGAAAGTTGGAGACGACGTAGCAGATCTTCGGCGTGAGCCCGGCCCGTAGGCGTTCTTCGAGTACCTCGGTCTGCATACCCTCGGTGTCGAGCGGGATCGCTTCGAGGTGGGGTTTTCGGCTGCGGAGGGCCTGGAGTGCGCCGAGGTAGTCCGGGTCGCTGGTCACGACGGTGTCGCCGGGGTCGAGCAGGACTCGGGCGAGAAGGTCGAGGGCTTGCTGGCTGCCGGTGGTGATCACCACCTGGTCGGGGTCGGTGCCCACACCGGTGAGACGGGCCGCGACCTCCCGGGTGGCTGCTTCGCCGGAGGTCAGCCCGTATTGCACTGCCGCCGGACCGTGTTTTTCGATGGCTTGGCCCACCGCCTCCTGGAGTCGAGCCAGCGGGAACAGTTCGGGCGCCGGGATGCCGCCGGCGAGCGAGATCACATCGGGACGCCGGGCGTGTTCGAGTAGGTCGCGAATGGCCGACGATTCGCTCTCCCTGGCCGTGGTCGAAAGCAGTCGTGCCGCCAGGTCGGCCGCTTCGGGGTGATCAGCATCCATATCGAGAAGGTACTTCCTCGCGGGCCGCATTCGATCCGATTTGTGGCTTCAACGTCACAACGTCGCCGGCACCTATCAACATTTGTGACGCCTGACGCGCTGTTTTTGGCGCGCTGGGCGTCACATATCTTGAGGGATGAGGGATGAGGGATGAGGGATGAGGGATGAGGGTTGGGGGTACGGCGGGCGGGGTGGGTCCGCCGGCAGGCGCACCGGCCGGGGCGACTGCCTAATTAGCGGGCGAGGTAGTCGGTGACGGCGATCGGCTCGGTCTCGAAGTAGCCGACCGGCAGGTGGACTTCGCCTTCGGTGCTGGCGAAGACGATCTCCCAGTTGTAGAGCGAGTCATAGGCCGACGGATCATCGCGGAGGATCTTGGCGTAGCTCTTGACGCCCTCGACGTAACCGTCGTGGTGGTTGTAGGCCCAGATGGCCCGGTCCATGTCTTCGGGGCCACCGCTAGCGGCGAGGTAGGAGCCGGCCCCGATGATGGCGTCGTGGGGGTCTTCGATGTCGCCCTCGGCGTAGGCCTCCCAGGTGCTGGGCAGGAACTGCATCGGGCCCTGGGCGCCAGCGGTGCTGAGCCCTTGGATGCGTCCAAGGCCGCTCTCGACCAGGTTGATGGCGGCGAGGTATTCCCATTCGATGCCGGTCTCGGCTTCGGCTTTGGCGTAGTAGGCGAGCAGGTCTTCCTTTGGCTCGGGTTCCACCAGTCGCCATGCGGGGAGGGTGTCGCTCAGCTTGGTCCGCATCGAGATGAAGGCCCGGCGGGCCGCCAAATGGTCGGTCACGGCCACCCGGCGATCCTCGGCCACCCGGGGGAGCACCTGGTCGTCCCATTCGGGGTTGGCGCCGAGGGCCCGATAGGCCACCTGTTGACGGCGCGATGCGTTCACGAGGGTGATGGGGTCGGTGGCCGGGTCGACGATTTGGGCCTCGGCTTCGGTCAGCATGGCCAGCGCCGCGTCCGGCGTGGCCGGCGAGGCCGGGAACGGCTCTGGGGCCGGTGCCGGTGGTGCGGTCGTGGTTGGAGCTTCAGTGGTTGGCGCCTCAGTTGTTGGTGCCTCGCTAGTGCTGCTGGTGGGGGCGGTTGTTGTGGTCGGGGCGGTGGTGGTTGGGGTCTCCGACGCCGCTTCGTCGACCAGTTCCGGCTCCACCAAAACATCATCGGCATCGCTCTCGCTGACAGGGTCAGGTGTGGTCGCCGAACTCGTGTCATTCGAGCTCCCACACCCGCTGAGGACAACAAGAAGGGCACCGGTCAGGGCCCAGAGCGTGATTCGGCGGCGGCGCCGGGCAATGGGGCTGCCGTCGGCCAGCGAGGTGGTTGGTGAGCCAGGACACACTTCGGTCATTTCACCGTCTTCGGGAGAGTCGACACGGACAGAACTGCAAATCTATCAAGAATGCTTGAAAAGCACCCAAAGGGTCTGTCTGGCCTGTCTGGTGTGCTGGGTCTGTTGGGGGTCAGACGACATCGCTGGCCGCGGCGGCGACCAGGTCGATGCGTCGTACCTCACCGCTGGCGAGGAGCACATAGGCATCACCGTTGGGGCCTTCGCCAAACGAAATCAGCGTTTGGGCCCCGACGGCGAGGCCGTTGAGGTCGCCCACTTCGGCGACCTGCCCACCATCGGAGAGGCGCAGGGCCCGGACTCGCTCGGAGCAGAAGTCGCCAAAGAGGTAGAAGCCATCGAGGGCGGGGATGGCCTCGCCCCGGTACACGATGCCGCCGGTGACCGAGCAGCCATCGTTGCGGCCGTATTCGAAGACCGGCGGCGAATGGTCGGCCGGCTCGGGTTCACCAGTAAACGACTGGGTACCTTCCATCACGCTCCAGCCGAGGTTGGCTCCCCGGCCGCCGCCGTCATCGGCGGCGAAGTGGTTGATCTCTTCGAGCGTGCTCTGACCCACATCCGCGATCCACAGGTCGCCGGTGGCATCGTCGAAAGCAAAGCGCCAGGGGTTACGGGCACCGCTGATCCAGATTTCGTCGGCCGCGCCGTCGTCGTCGACAAACGGGTTGTCGGCCGGGATGTCGTAGGGCCGGGCGCCGGCCCGATCGTCTGGGTTGCCGGTCTCTTCGCCTAGGGCCACGTCGGGGTCGATTCTCAGGATCGTGCCGAGCAGGCTGGCTCGGTTCTGGCCGTGGACAAACGGGTCGCCGGCGCCCCCGCCGTCACCGAGACCGATGTAGAGAAATCCGTCGGGGCCGAAGTGGATATCGCCGCCGTTGTGGTTGCCGGCTGGTTGTTCAACGGTGAGGATGTTGCGGCGACTGTCGGTGTCGACGCGCTCGTTTCGGGTCGACTCGCTCATGGTGAACTCGTCGATGCGGTTGCTGCCGTCACGATCGGTGTAGCTGGCATAGAGCCGGCGACCATCGGGCGAGAAGGCGATGCCGAGCAGTCCCTGTTCGCCCTGGGCGACGGTGTCGTCGCGAAGATCCAACAGTCGTTCGCCGTTATCGCTGGACTCGCCCCCGGGTGCTTCGATAACCCGGACTTCGCCGTTTTGCTGGGCGATGTACAGGTTGTCGGACCCGGCCCGGGTGGTCATGGCGATCGGGATATCCAGGTTGGCGATGGTGGTGAAGGCCAGGTTGAGACCGGGGAGCCGGGGCGGGTCGGGCGCCGGCTCGGGCTCGGTTGGCTCTTCGCCGGGGTCGGTGCTGCCGTCGGCCTCTTCGTCGCCCTCCTCGCCACCGTCGGTTTCGCTATCGGCCTCTTCGTCGGTTGCGCCCTGGTCGCCATCCTCGGTTTCATCGCCGTCGGTTGTCGCCTCGTCCGTCACGCTGTCGTCGCCAGCGTTTGGCTCGTCGGCTGCGTCATCGCTGTTGCTGTCGTCGGAGTTCTCGTCGTCGTTGGTGGCGTCGCCGTCATCGGTTTCGCCATCGTCGGTTTGGCCTTCATCAGTGGTGGCCTCGCCGTCGTCGGCGCCCGACTCGGTCGTCGAGTCGCCGCTGTCGTCGGCAGCCTCGCTTGAGCTGGTGCCGTCGGAGTCGGTCGCCGCGCCGGACTCGTCGTCAGATACATCGCCGCTCGCCTCGGTGTCGCCCTCGCTGGTCACCGAGCAGCCAGCGAGTGCGCCAAGACCGAGTGCCGCGACCACCATCAGCGCCCGCCGGCCCGTGGTCCATCGGCCCTGACCGGCTGGTCGGGTCATCGCCCAAGCCGTTGTGTTTTTGTGGTTGTTTCGGGTCATCGTTTTCCTCGAATCAGACCTTCCTGCACTACCGAGACTGCCAGCTCACCGGCCTTGGTGTAGATCAGGCCCCGGGCCAGGGCCCGTCCGGCCGCGGCTACCGGGGTGTCCTGGGCGTAGAGCATCCACTCGTCGAACCGGAACGGCCGGTGAAACCACATCGCATGGTCAAGGCTGGCCATGAAGTACGTGTCGTCGACCTGCTCGGCGCCGTGGGGCAACATGGCGGTGTCGAGCAGCGTCATGTCGGAGGCGTAGGCCAGAACACAGGCGTGCAGCGTCGGCTGGTCGGGCAGTTCGCCGTCGGCACGAAACCAGGTGCGTTGGTAGGGCGGCAGTTCCTGGCGCCGGTCGGTGGGAGAAAAGTCGACGTGGCGGGTGTCGATGGGGCGGGGACGTTCATAGAAGTCGCCAAGCAGGTCCTTAAACGGCGCCATGCGGGTCTGGAAGTCGGGGAAGTTCTCTGGCCCAGGCACGTCCGGCATCGGCATCTCGTGGCTGATGGTCGGCGTCTCATCGGCGTGGAACGAGGCTTGAAGGTTGAAGATGGCTTCGCCGTGTTGGATGGCCACCACTCGCCGGGTGCGGAAGCTGCGGCCGTCGCGAAGCCGGTCGACCTGATACAGGATGGGCACGTTCGGGTCGCCAGGGCGAAGAAAGTACGCGTGCAGTGAGTGCACCGACATGTCGTCGACCGTGCGCACCGCAGCCACCAGTGCCTGGCCAGCCACCTGGCCACCAAACACCCGTTGGCGGTTCACGTCGGGGCTGACCCCGCGGAAGAGATTCACCTCGATGGCCTCCAAATCAAGGAGGGCCACCAGGTCGTCAAGCGCTTGCTGATTCACTTGTTCAGTGTGGCGCTTCCGCCGCCTGATTCTTCGCTTTGAGCCCGCATTGATACCGTGGGCATATCGGAAAACCCTGGCGAATCACACGAGTGTCATGCATCCCAGAAAGTTGTGGCCGGACCGCTACGCTAAATGACAATGCTGGCTGCGCCACCGCGGGTCGTTGAACCAACGATGCTGCAAAAACTCTTTAAATACGGGGCTGTTTCGCTCGTTGTCACCCCGTTCAGCTTGATTCTGCTGACAATTTTTTTCAACGTTTTTGGCTGGTCTGAGCTTGTTTCAAACTTACTCGCGGTCAGCATAAGTTCGATTCCGTCCTACGTTTTGAACCGGGCTTGGGTTTGGAAGAAAGACGGCGTGATCTCGATGCGCTACGAGGTGGTGCCGTTCTGGCTCATGGCCGTCCTTGGGCTGATTGTTTCGACTGCGCTTGTCGCCTGGGCCTCGGAGCGTTTTGACTTTGTTGGTGCCGTTCAGTTGGCCAACCTCAGCGGTTTTCTTCTCTTGTGGTTTGCCAAGTTCCTGGTGCTGGATCGCATCCTGTTTGCCAAGCCCCGTGAGGAACCCGAGCCAGCGTGAGCGCAGAAGCGGTGGAGCCGTCTGCATTCGAGATGCCGGCTGTCGCTCGCGACCAGGCCGAGGCGGCACGCGGCTTTATGCCGCCCGATGAGGGTCTGGCGCTCTATCAGGCCGCCCGCGAGGCTGCGACTTTAGCGCCCGGGCCGTTCCTGGAGGTCGGGAGCTATTGCGGTAAGTCGTCGGTGTACATCGGCACCGCCGCCCGTGAGGCTGGACGGCTGCTTTTTGCCTTGGACCATCACCGGGGTTCGGAGGAGAACCAGGCCGGTTGGGAGTATCACGAGCCCGATCTTGTCGATCCTGAGATCGGGCGGATGGACACGCTGCCAAAGTTTCGTCGGACGGTCTTTGATGCCGACCTCGAGGGCGTGGTGGTCGGTCTGGTTGGCGATTCGCCGGCGATCGGCGCCGTGTGGAGCATCGACCTCGCCATGTTGTTTATCGATGGCGGCCACGGCGAAGAACCGGCCCATCGCGACTACGAGTTGTGGACGCCCCACGTGCAGCCCGGCGGCCTCCTCTGCATCCACGACGTGTTCCCCAACCCCGAAGACGGTGGTCGGCCGCCATATGAGATCTATCTCCGGGCCCTCGAAGACGGATTCGAAGAAGTAAGAGACGTCGGTTCCCTAAGAGTCCTGACCCGACCCAGGAGCTAACAACCGGGCGTTCCACGCCGCTGAACGAGTCCGCGGACGCACCCAGCTAGGGAAAGCCGACGGGTTCCCGCGGAGGGCAGTTATTGACCCTTAACAACCCCGTCGCCGACGGTTTCGGTTTTGATGATCGGTGGGAGCCGGTCGTGGTCGACGAAGAGCCACGAGGCTGGGCTGGTGCGGCCGAGGGCGTCGGCGCCAAGCACCACCGCGGCGGCGGTGTAGGTGGACTGCTCGTCGGGCGGGAAGTGGGCCAGCTGGGGATATACCAGTCCGGTCCAGAACCGGCCGCCTTCGACTCGCAAACCTAGGGCGGAGCGGAAGAGTTCGCGAGCGGTCTCTTCTTCGCCGACGGCGAGGTGGGCCATCATGCATTCGCAGGTTTCAGCGGCGGTGAACCAGGGTCGGTCAGAAACGCACCGGACGCCGCGGCCGTCTTCAACAAAGGTGTCGAAGCGGTCGGCCAGGTGTTTGCGGCCGGCGTCGCCGGTCACCACGCCCGCTAGTACCGGGTAGTACCAGTCCATGGCCCAGCGGTGCTTCGGCGAGAACGCTTCGGGGTGGTTGGCGATCACGTTGGCCAGTCGGCCGAGGCTCAGCTCCCAGTCGGGACGCTCATGGCCGAGGTGTTCGGCCAGGGCGATGGCGCAGCGCAGGCTGTGGCAGATGCTCGAGGAGCCGGTGAGCAGGGCAAACGACCAGGGGGTGCCATCGGCATGGCGGGCCCAGAGGATTTCGCCTCGGGGTTCCTGAAGGCCGAGCACGAAGTCGATGGCCTTTTCAACCATTGGCCACATCGCTTCGGCGAAGCCGTCGTCGCCGCTGAGCAGCACCCGGTGCCAAACACCGGTGGCCACGTAGGCGCACACGTTGGCGTCGAGTTTGTCCTGTTCGATGCTGTCTTCGAGGTAGTACTGGTGCCAGGCGCCGTCGGGGCGCTGCTTGGACTGAAGCCATTCGAAGGCCCTGTCGGCTTCGGTGCGGCGGCCCCCCAGTTCGAGGGCCATGGCCGCTTCGGTGTGGTTCCACGGGTCGGCGTGGCCGCCCGGGTACCAGGGGATCATGCCGTTGGGCAGCTGCCACTCGGCGATCGAGTCGACGGTTTCCTGGATTTCGGCTGCGGTGATCAGCCCCTCAACTTCAGGCACTGACATGTTCACGCTCCACTTCGCTACCCCGTTGATCCCCCTGGACGACCGCTTCCTTGGTGGCGTACACCACCAGGCTCTTTCCGATGATCGGGTTGAGTAAGCGGTCGGCGGTCCGCATGATCCAGGGCGCCTTGGCGATGTCCCAGATCAGGGCTTTTTCATAGTTCTTGACCAGCAGGTTCTCTTTGTTTTCGATGCCGACCGCACACTTGAGCCACCAGTAGGGCGCATGGATGGCGTGGGCCAGGTGCGAGGCGCCGGGTCGTACTCCGGCGGCCACCATCTTTTCCCGCAGTTCGGCTTCGCGGTAGATGCGGACGTGGCCACCTTCGGCCTTCGGGGCGTAGTACTCGTCGGTGAGCTTCCAGCAGACGGTCTCAGACAGCCAGGCGGGAACGGTTACCGCGATCACGCCGCCGGGTCGCAGGACCCGCACCAGCTCGTCGAGGGCGGCAGCATCGTCGGGGATGTGCTCCATCACTTCGGAGGCGATCACCCGGTCGAAGGAGTTGTCGGGGAAAGGGAGGGCCAGGGCGTTGGCGCAGCTCACGCCTCCCGCTGCTCCGGGGGGTACCTGGTTCTCGACCGCCATGGCGCCCATGAGGTCACGCACCTGGCCGAGTTCCTCGGTGGCCAGGTCGGCGGCCACGACCTTGGCACCCATCTTCATTGCTTCGAACGAGTGACGACCGAAACCGCAACCGAGGTCGAGGAGTCGTTCGCCGGACTGCAGTCCGAGTTTGTCGTAATCAACTGTCAGCACCTGTTTTGCTATCCGTTCGCGCGCGGGAGGGAAAGAGTGGCGGCCATGTCAATCAGGCCTGTTTGCTGTTGGGGGTGGCGGTCTCCGCGAGAAGGGCGCGGTATTGCTCGACAGTTTTTTCTGCGGTGTGACGCCAGCTCCAGTTGTCTTTGACCCGTTGACGGCCGGCCTTGCCGATCTCGGCTGCGGCCTCAGGGTTGTCGAGGGCCCAGGCGATCTTGGCTGCGAGGGCTTCGGAATCTCCTGGCGGAACCACCAGGGCGGTTTCCCCATCGGGGCCAACAACTTCGGGTAGGGCTCCGCCGGTGGTGGCTACCAGCGGGATGGCCGAGCTCATGGCTTCGATGGCCGGTAGCGAGAAGCCTTCATAGAGCGAGGGCACGACCGCCAGCTCGGATTCGGAGTAGAGCTCCACTATCCGCTGATCGGGTACACCGCTCACCCATTCGACACAGTCGGCCAGGCCGAGGCGGTTGATGGTGGCTTCCGAGACGCCGCCTTCCTTCGGTCGACCGATCACCACAAGCTTGATGTCTCGTTCGGTGCGGAGCTTGGCCACGGCCTCGAGGAGGTAGCGCAGGCCCTTGAGGGTGACATCGGCGCTGGCCGTGGTAAGAAGCTGGCCCTTCACCCGCTCGACGCCGGGCAGGGGTTTGAACAGGTCGGGATCGACGCCGACCGGCACCACGTGCATCCGCTCGCGGGGCACCTGATGGTCGTTGTGGATGTCGTCGTGGCTCGATTCGCTCACGGTGACGATGCGGGGCAGCCGCTTGGCCACCCGGGTCTGCATCTTGGTGAAGGCGTACCAGCGTTGCTTGCCGATCCGCTCTTTCCAGCTGCGAGCGTGTTCCATCTCGAGGCGTCGATCCACCGTGATCGGGTGATGGATGGTGCCGAGCACCGGGAAGAGCTTCTGAATGGCGAGGATGCCGTAGCCGAGGCTCTGGTTGTCGTGAACGATGTCGAACTCACCGGCCCGCTCTTTGAGCGCCTGGTAGGCCCGGATGCTGAAGGCCAGCGGTTCGGGGAAGGTGCCGGTGGAAAAGGCGGTGACTTCGGCGAAATCGGCGAACTCTTTGAGTTCCCAGAGGCCGGGCATCCGCATCGGGAAATGATCGTTGTAGATGTCGAGGCTGGGGAGCTTGGTCAGCTTCACCCGGTCGTCGAGTTCGGGGTAGGGCTGGCCTCCGAAGACCTCAACATGGTGGCCGAGATCGGCTAGCGCTTTGGTGAGGTGCCGGACATACACACCCTGTCCGCCGCAGTGGGGTTTGCCTCGATAGGCGAGTACGGCAATCCGAAGCGGCTTCGCTGGCTCGGTGGGTGAGTGCGAGCTGTGTGCGAGCGCGCCGTGTTCAGGATGGTCCGACATCAATGTGATCCTATCGGAGAGTGGGTATTCAAGCGCCAAACGAGGCGCTGCGGCCGGTTCAACAAACCCATGACACCTGCTATTCCCAGTTGCTACGAAAGGGTGCGGACACTTGGTCGGGCCCGATCCTCGCTACCGCGCCGCGGTCTCGGCGCGTTCGCTGACGGCCACCGTGGCCGTTACCCGGGTTCCGTCGCCGAGTGCCGAGTCAACATCAACCTCACCGCCGACAGCGGCGATGCGGTCGAACATGTTGAACATGCCTCGGGATTCAAGTTCGGCAGGTACGTCGAAACCCGGCCCATCGTCGGTAACGCTGAGTTGGACCGAGTTATCAGCGTCCTGAAGTTCGACGTGCACGCTGGCACCTGGGGCGTGTTTGGCCGCGTTGGTCAGGGCCTCCAGTGCGGTGAAGTACAGCGCCGTTTCGACGGCCTGGTCGAACCGTCCGATGTCACCGCCATCGATGGTGATCGACTCGGGCGATCGCCGAGCGACCGCGCTCAAGGCTTCGGGGAGTCCGCGGGCCTCAAGCAGCGGGGGGTAGATGCCGTGGGCGAGTTCGCGGAGGTCGTTCACTGCGGAGTCGAGTTCGGCCACCAGCATCGTCACCGTTTCGCCGGTATCGGTGCTGGAATCCAGTTTGGATTCGAGCAGGCGCAGGTGGACCCCTAGCGCCACGAGCCGCTGTTGCGCTCCATCATGCAGATCGCGTTCGATCCGGATGCGTTCGTTGTCGGCCGCTCGGGCGACGCGTCGACGCGAGGCCACCAACTGCTGCCGCGAGAGGTTCAGCTCGGCGTTGAGGGCGCGCTCGCCGCGGAGCGCCCGTCGCTGCAGCCGGTTGTTCTGCCATGCCACGATCCCAAGAAACACCACCTGTGCTGCGCCCGCACCAACCACCACCGGCAGCTCCACGGCGTCGTCGATGTCGGGCAGAGCCCCACCGTCGTCGAGAGCCAACCCCACCGACGCCACCACCCCGGCCAGGAATGCGGTGAACCCGACGATGTATTTGATGTCCCGACCTCGAACGTGTGGCGCCGCCAACAGCAGGGGGGTGAGGCCGGTCAACGCCATGATCGGCCAGAAGAACGGGAGCACTGCAGCGACGGTGATGGCGATCGGCCACTGGCCAGCCATGATCACCAGCACACTTTCTCGGGGCTGGCCCGCTCGCAGGAGCCGCTCGGCCCACCACAGGCTGAACCACACCAGGAACATCGCCGGCAGGGTGAGCCAAACGGTCGGGGCCGCCACGATGGCATTGCCGATCAACACGATCAATAGGCCACCGGTCAGACCTACCCGGTCCCAGCGGATAAAGGCGGCGATGCCCTCATGCTCCAGCGGGAGTTTGGTCTCAAGTTTGGTCTGAACTGTGGCCGCTGGCGCGCCGGTCGGCATCTCGACGGTCGTCATTTCCCACCTTCGCCAGGGTCATCCTCGGCAAACTCTCAGACCCCGACGAAACCAAGAATAGTGCGGCGGGCCGGTCCACACGATGGTGGTGCTAGCACCACCATCACCTGGGGTGTAGAGGTTGTCGCCATCGCCGGCGCGGGTGATCACAATGAGATCATGCCCGCGACGTCCCTAAGCCCCCGCCCAACCGTCGGGATGCGCCAGGTTCGAGTGCTGGTTGTGGACGACCAGGAACCGTTTCGGCTCGCTTCTTCGGCAGTCGTCGAAGCCACGAGCGGCTTCTGCCTTTGGGGCACTGCCTCTACCGCCGCCGAAGCTGTCGAAGCGGTAGTGGATAACCCCGATGGCCCGGAGCTGGTGCTGATGGACATCAACCTGGGTGCGGTCAGTGGCATCGAGGCCAGCCGACAGATCACTGCACTCCGTCCAGAGATCAACGTTGTTCTCGTGTCGACCATCGCCGCCGAAGATCTTCCGGCCGATGCCGCGACATGTGGAGCAAAGGGGTATCTCTCCAAGGCGGAGCTCAGCCCCAAGACGCTGGCGGCAATGACGGCATCTACTGTGGAGTCCATGGCATCCGACGCAACGCCAGGTGTCCATCCTGGCGAATCCGACGAACCGGTCGACCCCGATGTCATCCGGGTGGCGCTGGCCGATGACAACCTGCTGATCCGCCAGGGCGTTGCCGCCGTGCTCACCAGCATCGCCGGAGTCGACCTGGTGGCCGAGTGCGACGACGTCGATTCGCTGATGGCTGCGGTGGAAAGCCACAACCCCGACGTGGTGATCACCGACATCCGCATGCCGCCAACCCATACCGATGAAGGGATCACCGCCGCGCTGGCCCTCCAGGCCGCCAACCCTGATCTTGGCGTGATTGTGCTGTCGCAATTCTCCGATCCTGCGTTTGTGCTGGCCCTTTTTGAAAACGGCAGCGATGGTCTTGGCTATCTCCTCAAAGAGCGGGTCGGTCCCGACGAACTGGCCCGGGCCATCACCGCGGTGACCAGCGGTGAGTCGATGGTTGACCCCAAGATCGTTGATGTGTTGGTGCAGTCGCGGACCGGCTCGGGCTCGGCCGTCGATCGGCTTACGCCCCGTGAACGTGAAGTGCTCGGACTGATCGCCGAGGGGCTGAACAACGCCGCCGTCGCGGAGCGTCTGGTGCTGAGCGACAAGGCCGTGGCCAAACACATCAACAACATCTTCTCCAAGCTGGACCTGGGTGGTGAGCCCGACGCCCATCGGCGGGTGAAGGCCGTGCTGCTCTGGCTCGCCCATACCTAACCGCTCCAACCTCGCCTCGGGCAGTGATGTCTGACGCCTGGAGGTTCAATCGTTGGCGGTCCGCTTCTACGCTGTGGCGATGCGTGGTTTGGTTCAGCGGGTGACGTCGGCTTCGGTCACGGTAGGCGAGGAGGTCGTCGGCGAGATCGGGGCTGGCTTGTGTGTGCTGGTAGGGGTGACCCACAGCGACACTGCGGCCGATGCCGATGCGTTGGCGGAGAAGCTTTGGAACCTGCGGCTCTTTGACGACGACGACGGGGTGATGAACCTCTCGGCGGCCACCCTCGATCGTCCGCTGTTGGTGATCAGCCAGTTCACCCTCTATGGCGACACCCGCAAGGGACGACGGCCCTCCTGGATCGAGGCTGCCAAACCCGAGGTGGCTGAGCCGCTGGTCGACGCGGTCGTGGCCGCGCTACGGGAGCGGGGTGCAACAGTGGCGACCGGCCGTTTCCGGGCCGACATGGCCGTGGCGCTGGTCAACGACGGCCCGGTAACGGTGATGGTCGAGATCGGTCAGAGCTAGTGCGATCGCCGGCTGATGGGTGCCGGAACCTGCTGCCGGTCCGCGTCGGTTCGCCGCTGCGTTATCCGTGGTGGCGTCGAGTTCGCAGTTCGGCGCGGGCCGCCATCAGGGCTAGGCCGAGAAGATTTTTGCCCTGCCAACGCGAGGGGTGTTCGGCGGCCGGATCGTCTCCGCTGAGGCCGATGCCCCAGATGGGGTCTTTGGGGCTGGCCTCAACCAGTACTCGGTCACCGGTGCCCACGAGGTAGCTGGCCAGTTCATCGGTGGAGGAGAACTTGGCGATCGATCCCTTGGTAACGATGTCGAGCGCGTGTCGATCCCAGGTATCGGCATCGAATCCCCGCACCGATCGGCCGAGCTTCTTGGCTTCGGCTGGGCTGGAGGCATCAAGGATCTGGGCCAGGTGATCGTGGTCGTCGAAGAGTCGGGCCTTGGCCGCCATCATAAAGTGCTCGGCGCTGGCGTAGTGCACGCCGTCTTCGGTGAACGGGCTGACATGCCACTGGCTGAAGACATGCTTGGCGATCTGGCCCGATGCCGGGGGAGTATGGCCCCAGAAAAACACAAACTTAAGCCGGTGATCCGCAGCCTCGGCAGCCAAAAGAAGATCGTAGGTCCAGACCCCATCAACCGGCGGGAGATCAAAGGTCTCAGAAGTAGCGGTCATCAGTCTGCCTCTCTCCAGTCACTCGGGCGGAGCACGTCAGCAGCCATCCCGCCAACAAGAGGCTATTATAGTCAAACCAACAATAAATGCAAGGTGCTATCCGATCCCAGCTGTAAGGCGCGTCGCAGAACCAGGCACCAGCGCAGTGAGTTGCCCGAGGGAGCGGGGGAACCCTTCGGGTTCCTGACGAGCGTCGGACTCCGCTAGGAGTGCGCCGAGAAAAAATCCGCAGCGCGGGTCGAGGAGGAACCCCAAAGGCCCATAGCCCGGGGCTACAAACCGCAACCCACGGGCCGGGCGTGTCGAGCAGCCAGGCACCAGCGCTAGCGAGTTGCCCGAGTACTGCGAGGGACGAGCAGCGGGCTCCCCCAGGGAGACCGAACGAGACCAAATCCGCAGAGGCGGTCGAGGAGGAACCCCAAAGGCCCCCCAGGGGCCGACGGGTCCGACGGATCCGCCCTGCGGCTATGAACCCGCCTTGCGGCTATGAACCCACCCGCGCTGCTTTGAAGGATTGGATGGCCTTGACCAGAAAGAAGGCGCAGGCGGCCAGTAGGACCAGGCCGCTGAGGATCTTTACTGCACCGCCAGCCAGGATCGGCATGAACGAACCAAGAATGCCGATGAGCGCTACGAGGGCGCCAGCGTGCATCAGGTGCTTGTTGAGGTCGGGCTTGGCCGCCGCCACCAGACCGATGGCGAGAAAGGCGATGCCAAAGAAGGCCGGGATCAACGACGTCGGGCTGAACGAGTCGCCGAAGGCCGAGATGATGCCGAAGAGAACCCCGGCGCCGATAAGGCCGCCGCCAACCATCTTGGCGAGATCGGCCATCGAGGGGGCTGCGGAGTTGCTTTGGAGTGCCTGAGTCATACCCAAAATCTACATCTGTGGACCCTTGGAGGCGGCATCAACACCAAAACTGACGACCTATTCAGCTGCGGTTCAGTTTGCTGTGCCACCGTTGAGTCGATGCGCATTCTCGTTGTTGAAGACGAATCGTCCGTGGCCGAGTCCCTTCGGCGGGGCCTGAAGCTTGAGGGTTTTGAGGTCGACGTGGCCGACAACGGCACCGATGGGCTCTGGATGGCGTCGGAAGGCAGCTATGACGCGGTGCTGCTCGACATCATGTTGCCGGGAATGAACGGCTACAAGGTGTGCCGGGCGCTGCGTGAGGCGGGCAACTGGATTCCGATCATCATGCTGACCGCTAAGGATGGGGAGCTTGATGAAGCCGAGGGGCTCGACCTTGGTGCCGACGACTATCTCACGAAGCCGTTTTCGTTTGTGGTGCTGGTGTCGCGGCTTCGGGCGCTGCTGCGTCGTGGGGCCGGTCGGGGCGAGCGGCAGGATCTCTTCGAGATTGGCGATCTGCGCTTGGACCCGGTCTCGCTTCGGTGCAGTCGCGGTGAAGAGTCGATCCAGCTGACCGCCCGTGAGATCGCGGTGCTCGGGTTCCTGATCCGGAGGCGGGATCAGGTGGTCACCAAGCAGGAGATTCTCGACAACGTGTGGGACTTCGACTTCGAGGGTGATCCCAACATCGTTGAGGTGTACATCCGGCGGATCCGCAAGAAGATCGACGAGCCCTTTGGCACCAAGACCATCACCACGGTCCGCGGCGCCGGCTATCGCCTGGATGGGTCGCCGCCGGCCGAACCGGGTCTGAGCTCCCGATGAGCTGGCTGCGGAGCCTGCGGGTCCGCATCACCGCGCTCGCGGTGGTCGCGCTGGCTGCGGTGTTGCTGCTGGTGGGGGTGGCCCTCAGTCGTACGTTGGAAGATCAGCTGCTTCGGTCGGTCGACCGCTCCCTCGAACAGGACTTGGACGAGGTGCTTGATGGGCGGGTCGACGGGCCGCGGGGCTTTCCCGGGCGCAATCGTCGCGATCGTCAGGGCGGGGCGGGGGCTCCGGTCCTGAGGTTGCGGGCCTTGGCGGAGTCGGTTTCCACCACCAGGACTGCCGCTGCGCTGTTTACGCCGGATGGTGAGCTGCTGACAGCCAGTCGTTCGATGCAGGGGGTGATGCTCGACGCTGGCGACGATCGTCTGAGCGGTCAGTCGGGTCGATCCGAGGCGGCGACGCTGTCGGCCACCTATGTGGGTGCCGCCACCGATCTCGACGAACCGGGCGATGGAGACGATGCCGCAGTGGCGGTGGAGCAGTCGGGTGAGCTGCGGGTGCGGAGCTTGCAGGTCGACGGTGGCCACACGCTGGTGGTGGCCCAGGGGTTAAGCACGGTCGATGAAGCCTTGAGCGGATTTCGCAGTCGGATGGCCCTCGGTGCCTTCCCGTTGTTGGGGCTGCTGGGGTTGATGATTTGGACTCTGGTGGGCCGGGCCCTCAACCCGGTCGAGACCATTCGCCGTGAGGTCGACGAGATCGGTGACCTCGGGTTGGACCGGCGGGTGTCGGTGCCGACCGGCTCCTACGAGCTCGAGCGGCTGGCCACCACCATGAACCACATGCTCGATCGGGTGGACACCTCGGTTGCCGGCCAGCGACGTTTCGTGGCCGATGCTTCCCATGAGCTGCGGAGCCCGCTCACCGCCATCCGTTCGACCCTGGAGGTGAACCTGGCCCACCCCGAGGAGGTCGACTGGGTCGCCTCGGCCGAGGCGATGGACACCGACGCCATTCGGATGCAGAGGTTGTTGGAGGATCTGTTGGCGTTGGCCCGCTCCGACGCCGGGCAAGCGCCCACCCACCGGGAGTTGGTGGATCTTGATGATCTGGTGCTCGGCGAGGTGGAGCGGCTCCGGGCCCAGCACCCGACGCTGCAGCTCGATCTGTCTGGCGTATCGGCGGCTCAGGTGATGGGTGATCCAAGTGAGCTCGGTCGCGTGGCTCGCAACCTCTTGGAGAACGCCGCCCGCCATGCCGATCGGGTGGTGTCGGTGCGTGTTGAAGAGCGTGATGAAGCCGGGGGTCGGGCCCGCCTCGAAGTCGCCGACGATGGTCCTGGGGTGCCGCCGGAACAGGCGGAGGAGATCTTTAAGCGTTTTGTCCGCCTCGACGAGGCCCGGGCCCGCACCGACGGTGGCAGCGGTCTCGGGCTGGCCATCGTCGCCGAAATCGTCGAGCGCCATCAAGGCGAAGTATCAGTTCACCCCAACCACCCCACCGGCGCCCGCTTCCATGTCGTGTTCTCTTGATGCCGCAGGGCGGATCCGTCGCAGGAACCCGCAGGGTTCCCGCGCTCCTCGACCGCGCGCTGCGGATTTGGTCTCGTTCGGTCTCCCTGGGGGAGCCCGCTGCTCGGTCCCTCGCAGTACTCGGTCAACTCGCTAGCGCTGGCGTCTGGTCGCTCGATACGCGGGGAGGTTGCCGCCAGCCGGATGCATCGCCGTGCAGCATCAACTTGTAGTTAACTGATTTGTTAATTAACGTGTTTGTGAAATGGTAGTTGACCTTGCTGACGATGCTGATGGCTTTGCCGATGAAGATCGGCTCTCGGAGATGTTTGCTGCGCTGGCCAACCCGACTCGCCGGGCCATTGTGGCTCGGCTGGCTGAGGGGGAGGCCAGCGTCAATGAGCTTGCCGAGCCCTTTGACATGACCCTTCCGGCGATTTCGCGCCACATCCGGGTGCTTGAGCGGGCCGGGCTGATCAGCCAGGCTCGCCGGGCTCAGTACCGGCCGTGCGTGCTTGAAGGCGAGGCCATCGGGCAGGTGTCGGCATGGGCTGAGCAGTACCGCCACATCTGGGACGAGCGATTCGATCGCATGGACGACTATCTGAACCAGATCAGGAACGAGGATTGACGTTATGACCGATACCAATGCAACCGATGGCGACTGGGTCGTGATCGAGCGGACCTTCGCCGCTCCGATCGACCTGGTCTGGAAGATGTGGGCTGAGGCCGAGCACTTTGCCGCCTGGTACGGCCCGCAGGGGGCCTCGATACCGGTGGCGGAGATGGATGTGCGCGTCGGCGGCACCCGGCTGATCTGTATGGAGATGCAGACTCCGGACGGTCCGATGAAGATGTGGTTTACCGGTGAGTTCACCGATGTCACTCCGCCGCAACGACTGGCCTACACCGACGCCATGTGCGACGAGGACGGCACCGTGAAGACGCCGGAGTCGATGGGGATGCCGCCGGGCAGCCCGACATCGACCGAGGTGGTGGTCGAACTCACTTCTGAGGGGGAAGGCACCCGCATGAAGATGACCCACGTGGGCGTTCCCGCCGACTCGCCCGGAGGCATGGGTTGGGGCATGGCCATCGACAAGCTTGAGGCTCGCCTGTCCGAATCGGCCTGACGCTGAATTGTCGGCGCTGACACTGAAATATTCACCGACAGCGCCGACATTTCGGAACTCGATCTGAATCCATCGCCGGGAGCCGCCCGAAACCGCTTGGGCGTCCGCAGCCGGCGAGTCCGATCAGCCCGACCAACCACCCCGAAAACCGCGTGTTTTCGGGGTGGTTTCGCGACCTGGGGGTCGCCTCCTGAATAGCTGTTCAGCTGCTCAGGTTGGGTTCAGGGCGGTTCTGCATCCTGGTCTCATCAGCTTGCGGGAGTCCCCCGCTCCAACCAAGGAGAACAACCAATGCAGAAGCCGACCGCCCCCAACACCACCTCGAGCACTCGCCCGAATGGTCGCAACAACGTGGTACTCAACCGACTCGGCATCGCCGCCTTGACCGGTCTTGCCTTTGTCGGCGGTGCGGTGGCGTTGAACCCCGCCGGTGCCGGCACCACCCAGGATGCCGCGGTGGCCGCCACCGACAACGTCGCCTTCCTCCAGGACGCCACCGAGGCTGAAGCCACTGCCGACGCCGACAGCACCGACGACGACAACCGCCGTGGCCGCCGAGGTCATCGTCGTGCCAACAAGGCCGAGAAGCGGGCCATCATCACCGAGACCCTCGGTGTGACCGCTGAGGATCTGCGTGAGGCTCGTCAGAATGGTGAGAGCCTGGCCGACGTAGCAGTAGCCAACGGTGTGGCCGTCGAGGATCTGGTCGATGCCCTCGTCGAGCACAAGCTCGAAAAGATCGAGGAGCGGGCCGACACTCGCCCCGAGGGTTTCGAGCCGCCGACCGAAGACGAAATTCGTGAGCGGATCACCGCCAAGGTGAACGGCGAGCGTCCCGAACGTGGCAACCGCGGTCCGGCTGTTGACGGTGACGATGCCGACGCCGAAGGTCAGAACTTTGCTCCCCGTTTCCGTGGCGGCCAGGGCTTCGGTCGGGCCTGATCAACCTCGAGAATTCTCCCGAATTCTCTACCCAGGTCGCGACTCTTCCACTGTTCAAAGCGACCAATACACAGGTGCGTTGATGCACCCCGCTCAAGCCTCGGCCTCCCCCCGACCGAGGCTTGAGCCTGTTTTACGGCGGGCCCCCAAAACAAAGATCCGTGACGCCCAGCACTGCGTTTTTGCGGCGCTGGGTGTCACAGATCTTGTGGATGCGAAAGCTCGTGACGAGTTGGGCCAGGCCCCTCAAGTCGCCTGACCGGTAGTGTCGCGGTATGCGAGTTGTTTCCTTGTTGCCGAGTACCACCGAGATTGTTGTGGCTCTCGGTCATGGCGACGACCTGGTCGGCATCACCCATGAGTGTGACTATCCGGCGGGCCTGGCCGGTCGGGTGCCGGCGGTGACGTCCGACATGCTGGCGTCGGGTCTGACCTCGGCCGAGATCGACGAGGCCGTGCGAGCGAGCGTCAGCGATGCCCACACCGTTTACGCCCTTGATGCCGAGGCGCTTCGGAACCTCGAGCCTCGCCTGGTGCTGTCGCAATCGTTGTGCGAGGTCTGCGCGGTGTCGGCCGACGCGGTGGCCGCGGCGGTGTGTTCAATGCCCCATGAGGCGGAAGTGCTCGGGGTGGATCCGGGCGATCTTGATGCCGTCATCGATTCGATCTCGGTGGTCGCCCAGGCCCTCGGTGACGCCGAAGCGGGCGACCGTCTGACCGCCGAGCTGCGGGACCGACTCAACCGGGTTGCTCGGTTGGTGGAGGGCCGTCCTCGGCCACGGGTGGCGGTGCTGGAGTGGCCGGTGCCGCCGTTTGCGCCGGGGCACTGGGTGCCCGACATGGTCACGGCTGCCGGTGGCGAGAACCTGCTTGGCCGGTCGGGGGAGCCATCAACCCCGGTGGAGTGGAGCGCCATTCTGGCTGCAGCGCCCGAGGTGGTGGTGCTGGCCTTCTGTGGGTTTGATGCGTCCGAGACCGTGCGTCGGGCCGACGAGTTCGGTGCCGAGCCGGCGTGGCTGGATCTGCTGGCGTCGCCGCAGCTGAGTGACGTGGTGGTGGTTGACGGGTCCGGTCTGTTCAGCCGACCGGGGCCTCGGGTGGTCGATGGTGTCGAGGTGCTGGCCCAACTGCTGCATGGTCCGGATCTGGGCGGGTCGGTTATCGCGCCGGGCACGGCGTTCCGACTGATCGACCAACACTGGGTCGAGGTCTAGTCGGGGTCTGACCGCCCGAAGCTTCGTCTTTGGACCCAGCGCATCGGGCCCAGGCTCTTTCGCCTTCCGGCCAGGCGATCGCGTCGCTCAATCAAGCCGGCCATGGCAGAGTGAAGCCATGACTCCTCGATCGTTCTTTCTTTCCCCTGAGCTCGCCGAGTACGTCCAGGCCAGTTCAACGGCGCCTGATGAGGTGGCGGCCTCGCTGATCGAGCGCACTGCGGCGCTGGGAGGGGTCTCCCAGATGCAGGTTGCCCCTGACCAGGGGCTGATCCTGGGGCTGTTGACCTCGGCCATCGCCCCGGCCCTGGCCGTCGAAATCGGCACCTTCACCGGCTACTCGTCGTTGTCGATCGCTCGCCATCTGCCCGCCGGTGGTCGGTTGCTCTGCTGTGACGTCAGCGAGGAGTGGACCGCGATTGCCCGGGAGCACTGGGAAGCGGCCGGCGTTGACGGCGTCATCGACCTTCGGATTGCGCCGGCGTTGGAGACGCTCGAGGCGCTGCCCGCCGACACCGTGATCGACTTCGCCTTTATCGACGCCGACAAGACCGGCTATCGGGCCTACTACGAACAGATCCTGCCCCGGTTGTCGGATCGGGGGTTGATCGCCGTCGACAACACCCTGTGGGGTGGTCAGGTTCTTGATGCCGGCGACAGCTCCGACGACACCGCAGCCCTTCGGGAGTTCAACACCTTTGTTGCTCAGGATTCGCGCGCCGAGGTGGTGCTGGCCACCCTTGGCGATGGCCTCACCCTGATCCGGCGTCGCTGACCCACCGCTGGGTTGCCATCGGCCACACGCCACGCCTTGACACTAGGGGTGAGCCACCGCGGCGTTCGGCGTCGCGCCATGCCAAGCTGGCGCCATGTTGTTCGGAGTAGCCACCTTTCCCACTGACTATGCGATCCACCCGGCTGAACTCGGGCCGGCTCTGGAGGAGCGTGGTTTTGAGTCGTTGTGGGTGGCCGAGCACTCCCACATCCCGTCGTCGCGGCGCTCTCCCTGGCCCGGCGGCGACGAACTCCCGCGCCACTACTACGCCGCGGTCGATCCCTTTGTGGCGCTCTCGATGGTGGCCGCAGTAACGACGGAGCTCAAGTTGGCCACCGGGATTGCCCTGGTGCCCCAGCGGGACCCCATCCAGTTGGCCAAGGAGGTGGCCAGCCTCGACAGGCTGAGTAATGGCCGCTTCCTCTTTGGGGTGGGTGGCGGCTGGAACGCCGAGGAGATGGCCGACCACGGCACCGAGGACTTCGAGGGTCGATGGAAGCTGATGCGTGAGCGCATCGAGGCCATGAAGACCCTTTGGGACGACACCCTAGAGGAGGCCGAATATCACGGCGATTTGGTCAACTTCGACGCCTGCAAGGTGTGGCCCAAGCCGGCCCAGCAGCCCCATCCGCCGATCCACGTCGGTGGTGGTTTCCCTCATGGCGTTCGCCGGGCGATCCGGTACGGCAATGGTTGGGTGCCGATCGGTGGGCGTGATGGCGACCTGGTCGCGGCTGCGGCCGACGCCCGCCAGATGGTGGCCGAAGCCGGTGGCGATCCGGAAGCCTTCGAGGTGAGCATCTACTCCGCCCCGACCGACCCTGGCGAGTTGGAGCGTTTCGCTGCAGGCGGTATCGACCGGGCTATCTTCGCACTCGGTTCGCTACCTCGTGATGAAACCCTGGTGGCGTTGGACAGCCTGGTCACGGCTCGAGATGCGGTCGCTTCGAGTTGACCCTGCTGAGCCAACGCGACGGTGACGGGGGGCTGGCTTTGTGTTGGTAGCCAGCCTTAGCCGTCGAGGGTGCAGGGGTCAGTGTCGCAGGGGTTGATCACTCGGCTGTCGGGGCTGAGGAAGTTGGCTACCTGGTCGACCGCGGCCAGGTGTGACTGGAGCAGGTTGTGGGGGTCCTCGCCCGCCCATGCTGGCGAGGGCCCGAGCGGGGGAATCAGCCCGCCCGCATCGAACATCACCATGGCCGACTCCCGGTGAGGGTAGGCCGGCACCGGCTCGAGTTGCCAGAGGAGGTTTTCGCCCTGGCGCTGTCGATCCGGGGCCAACAGTGGTTGTCGGGTGACCAGGTTGAGGCTGCGGGTGGCGGTGAGCGCCGAGAGCACGGGGATCGTCTGGTCGCCGTAGACCACCTGTAGCAGCAGCCGGTCGTTGCTTTCCTCGATGGGCCGGATGTTGCCGCTCATCTCGACCGGCGCCCAGAGGCTTTGGGCCAGCGCCAAGGCCAGCTCTTGGGTCGGGCCCGCGTCGTAGGTGGTGTCGGCGATCTCGCCGAGTGTTTCGAAGTCTCGGGATCGGCTGACGATCAGGTTGAAGTTGGCGCCACCACCGATCAGCGCAGCGCGGTTGAGGTCTCGCGACTGTGCGGTCAGGACCGGCCCAACCACCGCCCCCTGGCCGATGCCGTAGTAGTAGACCCGGCTCTCGTCCACGTAGGTGCCGCCGTCGGTGCCGGCGAAAGCGGCCTGGCTCACGAAGCCGTCAGGGTGCGACATGGCCCGGGCGAGGTAGAGCGAGTTCAGGATTCCCTGGTGCATACGGTCGGGGACTGTTCCGAAGCGCGACAGGTCGGCGTAGGCCGCGATCACAAACTGGCTGTCGGCGCTGCTCATGCCGATCATGTCGGTACCGCAGATCACCATGCGGTGGCGCTGAGCCAACTCGATTGCTCCGGCCGAAAGCACTTCGTTGCGGTCTCCCAGGAGGTCATGGCCAAACAGCACCATGCGCGAGGGCTGGGGTACTGCGGCGTCGGTGAGTCGTTTTGGTATCAGGCACGAGAACTCAGCCTCATAAACGGTCCCGGTGGTGTCGGTTTGTTGGGGGAACCCATCACTGCCGAGAACCAGCTCCGAGCCGGGAACGCCGCCGTCGTCGAGGAAGTTTGGTACCACGATGCGGCCGCGGATGAACCGGCCCACGTTGAGTTCGGCGCCAGGTCCGGTCACCGGTGCCTGATCTCCTTCCTGGGTGCCGATATCGCCCTCGTCCGGGGCTTCGGTGCCTTCTTCTTCCTCGGCCGTCAGCTCTTCGCCTGCGACGGTGTCGTCCTCGGGTGCGGCCTCCCCGTCGGCCTCGCCCTCTCCCTCGCCGTCGATGGCTTCGGTGGCTTCAGGGTCGGCTTCGGCGCCGGCGATCGGATCGCCTTCTTCGTTGGTTTGGGTGGCGTCGGCCACGGTGGTGTCGCTCAGCTGTTCTTCGGTCGGGGCTCCGTCGACCACCTGGTCGATGGTGAAGCTGGGGGAGTCGCCGCCGAGCGTGGCGAAGGCGTTCAGGATCATCGACGACAGCGGAGCATTCATGGATTCATCGCTGGCGACAGTGAAGCTCCATGCCAGCTGAAGTCGCTCATCTCGGCGAACTCCGGCGGCCCGGAGGTCATCGAAGACGTCGTTCATGTCGGCGCGGCGGCGCTCAAAGAGCGGATCAAACGGCGTGGTTGGTTGCCGATCACGGAACGCGCCGAAGTCGCGGCCGGCGGTAAGTAGCTCGCCATCGGCACCCTTCAGTGATCGGATACCAACCACGATCCGATGACCTGGGGCCAGGACTTCCGTGGTGCGGATGATGAGCGTGGTGATGCCGCCCGGGCCACTCTCCGACTGTTCAACCCAGTAGCCGATCCGACGTTCCTCGACCGTGTCCCAGATAACGATCGCCGCGTTGGGACGGATCGATCGCGCTGCGGTGGCTGGCCCTGGGAGGGCGCTTGCTTCGAAGTCGAGGCCGGGGAACGAGGCCATGATCGGTGTCGATCCAGCGAACCCGTCGAGCCGGTTCCATCGGCGGGGGTCGATGTTCACCCCCTGTTTGTTGGCCGGCATTGACTCAAGGGCCAGGTTCACGCGGCGGCCGGTGGGCGACAGCAGATCTTCGGAGGTGAAGTAGTCGTTGGGGAACGGCAACAGGCACGAGGTGCGGTCGAGTTGATCGCATCGGTCGTTCTCGTAGCGGTCGAGTTCGACCCGACCCAGGGCCTGCGTGGGCGCAGTAGTGGTGGTGGTCGAGACGCCCTCAAGGGTGAGTGCCTGGCGTTGGACCGGATCGCCTCGGCTACAGGCTTGGGCCATCAGCGCCACCGCAAGAACCACGCCAATCACGAGCGGCAGCGGCACCCTGGGAAACAGGCTTCGGGGCGCGCCGGAGGCCGCTGCGGTTGGGGTGCTTCGGCGACCGGTCATGTCTTGTTCAGGGTACCGCTGGCCGACCCTCACGATCGGGCACCTCGGCCTTTGAGGCAGCGGCAGTGCGGTCAGTACCAGTAGTGCGGGTGGCCCGACGCTCGCTTGCGGCCAGGCCGCCAACGATCCCGGCCAATGCCAGCAGTACCGCAGGCCAGTTGCCCACTCGGTTGGCCCACGTGAGGCCCCGACGCCGCTCGATGGTCTCGGTGAGCACCCGGGTTTCGCTCACGCCGGTGCGGTCAACAACCTTGCCTTCGGGGGTGATGACTGCGCTGAACCCGGTGGGCGCAGCCTGTAGTACCCATCGGCCGGTTTCCATCGCCCGCAGTTTCGATGACGCGATCTGTTGGCTCTGGACGATCGTGAGCCAGTACGACGACCCGTTGGTGGGGTTGATCAGCACCTCACCACCGTTGCCGACGGCGTCTCGGGCCCGGTTGGCGAAGAAGATCTCCCACGAGATGGAGATGCCGAGGGTTCCGACCGGCGTGTCGAGCACCGCTGGCTCGGTGCCGGGGATCACATCTCGGGCCGGCAGGGCATCGCCGGCGATCGATTCGAGTAGCGGCCGGAACGGGATGACTTCGCCGAATGGTACGAGCCGCACCTTGTCGTAGCGGTCGCCGGTGGAGCCGTCGGGGTTGATGATGTTGGTGTAGTTGATGGTGTTGGTGTCGGACACCTTTTCGAACCAGCCGGGCAGGATCGGGGCGTCGAGGTCGCGAGCCAGTTGCTCCAGTTCGGTTTGGGCAAAGTCCTTGTCGAGGCCGGCGGCGTTCTCCGAGGCGCCCGGCGCTTTCGGGTTCACCACGTTCTCAGGCCACAGCACCAGATCAACCGGGGTGCTGATGGTCTGGCTCGCCTCGAGGTGGCGGGCGAACACGATGGGTTCCTGGGACGCGCTGGCTCGAGTGCGCTGGGGTCCACCGCCTTGGACCACGGCCACGTCAAGGGTGTCGATTGTTTCTCCGCGGGGCCCGACGAGCCCGAGCAGGATGAGAATCAGCGCTCCGGCCACGCCAAGGATGGCGGTGCGGGTTTGGCGGCCGACGGCGGCCGAGAGGGTGAGGCCGATGGTCATGATGGTGAAGGCCAACAGGAACGGGCCGCCGACCCGGGCGATGGGAAGGAGGGGTGAGCTCGACAGCATCATGGCCATGGTGGAGATGGGGACCCCGCCGAAGGGCCAGGAGGCCCGGATCAGTTCGGCGAAGACAAAGCCGCCGGCGAGCACCGGGCGGCGGCCGCGCCCCTGGGGCGCCAGGCCGCCAACGATGCCGTAGAGCGCGGAGAACACGACCATGGCCACGACGTAGCCGGGCGCGGTGAAGTCAAACATCCAGATCGTGGAGGGGAAGAGCCATGCGGCTGCGGCCAGCCACGTGTGTCGGAGTCGTTGACCTCGGCGGGCTGACGCCGCTACCACCCGATCAATTCCGGCGATGCCGGCGAAGGCGAGCGGCCACCATCCCCAAGGCGGCAGGCTCATCATCAACGCTACGCCTGACGCAATAGCGAGAAGCCGGATCGGCCACGGCGACACCTCGCTCGCAGGGGCGGCATCGGCGACAGTCGGATCCGCGGTAGTGGTGTCCCGGTGGTGCAGATCTGCGTCGCCTGCGTCGTTGGCACCGCGGCTGTTGGCACCGCGGTTGGACGCGTCGCCGTCGTGCGCGTGAGTGTCGGGCACGTCCGTATCAAGATTGTCGCGGGCCATGAAGATCCCCACGGTACCGCCCGGTGCTACGCCGTTGAATTCGGGGGCGCCAAGTTGGGCAGCTGCTGTCCCCGATCTGTGGTGACACCAACCGAAGGGTTAAGCGGCCTAACGAGGTGCGCGCCTTAACCAGCGAGGGCGGTGTTGAGCGGGTCGAGGCCGACTGGGGCGTCGATCGGTGCACTGGTGAGGTCCATTCGGGCGACGATGCGTTTTGCTGCTGAACCCTTGGGGTGGCAGGCGAAGAGCGTCGCTTCGGCCCGATCGCTCTGATCGGCGATGTGGAGAGCGTCGGGGGTGACGATCTCTATCTCGCGGACGTTGTAGGTGAAGGTGCCGTCGAGGGTGGTGAAGATCACCTCGTCGCCAGCGACCAACTTGTCGAGTCCGTTGAACGGGGCGCCGTGGGTAGTGCGGTGCCCGGCGATCACCACGTTGCCCGTACGTCCTGGGGCCGCGGTGCCCGGCCAATGGCTTGGGCCGCGATTGATGGCGGTGAGGGTCATGCCCTGCTGAAGTTCTTCGACCACGCCGAGGCGGGGGATCTCGAGGGTGCCGATCACCACCTGGGGTGTGTCGGCGTAAGCGTCGAGGGGCAGGAGGTCGGGGATGGGAAGTTCGCCCGGAGCGGGGAAGGGGAGCGGCCGCCAACCCTGGGCTTCGGCGGGCAGGTCTGCGGGTTCGGTCGCCGCGTCGAGCTCCGCAGTCTCGGCCAAAGCGGCCAGGTCGGCGAGCGGGTTGTCGGCGGCGTCCTGGGCTGCGGCGGCAGCTACGGCCACCGCTCCCCTGTCGGTGTCGGCGCTGATCGAGGCTGCCGGTCCCGCTTCTGCGGTGGGCGTCGAGGGGGTAGGCGTCGACGGCGATCGGGGGGTGAGGGTGGGGTCATCGGCCCCGGCCGGAGTGGTTGCCGGTTCGGCGACTTCGGTGACGCCAGCCACCGACAGTTGGGTTCCCGGTGCCGGTTCGCTGCTACGACCAAAAAGGAAGGCGCCGACAGCTACCGCGCCGACCGCCAGTACGCCGATGCCGATCCTGGCCCCAATCGGGCGCGACGCTGCTGCGAGTTCGGCCCGAGCCGCAGAGGGCGGACCTTCCACCGGAGGCAAAACCGGATCGGTATTGTCGCTGATCGAGGGGTTCTCGGGGTCCACGGGCCGCCTTTGTCCGTCGCCTGGCTCCTCTTTTGACAGTAGACGAGGCCGACCCCGAAAAGCCACGATACGTGCTGGGCGAACCACCCCACGTGTGCTTTGTGTGGCGCGGATTGCCTGTCCTACCGCGGTTTTTCCTGGAGTCGGGAGTGGAGTTCTGCCGCCGCAGCCCGGCCCTGGCGCACACATGTCGGTAGCCCGAGGCCTTCGAGGCCCGCCCCGGCGATGGTGATGGGGCCAGCATCGGCAACCGACCGGCGGATCGCGGCGACCCGATCGAGGTGGCCGGGGTCGAATTGGGGCAGCCCTTGATGCCAGCGGGTGATGCGCACTTCGGTTGGTGCTTCGGTGATCTTCATCACCGGGGTCAGCTCGTCGAGGAGCTGTTGGCTGAGTTCGTCGTCGGGAAGGTCGATGGCGCCCGGTGCGAGCCGGCTGCCCGCTGACGCTCGAGCGATCACGCCGCCGTCGCTGAGGTGGGAGAACTTTCGGCTGAGCCAGCTGCACGCCTTGAGCAGCTTGATCTGGTCCTGAGGCACCAGAAAGCCGGTGCCGTCGAGTTGGTGCCCCACGCTCGATTCGGCGAAGGCGAAGGTCACAAGCACCACGGAGGTGTAACCGATGGCGGCGAGTAGTTCGCTGGCGGTCGGTGCGGTTTCGGCCAGCGCGGTCGCCGCCGGGCCGGTGGGCGCCGCCATCACCACCCCGCGGGCCCTGGTGATCCCACCCTGATGCTCGACCACCACCGGATGGGCCTGGGTTCCCGAGGCCTGTTCGCCTACCGCAGCGTCGATCCGCACCTGATGGACCGGCGTCTGCAGAAAGAGGCGGTGACCCAGCTCGGCGACCAGGGCCTGGACCGCGGCGGAGGTGCCGCCGACCAACCCGTTAAACACCGGCGCCGGAGCTCGTCCCGCCGCCGCCGCCACCTGAGCCTGGGCGCCGGCCAGGAGTCCCTCGGGCGCTGCGGCGGCAGCCGCAATCTGGGGTGCGGCGCATCGGACGCTGAGGCGCTCGGTATCGCCGGCATGGACACCACCGAGCAGCGGCCCGATCAGTCGGTCGAGAACTTCGTCACCGAGCTCGCGGCGAACCAGTTCGGCCACACTCGGGTCGTCGTTCGGGTCCAGCGGCGTCGGTTGCCGGTTGGGAGTTTCGCGAAGGTGGGCGATGGCGGCATCACTCACCAGGTTGCTGGCTGCCAATCCATCGATGTCGGTCGGCACGCCGAGCATCAGGCCTGGAGGGAAGCGTCGAAGCTCGCCGTCCACCAGCAGGCTGGCTCCGAGTGCCTGCGGGGTAACCAGCCGGTCTTCCAGGCCGACCTCGCGGCACAGTTGGGCCATCTCCGGTTGGCGCACCAGAAACTGGTCGGCACCCTCATCGACCATCCGGCCGGCGAACTCGGTGGTGAGAATCTTGCCACCCGCCCGTGAGGCCGCGTCGAGCACCACCACTTCCAGGTTCGGCTCCGCCGTGATCAGCTCGTGGGCCGCAGCCAGGCCGGTGATGCCTGCGCCAACCACCACCACATCGACAGCCTCGGGAACCGACGCCGACGTTCCGGACTCAGGGTGTTGTGGGTCGATCACGGCAGTAGGTGCAATGGTTGCAGTAGGTGCAATGGTTTAGGACTGACCTAGGCGGCGGTTTCGCGATGGACCAGCTCGACCACCCGCTCCAGGATCGACGGGTCGGTGGGCGGGAGCACGCCGTGGCCCAGGTTGAAGATGTGGCCCGGTCGTCCGCCGTTGGCGGCGAGCACGGCTCGGGTTTGGGCCTCTACCGCGTCCCAGGAGGCCAGGCACACGGTCGGGTCGAGGTTTCCCTGCACCGCAATACCTTCGCCGAGTCGATCCCGTGCCGCGTTGAGGGGGACCCGCCAGTCGACGCCCATCACTTCGGAACCGGCTTCGGCCATGGCGGTCAGAATCTCGCCCGTGCCCACCCCGAAGTGGATCCGGGGAACGTCGGTGAACTCGGCCAGCACCCGGGTGCTGTGCGGGAGCACAAACTCGCGATACATGGCCGGGGTGAGGGCGCCGGCCCAGCTATCGAAGAGTTGCACCGCCTGGGCTCCGGCCGCCACCTGGGATCGCAGCGAGGCGATGGCCATGTCGGTGAGTCGTCCGGCCAGGTCGTGCCACAGCTCCGGGTCGTCGAGCATCAGGCCCTTGGTTTTGGCCTGGTCTTTGCTCGGTCCACCTTCGATCAGGTAGCTGGCCACGGTGAAGGGGGCGCCGGCGAAGCCGATCAGCGGCACATCGAGTTCGCTCACCAGGTTCTCCACGGTCTGGATCACGTGGGGGGTGTCGGCTTCGGGGTCGAGGGGCCGCAGCCGTTCGAGGTCGCCGCGGCCGGCGAAGGGCTGTTCCACAACCGGACCTACGCCGGGCTTTACTTCCACGCCGAAGCCGATGGCATGGGCTGGCACCACGATGTCGGAGAACAGGATGGCGGCGTCGTTGCCGTAGCGCCGCACCGGTTGCAGGGTGATCTCGGTGGAGAGGTCGGCGTCGGCGATGGCGTCGAGGATGCTGCCCGAACCCCGGATCTCGCGATACTCGGGGAGGGAGCGACCGGCCTGGCGCATAAACCACACCGGGGTGTGGTCTACGGGTTCTCCACGGCAGGCTCGGAGGAAGCGATGGTCTGACGGTGCGGTCACCTCCTCACCGTATCGAAGGGGCCACGAGCGGTCCGCATCGGATGGGTCCTGCCGGGGCCGACCAGGGTTTTCTTGGCGGCGACGAGTAGCGTTGTGAGGCCCCTTTTGGGGGCCGGTCCGGGCTGTGCTGCCGTCTGGCACCGCTTGGTTGTTGCAGCGAATCCAGTCCAGACGTGCCACCACAACGAAACGAGCACGATGTCGCAAGCCCCTCCTCCCGGTGGAGGAGAAACGCCAGCCCATCCTGATTTGGCCTCCGAACAGGCTTATCTCGATCACGTTTTGGTGTCTCTGGAAGAGTCGCGCCGCCGGGCCCTGGAGTTGCGCAAGATGGTCGAGGTCGGCCGGGGCGGTACCGAGCAGGCCCGCTTCGAGCGCGACGCCATCACGGAGTCGATCGCCACCAGGCTCAAGGAGCTTGATGTCGGTGATGCCACCCTTTGTTTCGGCCGGATCGACTTCGCCGAACACGACGATGGCGAGTTCGAGGTGTATTCAGGTGAGCGCTTCTACATCGGTCGCATCTCGGTGTCGGACGCCGAGCAGAATCCGCTGGTGATCGACTGGCGGGCTCCGGTGGCCGCCGCCTTCTACCGCGCCACCGGTCTGCATCCGATGGGGTTGGCCCAGCGGCGCTATTTCATCAGTCGGGCCAACCGGCTGGTGGGCATCGAGGACGAGCGCTTCGGTTCCGATCTCGCCTCGTTGGGTGTGGCTGGTCCATCGCAGGCGCTGTTGGCTGCCCTCGAAGCGCCCCGGGCCGGCCGCCTCGGCGACATCGTCGGCACCATCCAGGTGGAACAGGACGAGATCATTCGGGCGCCGCTGAGCGGGGTGCTGGTGGTGCAGGGTGGCCCCGGCACCGGCAAGACGGTGGTGGCCCTGCATCGCGCCGCCTATCTGCTGTACACGCACCGCTTCCCGTTGGAGGGCCAGGGCGTGCTGGTGGTAGGGCCGAACCGGCTGTTCCTCGGCTACATCGAGTTGGTGCTGCCGTCGCTCGGTGAGGCCGGGGTGGAGTTGGCGATCCTCGCCGACCTGGTCGACGGGGTGCGTATCCGTGGTGGTGATAAGCCGCTGACCGCTACCACCAAGGGCGATCTGCGGATGGTGGAGGTGCTTGAGGCGGCGGTCGCTGATCGGGAGCGGCCATTGCGCGAAGACCTGGTGGTTGGCCTCGGCGTTCGTTTCCTGCGATTCACTGTGGAGGACAGCCGGCGCCTGATCGCCGACACCCGGCGACGCTTCGGGCGTCACAACGCCGGTCGTCGTTTCCTGGAGGCGCGCTTCTTTGAGGCCCTCACCGATTCGTCGTCGGCCGAGTTGGAGGTGGCCGACGTCCGGGCCCAGCTCCGCGACACCATCGAGGTGCGAGAGGCGCTGGAGTGGATGTGGCCCGTCCTCACCCCGGCCCACCTGCTGCATGATCTGTTTGGCTCGAAGGCGCTGCTTCGCTCGGCCGGGCGTGGGCTGCTGAGCCGAGCCGAGGCCGACTCGCTCCACCGGCCCCGTTCGACCCACGCCGATGACGTGGTCTTCACCGCTCCCGATGGGCCTCTGCTCGATGAGGCCTTCGCCATCCTGGGTCCCAAGCCGGGTCGCAAGGACCGCGACGACGTTCGCACCTACGGCCACATCGTCGTAGATGAGGCCCAGGATCTTTCGCCGATGGCGCTGCGGCTGCTGGGTCGGCGTTCGTTGAGCGGTTCGATGACCATCGTTGGCGATATCGCGCAGAGCACCGGCGCCTGGCCCCACGACGATTGGGACGAGGTGCTGACCCATCTCCATCACCGCCGCGAACCTCGCACCATTGAGCTGACCGTCGGCTATCGCACGCCGGGACCGATCGCCGCGTTGGCGGCCAGAGTGTTGACCGAAGCGGCGCCGCAGCTCACGGCTCCGGCTGCGGTGCGCGTCGACGGCGACGAGCCCCGCTTCGAGCGCACCAGCACCGAGGATCTGACCGCGACTGTTGTGCGGGTCGCCCGTGAGGAACAGGTGGTGGTGGCCCCCGGGCACGTGGCCATCATCGCCCCCAACAGCATGGTTGAACGCCTCGCCGAGGCCATGACCTCGGCCGGTATGAGCTTCGGTATCGCCAACCGCAACGGGCTTGAGCAGCCCCTCACGCTGGTGCCAGTGTCGGAGGTCAAGGGCCTGGAGCTCGACGCCACGGTGGTGGTCGAGCCCGCGGCCATGGTCGAAGAAGAGCCGCAGGGGATGCGCTCGCTCTACGTTGCGGTCACCCGGGCCACCCGCCGCCTAAGCATCGTGTCGGCCCGCCCCCTGCCAGCACCGTTGCAGCCCTAAAGCCAAAGTGGGTCGGAGTCTGTGTTGTCGGTCTGATCCCGAAGACTAGAAACTCTCGATGGGGTTAGTTCGATGGGTTAGATCGTGCCGAGCGCTGGCGTGTCGGGGGTGTTTGGGGCATCGGCACCTTGGTAGCCGGGAGCGACTTCGAAGTCGTCGTTCGATCCGCGGCCCCCGCCGACTCCGGCTTCGGTCATTTCGTCGCCACGGTTCCGATTGCCGGAGAAAACTCCGAAGCTGGCCTTGTCGAGCCAGCCGATGATGCGTCGGGCCTCCGATGGCTTGAGGAAGGCGATGTAGCCGATGGCCATCACCCACGAGAAGAAGCCGAGTCGCATGGTGTAGCCGAAGCCAAGGTGCAGGGTGAGGCCGGCGAAGATGGCGAAACGGCGGGTGCGCGGATACCAGAGCAGCGGCACGATCAGCGTCTCGAGACCGAGCGTGTACCAGGTCATGGCCGCCCCGAGGATCTGGTTGGTCTGGACGAACTCGGGCACCGGGAAGCGCTGGAAGTCGGTGACCTGCATGGCGTAGAGCGCGGCCGTTCCGTCGTGCCAGTGGTTGCCCGGGAACTTGCCGATGGCCGATGCCGGGTAGATGACGCTCATCTGGATCTGCACCACGCGCAGCATCCATTTCGGCATCGGAACGTGTTTGCGGCCTCCGGCCATTTCTCTCAGAGGAGTCAACGCCGCTCGGGCCGGTCGACGGCTGCGGCCGGGCCGCCGACCCCAAAGTGAGATTCCAGTGAGGCGACCTGGGGTGAACAGCACAAACACGGCGAGGAACAGCGGCCAGATACGGATCAGCGAGTCGCCAGCGTTGAGCACGCTGAGGTTGTCGAGTTCAAAGCTGAGGACGCCGTAGAACATGAGCGGTGCCGCCAGCTTCAGCGCCTTGCCGACCATGACCAGTAGCGAGGTAACCAGCACCATGGCGTACATGGCGTAGATGGCGGTGTTGGACTCGAACCATTGGAAGGCGCCGATGCGAAAGTCGGCGTAGGTGGGGTTGGGTCGAAGCCCTTCCTCACCGAAGAACGACAGCAGGTCCCAGCTGAAGCTGATCATCCACCAGAACACGGTGAACCCGAGGGCGGTGCGCCACAGCGCGAACACCGACGAGTCCTGCGGGGTGAACCAGAAGCGCGACCAGGCGCCCTTAAGTCGACCCAAACCCTGAGGCTTGGCCGGTGCCGCCGCGTTGGTGGTTGTCGGCGCGGAAGGGTCGGGGGTGGTCGGATGGGCGACCGGTGCTGGGGTGCCGCCGGAGTTGAGGTGCAGCTCAGTCAAGGGTCTCGCTCCTCGGGGGGCGGGTCTCGCTGAAGGTGCGTCGGAAGACTTCGGTGGTCTTCCACTCAAGCTCGTCGCCTGAGCCGATCAGGGGTGTGCGGGCCCGGGTCTGGATCAGCATCACCTCGGTGACCCGTTTGTCGGGCTCTTCCATCTCTCTGGCGATCCAGTCGGTGCTCTGGGCGCGAAAGCCGGAGTTGCGGCTGAGTCGGAGCCGGCGCTCCCATTTTCGCCAGCGGTACTCGCGGAAGGCCCCGAGGACGGGTTCGCCTTCGGGGAAGCCGAAGTTGGCGGTGCTGCCGTCGTCGTAGGTGACGCGGGCGGTCATCACCACGTGGGTGCGGGGCGGGTTGGGGGCAAAGACTTCCCACCCCTGGTTGAGCCCGGCCAGGTTTACCGGAGCTTCAAGCCGATCGCGAATGTCGGAGCGGATATCGGACCGCGGAATGTTCCAGGCGATGAGGCCGGCGGAGATGGCCAGCATCAGGATCGACAACAACCCGCGCCCGATCGCCGATTCGTGCAGCAGCCCCATACTCTCGGCCGCGGCGTCCTCAGCCACATCGCCGCCATCGTGGCCGCCACGGGAGCCGTCGGCGACAGGCCCGGCATCGATCGAGGTCATCCCTACGAGACTAGAACGCCCAGCTACCTCCCCAACACTCACCCCATCATCAAAAAGCACAACAACTAAGACGCAAAACCCCAAACCAAAAGTTCCCAACCAAAAAATGCCCAGCCCAAAACGCGTCAGAGGCGCAACCCAAGAGCCCAAGTAACCAGAGAAGTGGCCAGGCTCTTCAGGAAAAGGTCGAGCATGCGATCATGCCCTTTAGGGCATGCGAGCCGGTGTGGGGCCAAGAGCCTCCGTGGCTCCGGAACGGCCAGGAACCCCAAAGGCGCCCCAGGCGCCGACGGGTTCCCCCGGAGCACGGTGCAACGCCGAGTACAGCGCAACCCGCAGGTCCCGGACGCGTCCACACACGCAAACCAAGACAAGGGCAGTTACCGCGCCGCGAGCAACTCTTCGGTGACGACGGTGGCGGGGTTTTCGAGCCAGATGGTGTGGTCGGGTGGCATTTGGCCTCGGTCGACCATGCGGTTCATGATGCGCACGACGATGGCGCAGTATCGGACCCCGGCGAGGAGTTCATACCAGTAGATGTTGTTGACCGGTCGACCGGCGTGGGCTTCGTACATGGTCACTTGTTCGGCGAGGCTGGGTTCGCCAACGAGTCGGTCCGGTTGGCCACAGGCGGCGTGGCTGAAGCGGTCGAACATCAACCACCAGCCGAGGTCCACTTCGGCGGGCGAGATCGACGAGGCTTCGAAGTCGGTCAGGGCCGCGGGTCGGAAGTCCTGCCAGATCACGTTGCCGGGACGCGGGTCGCCCCAGCACAGCACCGGTTCACTCTCGTGCTCAGGTGCGTTGGCCCGAAGCCAGGCCACCGCTTCTTCGAACGGGCCGTGGACCCGGCCGTCGAGTTCGCTTCGACACTGTGATTCCCACAGGTCGAGTTGAGCCATTCCTGTCAGCCCAAGGTCATCGCGGCGGAGCCAGTCGAAGCCCAGGTCACGCCACGGGGTGCGATGGACTGCGGCCAAGGCTTCGAGACCGCTGTCGATGAGCGTCCGGCGTTGGTCCGGCGTGGCGTCGGCGAAGAAGCCGGCTTGGGTGTAGGTCGGGTTCTCGACCGGCACGTCGCCGTCGATGAACCCCATCACAAAGAACGGGTTGCCGAGCACGCTCGGGTCGGCCTCGTAGCCGATCAGCGGGGCCAGCGGAACCTCACCGTGGCTGGCGAGCGCCGACATGGTGAGCCATTGCAGTTCGACTTCGGCGTGACCCCCGGGGCCTTGCACCGGGTACACCGGATCGTCATCGGTGTCTTTGCGCAGCACGAGCCGTTGTTCGCCGCCGTTGGGCCCGTCGACGCGAGCCGTGAACATCAGGGTCTCGGCCGAGTAGCCGCTTTTGGGCGGGGTGAACTCGGTGATCTCCGCTGCCGTAGCGTCGGTGCTGGCGATCAGCCAGTTGGTCAGCGGTTCCCGGTAGCTCTCATGGTCCGGCGGCGGCGGAAGCGCGCCTCCGGACGTGTTGTCGTCGCCAGCTTCGGGGTCGCCCATGGCCCGACACTGTATGTCGCCGGTTCATCCGGCGGGCGAAAGTCCAGATCTGTGACGCCCAGCGCGCCGTTTTTGGCGCGCTGGGCGTCACAAATCTGGGTGGAGGGTTCGAACCCGAAAAGTTGACCGAGTGAGCGAGAGTAGGAAACCCAATCTCGCCACTAACGTGGGGGGCGTGTCTGTGGAACCCCGATCGCAAACCGCATCCGATTCCGACTCCGACGCCCAGTTCGAGGCGGTGCTGGCTTCGGTCGACGACGTGAAGGGCTGGATGACGCCCGGCCAGGCCCGGCTGCTCTGGGATTCGGCCAAAGCGGTGCCTGCCGGTGGCCGCATCGTCGAGATCGGCAGCTTCCAGGGTCGGTCGATGATCGTGTTGGCATCCGCCGCCAACCCCGATGTTGAGATCATCGCCATTGATCCTCATGCCGGCAACGACCGTGGTCCCAATGAGATCGAAGGGTTCGATACCGAGGCCGAGAGCGACAATGCGGTGTTCAACGCCAACCTGGAACGGGCCGGGGTGGCCGATCGGGTTCGTCACGTCCGCAAGTTCTCCGATGACGCCCATGGCGATGTTGAGGGCGATATCGACCTGCTCTATATCGACGGCGCCCATCGTTTTGCGCCCGCTCGAGCCGATATCGATTCCTGGGGTGCCCGGGTGGTACTCGACGGCACCATGCTGATTCACGATTCGTTCAGCGCGGTGGGGGTCACCTTGGCTCAGGCCGCCGAACTCGCCGCGGCCACGAAGTGGCGATACGAGGGCCGGTCGGAGTCGATGACGAACTACCGCCGGGTCTCGCCGAGCGCTGAAGTCCGCAAATCCAACATCGTGGCCCACTTGGCGGAGACGCCGTATTTGGCGCGGAATCTGTTGATCAAAGTGATGATTACTGCCGGGTTTGCCGGGGCGACCCGACATCTGGGGAATCCGAGTGGGGAATGGCCGTACTGAGGCGCAGGGTTGTAGCTGACTATGGAACCTGACACCCAGGTCACAGGATCAGACTCCTGTTACCGCCACCCCGGCGTGATCGGCCCCGTTGGCTGCCAACGGTGTGGTCGGCGGATCTGTCCGCAATGTATGCACTCGGCTTCGGTGGGTTTCCATTGTCCGGAGTGTGTCGCCGGGTCGAGCCAGCAGGTCTACACCGCCCAAACGTTGCCCGGCCCGAGCGAGATGCTCACCAAGATTGTGGTGGGAATCAACGCCCTGATCTTCTTGGCCGGCATGGCCAGCCCACAGCTCCAGCGTGACCTGAGAGGCGACTTTGGCCTGATTGGTCTGGCTCGGGACGCCACCGGACTTGTCGGCGTTTCCGAGGGGGAGGTGTGGCGGATGATCACCTCCGGCTTCCTGCACGGCAGCCTCATGCATGTCGGTTTCAACATGTACCTGCTGTATCAACTCGGTCGGGGGTTGGAAGGCCGTCTCGGCGTTCCCCGGTTTGCCGCGCTGTATTTTGCTTCGATGCTGGGCGGGTCGGCCGCGGTCATGCTTCTTGATCCCCGGGCCCTCACCATCGGTGCGTCCGGTGCCGTGTTTGGGTTGATGGGTGCCCTGATGGTGATGCAGATGAAGGCCGGCATGAACCCGATGCAGGGCGGTATCGGCCCGCTGGTGGCCATCAACCTGGTGTTGACGTTCCTGATCCCCAACATCTCGATCGGCGGCCACATCGGTGGCTTGCTGGCCGGCGCGTTGGTGGGCTGGATCTACGGACAGCTCGACGATCGCAAGAGCCCAGCGATGATCGGGGTCGCCGTCGCTGTCGCCCTGGCCATCATCTTCTTTGTGCTGGGTGTGGTTCTCTCCGGCCGGTAGCAAAAGGTAGGGCGCGCTTAGGGGTTTACCCCGGTGAGGGTCACCTTGGGGGTGCTGGGGCTAGCCGCGGCCCATGATTTTGTCGACGGTGATTTCTATGACGACTCGATCGGGGCGTTGTTTTGGGTCTCGGTAGCGTGCGGCGTAGCGGGCTTCGCCGTCGGCGGCCCGTTCGGCGTCGGCGGTCACAACGGCGGTCCCTTCGAGGGTGAGCCAGCGTCCACCATCGATCTGACAGACCGCGGCTCGGCTTCCCGGTGAGGCCACCAGGTTTCGGGCCTTCTTCGATGGCGCGAAGGTGATGACCCGTACCAGTCGGGTTTCGGGTTCGTAGGTGAAGCCCACCGGCACGACGTGGGGCGAGCCATCGGGCCGCTGGGTGGTGAGGGTGGCCAGGTGGCGTTCGGTAAGGAAGGCCATCACGTCCGGTCCGGGGTTGGCGGGGTCGATGGGCTCGCTCATATCGGTCTCCTGGTAGGCGGTTGGGTCGGTGAACTCACCACCGGGGCGCTGCTGTTCGGGTCGGTGTTAGATGCCGGAGATGGCGTCGAGCACGTCGAGCTTGGCCGCTCGGCGGGCCGGGAAGATGGCGGCGATGAGCCCGGCCACGAGCGCCATGATGAACAGCGCGATGATGGTGCCCCACGGCAGGCTGAGCGTGTTCACCACCGAGCTGGGCAGGGCCCGGGTGAGCCCGATGCCAAGTATCAACCCGAGAGCGACGCCGAGGGCGGTGCCGAACAGCGAAACCACCACCGCTTCGCCCGAGATCATGGTGCGGGCCTGGCCGCGCACCATGCCGACGGCGCGCAGTAGGCCAATTTCCCGGGTCCGTTCAAACACCGACAGGGCCAGGGTGTTGGCGATGCCAAGCACCGCGATGATCACCGCCAGCGCCAGGAAGATGTTGATGGCCCGCAGGAAGCCATCGAGCTGGGCCGCCTGGGTCTTTTTGTACTCGGTGAGGTCTTGCAGCTCGGCGTTGGGAACCGGGTCAGCCACGGCCTTCATTGCTGTGTCAGCTGCCGCCAGGTCGGCTTCGTCTATTCCTGCTGGGGCCACGGTGTCAGCCACGGTGGTGGCCAGGAAGAGGTCGGCCTGGTCAACGACATCGAAGCCTTCTTCAAACAGCGATAGGTCGACGGCCCAGTTGCCGAGGAGGACCGGGTCATCGTAGATGCCGCGGACGGTCAACTCCCGTTGCACCCCGGTGGGGAAGAGGGCTTGCAACGTGTCGCCAACCTCGAGGTCAAGGTCGTTGGCCGGCTCTTCGAAGAGGATGATGCCGTCGTCGGCTAAGCCATCGCCGGATCCGGAGACGAATCCCGGGTCGACGGTGGCGTCCAGAGTGTCGCCGGTGATGCCTACGAAGTCCTTGCCTCCTCCCCGCACCAGAACCTTCTGTTGCCGCAACGAGGCCCGGTAGCGGAAGACAGTCGCCGTTTCTGGAAGGGTTTCCAAATCGTCTCCCAGGCTCTGCGAGAACGGCGAGAAACCGCTGCCCTGCACGAAGAAGTCGGCTCGAATCGAGGTGTCGAGGGTGTCGCTGACGGTGGACTTGATCGACGAGCCGACCACGCTTGCCAAAGTAACGAGGGACAACCCGATCATCAGCGCCGCCGCGGTGGCTGAGGTTCGGCGCGGGCTGCGGGCCGCGTTCTGCTGGGCCAGCTGGCCGGGGGTGCCAAGAGCCCGCAAGGGCGCACCGAGGATGCTGGCTACCGGCCCGGCGAAGAGTGGGCTCAAAATGGTGACGGCCAGGAACGACAGAACCGCTCCAACCCCGAGAGGCACCAGTTTGGCGGCGATGCCCTGAGCGTTACTGGTGAGCCCGATCGCCAGTAGGAGGGCGGCGAGGACGGCGGTGAGGATTCCGAAGATGGTTCGCATCAGTCTTCCGGTGCCATCGAGTGAGACGCCGTCGCGAAGAGCGGCGATCGGTGGGATGCGAATCGCTTTACGGGCGGGGACAAGCGACGCCACGAAGGTCACGACCACCCCGATCAACACGGCAACGATCAGGGTTCGTGGGTTCTGCCATTGCAGTGGTCCCTCCGGCAGGAAACCTGCGGCATCGAGGAACGCTTTCAGCCCGCCCGCCAGACCGAGGCCAACAAAGAAGCCGATGATCGAGGCCACAAAGCCGATCAAAAGGGCCTCGACGACCACGGCGAAGGCCACCTGTCGGCCGGTGGCGCCGACTGCCCGCAACAAACCCAACTCCCGGATCCGCTGGCCGATCACGATCGAGAAGGTGTTGTTGATGAGAAACGACGACACGAATAGGGAGACGAAGGCAAAGCCGAGAAAAACCCCTCGCAAAATGTCGACGAACTGTCCGAATTGGTCTTCGAAGTCCTTGCGAACCTCCTCGCCGGTTTTGACGATGAAGCCGTCGCCGAGCGTGCGCTCAACATCGGCCTTCAACTCCTCTTCGCTGACACCCTCGATCGCCGCCAGATCGATTGTTTGGGAGGTGTTCGGGTCGAGGCCGATCAACTCTTGGCCTGTCGCTGGCGAGAAGACGAGATACTGCGCTCCGGCCCCGTTGGATTCGCCGAAGCGAACGATGCCGCTGACCTCAAGATCCAGTTGGTTGGCGCTTCCGAACAATTTGATGGTGTCGCCGATGGCGAGTTCGTCGCGCTCAGCGGTGTCGACGTCGACGGCCACCTCACCCGCACCGGCCCACTCGCCGTCGATCAGGTTGAAGTTGGTGACCTGGTTCGACGGGTTGGGATCGACGCTGATGCCGATCATCGGTGGTCCAAAAGCGCCGAGCCCGACCCGTTCACCATCGAGTTTGGTGGCAAAAACCTGGCCTGGCGCTCCACCGACGACCGCCATGGCTGCTTCTACGTTGGGCTCGGCGCGAAGCTCGTCGAGCACGTCAAGGGAGACGGCAGTGGCGTTTTCGAAGGCTCCTTCACCCTGGACCTGCACGTCGATGGCCTCGGCGATTCCTGCCGAGATCTCGTCGAAGGCCTTGTCGAGGGTGTCGCTCAGTACAAAGGCGGCCACGACAAACGAGACGCCGAGCACCACCGCAAAGCCGGTCAGAAAAAACCGGATCTTGTTGGCCAACAGGTTCTTTAGGCTGAGCTTCAGCACGTCAACAGGTTCGCTTTCGATTCCCGGATCTACCGAATGGCCTCGACCGATTGTCCTCGATCTCGTCGGGGCGACGGTTGTATCGATCGACGCTACTGCAGCCGTCCCCAAGACTGAACATCAGATTTCCGAATTCGTGGTCGTTCGGGATTCATCTGACCCAAGGGCCGCGAAAGGCCTGTAGGACGATGCTGGGCCCTGTGGCCCGAACCCTTGGCGCTCAGGGTGAAATTTAGCCGTGCGGAGCAGCGATCGCGGCCCGGCTTGGAGGCAGTCTCCTAGTCAACATCGCGGCGTTGGAAGAGCCAGAGAGCCAGTCCGACGGCGAGGGCGGCCCACCCGAATAGGTACATGCCGGCGGCGAGCGAGCCGTGGTGTAACTCGAACACGTCGTTGGTCCATCCTCCGGGCTGGCGGACCCGACGCCAGCTCGGCACCTCCCCGATCCGCAGGAACGCCTGGGTGTTCACCACCACCTCGCGGTGCAGGAAGCCCCGGGCCAAAACCGGAATGGTAAAGGCTATGAAGACTCCGTAGCCGATCAGCGCGGCGATGGCTCCCGCGGAGAATCGGGTGATGAAGGCCACGGCCATGGCGATGGCACTGGCCAGGGCTGCGGCGATGGCGCCGCGGACGATCAGGTTGACGATCAGCCCCCAGTAGCCGACATCGGCGCCTGCGGTGGTTCCCACCGCTGCGGCGGAGCCATACAGCATGGTCACCAGGATCACGAGCAGGGAGGCGTGGATCACCGCGGACCACGTCATTCCAGCGGCCAGCTTTGCCCCGGCTACCCGGATCCTCCGCGGCTCCCACAGCAACAGGTTCTCCATGGTGCCGTTGCGGTACTCGGCACCAATAAACGATGCCGGAAGGATTGCGGCCACAAACAGCAGCAGAAGTGAAACCACGGGCAAGATGCCCTCGTACCCACCAAAAAATTCTTCGGAGTCGTCGTTCCACGTTCGGATCTCTCGACCCTGAAGGGCGGCATCGGCTCGCTCACAGCCCTGCTCCTCATTGGGGTTTGCGACGACTTCGAGAAAGCAGAAACGTCGATCGTTGAAGAAGTTCTGGGGCCGGATCCAGCCGCAGTTCCGTTGGACGAACTCTTCCTCATCCTCGAAGCCGATCCGCCCCTCGTTCTCGCGGAAGAACTCCCGCTCGTCGGCTTCACATGCCGCTCGTTGGCGGGCGGCCCGTTCGGTCGCCTGCTCGTTGGTCGGCATCTGTTCGTGACTGGTGAAGATGAAGCCGCCGGTGACTCCGATCATCAGGAGAGCCAGGCCGACCATCACCCGGCTGGCTCGGCGGCGGACGAATCGCGAGAGTTCGACGCGGAACAGTCGCATCATGGCTGGTCCCCGTCGAGCCATTCGACGTCCACTTCGCCGTTCGAGCTCGGTGGGGAGTCGGGGTCGGGCGCCCGCGGAGTCGGCGGATCAGCTGTCCACTGGTTGGCGCTGGCGCCGTGGGCGATCGGCTCCGCGACCGCAGGCGACGCTGACGGGGCTGGTGCCGCACCGACCGGTGCGATGCGATCGGCGATCGGAGCCAGGCCTGGGGCGGGGCCCTCGGTGGTCAGTCGGAGGAAAGCGTCTTCGAGCGACATCACATTTGAGGTCATCTCGCTGAGGTACAGCCCGGCCGAGGCGAGGACCTGGGTGATCCGCGGCGCCTCGTTGGGCGCCACCAGGGCAACCAGCGTGTTGGCCTCAAGCCCGGGCTGGGTGGCGATACCGGCCTGGTTCAGGACACTGATTGCCGACTGAGGATCAGCGATGCGCACCGTCATGCCCGACCCACCTCCGGCCCGGTCGATCAGCTCGTTGACGTGGCCGGTGGCGATGAGACGACCGCGCTGGAGGATCGTGATGGTGTCGCAGACCGCCTGAATCTCCGACAGCTGATGGCTGGAAATGAACACGGCCCGCTGGTCGGCGCCGAGCGCCCGCACCAGGTCCCGCATGTCGCGGATTCCCTGCGGGTCGAGGCCGTTGGCCGGTTCGTCGAGGATGATGAGGTCGGGGTCCTTCAGCAGGGTCGCCGCCACTGCGAGGCGTTGTTTCATGCCCAGCGAATAGCTGGAGAAGGTGTCGTCGGCCCGGTCGCTGAGGCCGACGGTTTCGAGGGCTCGGTCGATGTCGGCCGGACTGGCGCCAGATACGCCAGCGAGGAGATCGAGGTTGGAGCGGGCACTGAACGCACCAAAGAACTTCGGTGTTTCCACGAGGGCGCCGATGCGGTCGATCACTCGATGGAGTTGGGTGCCAACGTCGGCCCCGAGCAGCCGAGCTTCGCCGGAGGTCGGCCGTATCAGCGATAGCAAACAGCGGATGGTGGTGGTCTTGCCGGAGCCGTTTGGCCCGAGGAAGGCATGGACTCCGGGTTCGGAGATGGTGAAACTCACATCGTCGACGGCAACAACCGGGTCGCCCCGCAAGCGTGAGTACACCTTGGTGAGGTTCCGAAGTTCGATGATGCTCAAGCCGACCCACCCTGGTAGTTGACGACGTATCAGCCCCAGTGTGGCTCAGGGGTGGGTGAAGTTTGCGGCATGGGTTCGGGTCGGCCGACAGCTTTCGTTACCGCCTATCGTGTGAGTGTGACCTGTCCGTCCTGCGCCGCCCCAACAACAGAAGGGGCGCGCTTTTGTTCGGAATGTGGGGCTGGCCTGACCCGCGGGGCCGACGAGCGGCGGGTGGCTACGGTTCTCTTTGGAGACCTGGTCGGCTTCACCGCCATGTCGGAGAACCTTGATCCCGAGACGGTGAAGCGCACGGTCGATCGCTGCTTTGGCCGGTTGGCCGAAGACATCGTTGCCTTTGGTGGCCGGGTCGACAAGGTGGTCGGCGATGGCATCGTGGCCCTTTTTGGCGCTCCGGTGGCCCATGAAAATGATGCGGAGCGGGCGGTGCGGGCCGCGCTGCGAATGCAGCAGACCATGGCCGAGCAGGCCCGTGAGAACGGTGTTGATCTGCGGATGCGGATCGGCGTGAACACCGGCGAGGTGTTGGTGGGCGCCATCGCCGCCGATGGTGACTACACCGCCATGGGCGACGTCGTAAACACCGCCAGTCGGCTCCAGGAGCTGGCCGAGCCCGGCAGGGTGGTGGTGGGGCCCGCAACCCACGCCGCCACCGAGCGGGTGATCTCCTACCAGCCTTCGGAGATCGCCCAGGTGAAGGGCAGAGACGAATCCGTGGAGACCTGGGTGGCTCAGGAGGCCTTGTTGCCACCCGGCTACCGACCGGATCGCCCGACCACGCCATTGGTTGGTCGGGAGCCGGAGTTCCGGATGCTGGCGGCGACGGTGAGCGCAGCCATCGAAACCCGCCGTCCCGCGTTCATCCTGGTTGTTGGTGATGCCGGTCTTGGAAAGACCCGTCTGGTGCAGGAGGTGCTTGGGGCCGCGGCCGAGGAACACGACGCCGTCACCTTGGGGGCGCGCTGTGTTCCCTACGGCGAGGCCAACGTGTGGTGGCCGATCGCCGAGCTGTTGCGCGAAGGCTTCCGCATCGATGACGAAACCACCCCGGAAGAGATTCGCAGCCGGATTCTCGATGGCGCCCGGCGTTCGCTCCCCGCTGGTACGGAAGAGGCCCATGTTGTCGACGTGAGCCAGGGGTTGTTCCGGCTGCTCGGTCTGGAGGCCGAGCGGGTCGATACCACCAGGGCCCGTGATGAGGCGGTTCGGGCTGCAGCCCACATTCAGCGGGCCCAAACCCGTCGCCAGCCCCTGCTGATCCGTATCGCCGATCTGCACTGGGCCGACGATGTGGTGTTGGACTATCTCGACGAATTGATCGGCCGCCTGGGTCGGTCGCCGGTCGTCTACCTTTGCACCGCCCGGGCTTCGATCGAGGAGCGTTGGCAGCCCAAGTCAGGGCGTCACAACACGGTGGTGTTGAACCTGGATCCGCTCGGTGAGGATGCCGCTCAGGAACTTCTGGACCATCTGGCTCCGGATGTTGATCCGGCGATGGCCCGGGTGCTGATCGATCGCAGTGGCGGCAACCCGTTCTTCCTTGAGGAGCTGATCACCCTCCTCGACGATGGTCCCGAGGTTGATTTGGAGGCGCCGGCGATGGGTGCGGCGCCGCGTCCGGGCTTGCCCGACACCCTTCGGGGCCTGTTGTCGGCCCGCATCGATGCGCTGGCCCCTGAGGTAAAGGCGGTGCTTCAGGATGCCTCGGTCTTTGGCAGTCGTGGGGTGATCGTCGGCCTGAGCACCATGGCCCAAGCCCTGGGCCGCTCCGGCGATGTCGACGAGGCGCTCAAGGTGCTCGTGGCCAAGGAGATGGTCACGCTGCCTACTCCGGATCGCTGGGCGTTCCGGAACGACATGATGCGCGAGGTCACTTACAACACCCTCACCAAGGCCGACCGGGCGTCACGCCACTTCGGCATCGCCAAGCATCTAGCCGGCGACAGCACTGCGGGCTCGGCCGATGTCGACGGTCGCGGTGATTTCATCGATGTCATCGCTCACCATCTGGCCACCGCCGCTGAATTGGCCCGTGAGCTGGGGTCGGCTGGCTTCATCCCGGTCGATGCAAAGGCTCAGGCCATTGAGTGGTTGACCGAGGCTGGTCGGCGAGCAAATAACGATGGCCACTACGCGGTGTCTGAGGCGGTGCATCGCCGGGCTTTGGCCCTGGCTGCTTCTGAGCACCCGGGGCGGGCCACGTTGTTGTTGGGATACGGCCAGTCGTTGTCGGGCTTGGGTGAGTTTGAGACCGGCACCGAGGTGTTGGGCGAGGCTCGGGGGTTGGCCGCCGATACCGACGATGCGTTGCTGATGGCGGAGGCCGATCGGGCCCTCGGTGAGCTGCTGACCCGTCAGGGCGACTATCACGAGGCGGTGGATCTCCTGGGGCGGGCGCTCGACTCGTTCCGGAGTTTGGGGGAGAACGAGCGGGCTGCCAGCGCTCTGCGGGAGATGGGTCTAGCTCACCTCTTCCTCGATGAGATGGTTGAAGCCGAGCGTGAGGTGACTCGTTCGCTTGATCTCTTTGCCGACATCGGCGACGAGCGCGGCGGTGCCTGGGCCCTGCAGAACCTGGCCTGGATCGCCTTGAACCGGGGCCAGTTGGCCGTGGCTGAAGAGCGCATCGATGCGTCGGTGGAGAAGTTCACCGGTCTGAACGACGCCATGGGTCTGGCCTGGGCCGAGGGGCTTCGGGCGTTCCTTTGGTTCCAGCAGGGTCGTTTTGTGGAGGCCGAAGCCATCGCCGCCGAGGTTGGGACACAGGCTTCAACTCGAGGGGACACGTGGGCCGCAGGGATGATGCGAACGTTGCGGTCGCTGATCGCGTTGTGGCAGGGCCGCACCCAGGATGCGGTCGTTGAGGCCCAGGCTGCACTCGACGGGTTCGGTGATACCGACGTGTTGCAGGGTCGGCTCCAGGCCGCCGCTTGTTTGGGCCGGGCGTTGGTGATGTCGGGTCAGGTCGACGGTGGCTTCCGGGTGTTTGATCAGTATCTGGAATCGAGCGACCGGTCGATGTTTGTCCGGGCCATCACCGCCGGGTCCTTCTCCTCGGCCGCCTATCTGGGTGAGGTCGACCTGGCCCGGAAGTATCTGCCCGATGAGGAGGGCGAGATCGAACCCTTGGGTCTGGGTGACCGCGAGGCGACGCTGCATCTGGCGCTGCTGTCGATGATGGAGGATCGCCCTGAGGCCGCGGCCGAACTGCTGGCCAAGTACAACTCCGGCGACGCACTGGATCCCTTTGCTTCTGCGCTGAGTGCGCTGCTCGCCGCGATGGAGGGCGACCACGAGCGGGCGCTGGCCACTGCGGCGGCGGCCCGCGGTGAGGCGATGGCCACCTACTCCGATCGTTCGCTGGCCTGGATGGTTACCGGTTTGGTGCGGGCGTCCCGCGGTGAGGTGGCTGATGCCATCGAGGCCTTTGCCAACTCAAAGGATGAGGTGGCCAGCACCGGCGATGTGGTGTCGAAGGCGATCTCGCGCCTGGGCGCGGCGCGGGCCCTCACCCTGATGAGCCTTGAGGGGTCGGGCGCGGCCGAGTCGGAGGCCCGGGGTCACTTCGCCGATATCGGCGCCACGGGCCAGGGTTGGATCGATCTCCTGGCCGCCATCACCTGAGCAGTCTGGGAGACTAGCTCGGTTGGGCGACGACCCGGAGGTAGGGGCGCTGTTCATCCCAGCCATTTGGGAACTTCTCGTTCGCCTCTTCGTCTGACAGGGCCGGGACGATGATGACGTTGTCGCCGCTGGTCCAGTTGGCGGGGGTGGCCACCTTGTGGTTGGCCGTTAGCTGGAGTGAGTCGATCACTCGGAGGATCTCGTCGAAGTTGCGGCCGGTGCTGGCCGGGTAGGTGAGGGTGAGCTTCACCGTGTTGTCGGGGGCGACCACAAAGACCGACCGAACGGTGAGGGTGTTGTCGGCGTTCGGGTGGATCATGTCGTAGAGCTCGGCCACGGTGCGGTCGGGATCGGCGATCATGGGGAAGTTGGGTGCGATGCCCTGGGTGTCGGCGATATCGGCGCTCCAGCCCTGGTGGTCTTCAACGGAGTCGACCGAAAGCCCGATCACTTTCACGCCCCGGGCGTCGAAGTCGGCCTTGCTTTTGGCGACCTGGCCCAGCTCGGTGGTGCACACCGGTGTGTAGTCGGCCGGGTGCGAAAAAAGAACCGCCCAGCTGTCCCGCTTCCATTCGTGGAAGGTGATGGTGCCTTCGGTGGTGTCGGCGGTGAAGTCCGGGGCGGTGTCTCCCAAGCGGATGGCCATGGCTGTTCTCCCTGAGCAGGCTGAAACCCGCGGTTTTCCGGGGTTCATAAAGTCGACTAAGTCTGTCAAGAATTGCCGTGGAAGGCAACGCCGACCGCCGGGTTGCTGCTGCTACCGGGTGTGATTCTGGTCACAAAGGCTTGGCAAATCTCGCAATGCTTGGTTTACTTAGCACTGCAAAGAAGCAATCAGATCTCCAACACCACTTCCAAGACCCCCAAAACCAAAGGATCCCAGATGGCCCCCGCCGATATTCTCGACCGAATCCAGGACGAAGTTGATGACGCCATGAGCGACGTCAAAGACGTGCTCCCCGCAGTGCTGGTTAACCGCCTCGAGACCCTTCAGACCCAGCTCGAAGAGCTGGTCGACTCGATCCCCGAGCCCCTCGTTGAGAACTTCAACAAGATCACCGAAGAGGTAGCCGCCGTCCTTGAGGATGCGCAGAAGCTGCTCAGCACCACCGTCGACTCGGCCCTCGACGCCGTGCCCGAGCCGGTGAACAAGAACCTCTCGAAGGTCTCGGAGACCATCAACGACAGTTGGACCCGCATCGTTGGCCTTGTCCCCGCCGACCGCCTTCCGGCCATCGAGCTTCCCAGCCCGGCTGAGGTTGTCGACGAGAGCTTCGGTGCGGCCCGCTCGGTACTTGATGCTCAGCATCGCTTGGCTTCGAAGCTGGTTGGTGGCACCCCGGCGGCCAAGACCACAGCCAAGAAGGCTTCGGCCAAGGCCAAGAGCGCCAAGGCTACGCCGGCCAAGGCCAAGAGCGGTGCCAAGACCACCGCCAAGAAGGCCTCCACCAAGGCCAAGACCACCAAGAAGGCTGCGGCCAAGAAGACCACCACCAAAAAGGCTGCGGCCAAAAAGACCACCAAGGCTGCGGCCAAGAAGACCACGGCTCGCAAGACCACTGCAAAGAAGGCAGCTGCCAAGAAGAGCGCCTGATCCTTCAGCACCTTCTAGTCACGGGAGACCTGTCGCTCCCGTAGCAACAAACCCGGTTCCTCTCCGAGGGGCCGGGTTTCTCGCGGACTCGCCAGGAGCCTCCTAGTTCTGTGACGCCTGGCGCGCCGGTTTTGGCGCGTGCGGCGTCACAAATCTTGAGATTGGTCGGGTTTGTCGGGGCTTGGGCCGGTCCGAAAGCGAAACGGCGGCCGGTCGAACCTCTATCGGGGCTCTACGCGCTCTTTTTCTTGGCGTTTGTGGCCTTTGCCTTGCCCGACTTCTTCTTTGGCGTCTTCACCGGTGGCTCGCCATCGGCCTTGGTTGCGACGTGAGCCTCATCCTCATCGTCATCTGAAGACTCTTGGTCATCGCCATCCTCGGCGTCGTCCACATCGTCGACATTGTCGACATCGTCGTCGAGTACCCCGCTGGCTCGGTTGCCCTCGACGTAGCTCTGGTACACCGCCAACAGGGCGGCCCGTTGGTCGTCGGTGAGGAGCCGGTCGGCGGCAATCGCCGCCGCCGTGGCCGGGGGGCCATCCAGGTCGCCGTCGTCGCCTCGGAGCAGTCCTGCGCTTCGCAGCAGTGTCTCGATCGACACCTCCAGCGCATCGGCGATCGCCGACAGGACCCGCATCGATGGTTCGTGCAGGCCTCGCTCGAGTTGGCTCAGATACGGGTTGGAAACGCCTGTCTTCTCCGCCAGCTCACGCAGCGACAGTTCGGCGTTTTTTCGCTGGGTGCGGATGTAGTCGCCCAACGCGTCGAGTTGGGCCCGGGGGGACTCGGTCTTCACTCTTGAAGTCTACCCGGGTGGCTCTGGGGTGGGTCAGTGGCACCCCAGAGCCAGAACCGGCGGCACTAGATGTTCTTGAGCTTGTCGATCCGGTCAAGGAGCGCCGATTCGCCCAGCGCACCAATGTTGGTTTCGACCTTGCCATCGTCGTTGACAAAGACCCAGGCCGGCTGACTGGTGATGTTGAAGCTGTTCCAGATATCGCCGGTCTCGTCGATGGCGTGCTCAATGTTGGTGGCTCCGCCGGACTCAACGAAGTCGGTGTAGTCGCCAGCTGAGCTGCCTTTTCCGCCTACGCCGATGATGGTGACGTCGTCACCCAGTGTTTCTGCAACCTCTGCGACCGCAGGGGCTTCCGCTCGACAGGTTCCTCACCAGGGGGCCCAGAACCAGAGCACCACGTCTTGGCCGGCTAGGGAGTTGGCGTCGATTTGGCCGCCACCAACGGTTGCTGCGGTGAAGGTGAGCGGAGAGTCTGCGGTGGCTTCATCGGGTGCCGCCTCCTCCACCGGTGCGGTCGGCGTTTGGCCATCGGCCGACGACGATTCAGAACTGCCGGAGCCACCGCCGCAGCTGGCGGTAAAGAGCGCCACCGCAAGAGCGGCGGCTTGGAGGGGACGTTTCATACGGTCAATCCTACGGGGTGGGGGACGGTTCGCGAGTTCGGGCCGCCGTTGTTCAGCAACTGTTTGCATCCAGGTTTGTGGTGTGAGGGCGCTCAACCGGCGAAGGCGTCCGGAAATGCCCAACAGCTCGTGTATGAAGATGAACGAGATTCACTCCTGTCACCTGTAGGTATCGGACGATTTCTGGCCCGACCTGAGCCTGTTCTCGCCGCCGACCACGTGGTCCGGAAATGAAGTGGCGCGGGGGTGCCGAGTAGGCTGTCGGCCGACCGGACCCTCGACGGATTGGAGGCTGGGCCACCTGTTTCGTCGAACGCAACTGCTGAATTTCACCATCGCCCTGGTGGTCCTCGTGGCCTTGGCCATGTCGCTGACGGGACCCACGATGGTGGGTCCTGCCGCGTCTCTCCGGGCCACCAGCACACCGATGGGGTGGCTGCAAAAGACACTCGGTCCGGTGGCCGCCGCAGCCCAGGCGGAGGCGCCGGAGCTACTTGAGGTTGAACCGGCGGATAACACAACGGTTTCTGTCGCGCCCGTAGAGGTTCGCCTGGAGTTCTCCGAGCCGGTCCTCGCGCTGTTGAGCGGGTCGACGTTGAATGATGCAACCGGTGCGGAAGTGCCGGTGCGAATCACCGTCGACAATGCCCGGACCACGGTGCGACTCCTGATCCTGTCCGAGCTGGCTGCGGGCGAGTACCAGGTGAGCTGGGAGGTCCGTAGCGACGGCGATATCACCGCCAGCGGTCTCACCTCGTTTGCGTTCGATCCCCAGCAGCCCGAAGTCACCCCGACCGTTCCAGCTCCCGACCGTGCTGACGAACCGACCCGTTCCTATGGTGGCGTCACCGCGATCGCCCGTTTCCTTGGCTGGCTATTGGCCGCCAGTGCCGTGGGCGTCTTTGTGTTTCTGGCGGTGGCCCAGCGAGGCGGGCTGGATGAGATGCGCCGGCTGGTCATCATGCTGCGGCGGCTCGGACTGCTCTTGATCGTTGTGTCGCTGGTGGAAATCCTGGTCTTGTCCGTACGGTCCGGTGCTCGGGTGGGCGCCGCTTTGGATTGGGATGTGCTCACCGACGTCTTGGCTTCCGCTTCCGGTTTTGCGCTGGTGCTTCGAGCTTTCGGCGGCCTGATCCTGGCGTTGGGCAGCTATGAGGCAGCCAAGCCGATCGACCCGGTGGTCGACACCAGTTTCCTGGAGCCTGGGGTCGATCCCCGAAGTCTGGCGCCGCGCGATGCGGTGCGATTACACGTGGTGCGGGTGCCGGTGGCCATTGTCGGGTCGGTACTCTTGCTGATTTCGATGGTGGTGCTGAGTTCGTCGGACGGGTCGAGTCGGGGGCCGCTGGCCTACCTGGCCCTGGCCGCCCATCAGGTGGCGGCGGCGCTGTGGCTCGGGGTTGGGGTGGCCTTGCTGAGTGTTTGTGGCTTGCGCATCGACAAGGGTCGTTCGCTGCGGCGTGGCCTGGTGATGGTGTCGGCTGCCCGCATGGCCGGTGGGGCCTTGATCGTTCTCGCCCTTTCCGGTGTGGTGGCTTTGGTGGATCGACTCGACGGTCTCGGCGATCTCCTTTCGACCGGCTTGGGTCGTAGCTACCTCGTCAAGGTGGCGATCAGCGCTATCGCCGGTGTGCTGTTGGTTCAGCTGAACGCAAGGGCCGGTAGTGGCGGTCTGATGCCGGTGGGTGCCAGTCGGCGGGCACCCGACAGTATGGTCGCCGGCTGGCGGGGCCAGGTGGTGTTGGCGACAGCTGCAGCGGTAATCGGCGTGGTCGCCGCATTGCTGCTTACCTAACGGGGTGCGGTGGCGTTGGGATACTCCACTTGGGGCCGTCAGGCCTTGGGCAGACCTCGATTGGGCTCATCCCGCAGATCGAAGGCCACCTTTATTGCGCCCCGGCCGCCCGCTTGGCTGGCGTGGGCGATGGCGTCGGCGTAGCGCTTGAGGGGGTAGGTGGCGCTGACCAGCTCGCCGATGTCGCCGTTGGTGAGCATCTGCTGAGCCAGGGCGAAGCTGGTGCTGGTGTCGCCCGACGGCGTGGTCTCGGTGCCGTAGGTGTAGGCGCCAACCAACTCGGTTTCGCGGTGCCAGAGGGCGGTGAGGTCGAGTGATACCGCTCCGGGCATGCCCAAAAGCACGACCCGACCGCGGGGCCGGCACATGCCGATCGCCGCCTCGATCGAGCTTGAGGAGCCGACGGCGTCGATCACAACATCGGCTCCGCCCGATAGGGCCGACCCGATGGCGAAGGAGCCGGTGGCTCGGCGTACCGCTCGCGCCAGTTCGTCAGGGGCGACGACGAGGTCGGCGCCGAGGCTCTGGGCGAAACGACGTTGAACCGGATAGCGGGCGCCAACGATCAGGGTTTTGGGTGGGCAGAGCTGGCGTACCGCGGCGACGGTGACCAGGCCCATGGTGCCCGCCCCGAGCACGGCAACCACGTCGGTGTCGTTGATGCGGCCTTTCAGAGCGGCGTGCACGCCACCGGCGACCGGTTCGATCAGCACCGCCGCTTCGTCGCTGATGGAGTCGTCGATCCGGTGGAGCTGTGAGTGATGGGCCACCATTTGGGTCGACCAGCCGCCTCCGGTGCTGGCGCAGAAGCCGGTTTGGATGCCGGGTTCGAGGGGGCCACCGACCAGGTGGCGGTAGTCGTCGCCATCGCCGGGTGCCGCTCCCGGGAACGGCGGTTCAAATCCTCGAGCCTCATGGCCCAGTACCGGTTCGATCACCACCCGCTGGCCATCGGCCAGCTCGCCCACCACCTCGTGGCCGGGGGTGAAGGGGAAGCTCACGTACGGTTCGAAGTACCTCGACGAGCGGCCTTCGACCGTGGCCAGATCTGATCCGCAGATACCGGTGAGACGGGGCCACACGTGAACCCAGTCGTCGCCCGGAAGTTCCGGTGGATCGGTGTCGACCAGGTTGAGTGGACCCACTCGGGCTCCAGCGCCGGGCCGCAACCGCGAAGACACCGCGGCCATGGCGTAGCGCAGTTCGGATCGCTCAACCTGAAGGGCCAACATCAGTGTGAAGCTAGGCGAAGGAGCACGTTGCGGGCGAACCCACCATCGGCCTCGTTGAAGCTACTCATGTCGCCGCAACTACTGGTTGGTGAAGGTGGTGGCGGCGCCGATCACCCGCTCGATCGCTTCAGCGTCGACATCGAGGTGGGTTACCAGGCGCATCGGTGAGCCGGCTAGGGCCACGATCCCGCGTGCGGCAAAGTGGCTCACGAGCGCTTCCGGCTGGTCGACCGTGAGGAAAACCATGTTGGTCTGCACTGGCGCCACCTCGAACCCCTCGAGCGCGCCAAGACCTTCGCCGAGGGCCGCGGCGTTGGCATGGTCGTCAGCGATGCGGTCCACATGTTCGGTCAGGGCCATGATGCCGGCTGCCGCGAGTACGCCGGCCTGGCGCATGCCGCCGCCCACCATCTTGCGCCACCGGCGAGCCTCAGCCACGATCTCGGCTGGGCCGGCCAATACCGAACCCACCGGCGCGCCGAGGCCCTTCGACAAACACAGCGACACCGTGTCGGCGGTAGCGGCCAAGTCGGCCATCTTGATGCCTTGGGCCGTCGCTGCATTGGCCAACCGGGCACCGTCCAGGTGTACCGCCAGGCCTCGTTCCTGAGCAAAGGCCTGGGCCGACCGGTGGTAGTCCAGCGATGTCACCTGGCCGTGCACCGTGTTTTCGAGACACAGCAGCCGAGCCTGGGCGAAGTGGGGGTCGAACGGTTTGATCACCGCCGCCACCTTGTCGAGCGACAGCGTGTGGTCGGGCTCGAAAGGGATCGGCTGGGGCTGGACGCTACCCAGCACCGCGGCGCCGCCCGCCTCGTAGCGGTAGGTGTGGGCGGTATCGCCAACGATGTACTCGTCGCCGCGCTGGCAGTGGGCCAGAATCGCCACCAGGTTGCTCTGGGTTCCCGAAGGTACAAAGAGGGCTGCTTCTTTGCCGAGGGTCTCCGCCGCCAACTCCTGGAGTCGGTTCACCGTGGGGTCATCGCCGAAGACGTCATCGCCAACTTCGGCTGCGGCCATGGCTTGACGCATAGCGGCCGTGGGTTTGGTCACCGTGTCGCTGCGCAGATCGATGCTCATAGATGCGAACCCTATAGGGCAGGCCAAAAGTTGGGTCGTTCGGAGTCAGACCCCAAACACCCCCAACTTTTGTGCTCAGATCAGCTGTTACGGAGCTTGTTGGCCTCGTCGATGATGGTGTCGCGGCCCAGGCTGCGGGCGATGGTGTTGATATCCCCGTCGTCGTTGATGAAGGCCCACGACGGCTGGCTGAAGACGCTGTAGCTCCGCCAGATTTCACCGGACGGGTCGAAGATGTGGGTGAAGCCGTCGACCCCGGTGCTGTTGACGAAGGCGGCGTACTCGTCTTCGTTCGTTCCGGAGTTGCCTCCGACGCCGATGATGGTGACGTCGTTGCCGAGTTCTCTTGCTGCCTCTGCGACCGCAGGGGCTTCGTTACGGCAAATCGGTCACCAGGGGGCCCAGAACCAGAGGATGACATCACCCTTCACATCGGCTCCGTTGAAGGTGCCACCTCCGATCTTCGGGGCGGAGAAGTTCAGCACGCTGGGCTGAGCCGGGGCCGTGGTCGTGGTGGTTGTTGTTGTCGGCCGAGCCGTCGTGGTGGTGGTGGTCGGTCGGGCGGTTGTGGTGGTTGTGGGTGCCGCCGTCGTGGTGGTGGTTGGTGCTGCGGTGGTTGTGGTGGCGGGCGCGGCCGTGGTGGTGGTTGCCGGGGCTCCGGTTGTGGTGGTGGTTTCCGCTGGCGCTGCCGGTGCTGCTGCGGTGGTAGTGGTGGCGGGCGCGGTGGTGGTGGTTGGGTCAGCTACCGGGTCGTCGCTGTCGTCGGTGTCAGCTTCACCATCGCTGGCCTCGTCGCCAGCTGCGTCATCGTCCTGGGTGTCGCCACCGTCAGTGTCGGTCTCGGCTTCGTCGGCACCTGCGTCACTGTCGCCGCCGTCATCGCTGGCGTCGCTGTCTTCACCGTCGTCGTCGGTGGTGCTTTCGGGCTCGACCGGTGTTTCCTCTTCGCCGTCGTCGCCTTCGGCCTCGTCGTCGGTGTCGCTGCCATCCTCGTCCTCGTCGGACTCTTCCGATTCGGCATCGTCGGAGTCGTCGGTGCTGGCGTCATCCGATGGGTCATCGGCGTCTGTACTTTCGGCGGCGACCGCTTCGTCAGCGTTGTCGCTGGCGGAGTCGGAGCTGTCACCACATGAGGCGCCAAGGAGAGCCAGAAGCAGGCACGCAGAGGCGAATTTGCGCGCGGTGGCGGAGCCGGTCGTAGATCGAGCCATCCTGACAAGGTAGGGCTCGGATGACCTAAGATCACACCGGGCCGGGCGAGTTTTGATCCCTGTAACCCCGGAAATACAGCGAATTTGCCGGGAAACTGGACCTTCTGAACTATGTGGGCGGCGAAAAGAGGACCGCCCGCACCGGGCTGCCGTCGAAGCCAACCAGGGGCAGCGGTAGCGCACTGAGTTGATACACACCCTCAGGAACGTGGGCCAGCGCCAGCCCTTCGAGGTTGGCCATGTTGTTGGCCGCGAGTCGCTGGTGGGCGGGCAGATCTTTGGATTTGGCCGGGTCGACGCTGGGCGAGTCGAGTCCGATCAGCATCACGCCAGCCGCGGCCAGGAAGTCGATGGTCTCCGGGGCCGGGACGGCGAAGTCGTCGGTCCACCGGTTCGGATCGGCGAAGGTGCCGGTGTCGATCAACAGCCGTGGCGCGTCGATCGGCGGGAGCTGGTCCGGTCGGATCGTTGAGGCCGGTTCGCAGGCGAGTCGGATCACCTGTGCTGGCCCCAGATAGGGCTCAAGCGCCACCTTGTCGATCGATACTCCGGAGGCGGTGTAGTGGTTGGGCGCATCGGCGTGGGCGCCGAGGTGGACGGTGGCGCGAAGCGTCGACAGCCGAATGTTGTCGCCGTCATCGATTTCGGTAAGGACCTCGCGTGACGGGGGCGTGTCGCCGGGCCATACCGCGAGCTCCGGTGAGATCGGCGGGGACAAGTCATAGATCACCGGTCCAGCCTCCCAAGGCAATTCACGCCAGGCAAGCGCCCATCGCTAGCTGCGTTCGATGATTGGGTCCCTGCCGTCCCATCGGCGGTGGGTCTCTTTCCAATGATGGAACGTGTGGAGGATACGGGGTGGGTCGCCGTGGATTTCAGTGAAGCAGCCGATTGCTGATCGGGTGTCGAGGTAGGCGGCATCAACCCCATCGGCATAGAGCTCACAGGCCAGGGGAAAGCCCATGTCGATGATCCGCTGCTTCTCCTGTTGGAAATCCTTGGCTGGGACGAGGGTGGCGACGTGGTGGAAGCCCTCCTCTCCGGCGGCGTACATATCCCGGTAGATCGAGGGCTGGTCGTCGTGTTGTTCGATGAACTGAATCATCGTGTCCCCGAGGTAGCCAAAGGCGTAGGAGACGTCGGCCTCGATCGGTTCGCCGCGGTAGGAGAAGCGGTCGGTCTGGTGATGCCGGGCCACAAAGAACGGACCGGCTCCAAAGAGCTCGGCCCACTGGTGGCAGGCCTCGTCGAGGTTCGTAACGAGGTAGGCCTGTTGGAAGAGGGGTCGGCTGAACAGGGCCGAGGTGCCCACGCTCACTCGCCCCCGGCTTCTGGTAGTGGGTAGTGCACGCCGGGGATGCCCCCGGCCATGGCTTCGAGTCCTTCGGGTCGGGCGGTGAGGCCGCCGTAGGCGCCTGGGCTGAGGGCGGCATCGCCGGTGTTCCATTCGTGATGGATCGGCTGGACCTGGTAGTAGCCGTTGCCGGCATTGGTGCCGCCGTCGACGTTGAGGTCGACCCCGGTGATGTAGCTGGCCAGGTCGGATCCGAGGAAGAGCACGGCGTTGGAGACTTCCTGGGCTTCGCCCATCCGGCGCATCGGCGTTCGGCTGGCGATGTAGTCGGCGTTGGGTGTGCCTTCGACGGCGGCCCGAATCATGTCGGTCAGGATGAAGCCCGGGGAGACCGAGTTCACCCGCACGCCCCGATCGGCCCATTCACATCCGAGCTGCAGTGTGAGGTTGCGGAGGCCGCCCTTGGCGGCGGTGTAGGGGATGACGCTGAGTTCGTTGGCGCCGTTGCCCATGATTGAGCAGATGTTGACGACCGAGCCGCCGCCGTTGGCCAACATGTGTCGTCCGCATTCGCGCAGCATCATGAACGCGCCGTTGAGGTCGACCGACAGGATCCAGTTGAAGGTGTCCATGTCGAACTTTTCCGGCGGGACCCCGCGCATGTCGGCCACGCCGGCGTTGTTCACGAGAAGGTCGATTCGGCCATGGGCCTCTATGCCCTTGGCCACCACGTCCACCACGTCGGCCTCAACCGACACATCACCGGTGGCGGTGGTGACCTTCGGCGACCCGGCCTCGCGGCAGGCCTGGGCCACGGTTTCGAGCAGCTCGCTGCTTCGCGCCGTAAGCACCAGTTCCGCCCCGGAGGCAGCCAGATCCTTAGCAAAGACCTCGCCGAGTCCGTATGACGCACCAGTCACCAACGCGGTTTTGCCTGTGTAGTCGAATGCCATGTTTCCCCCTCGGTTGTCCCAACTAGAAACTAACCGAGCGGTCAATTAGGGGCCACCAAACCCGCGGCGTCAGACTCCCCGTTCGATCGAAATGTCGCAAGCTGACGCGCGTAATCAGGCTCAGTGTCCGACATTTCGGTTGGGTGGAGTTAGCCGGAGGCCGGTCCTTCGTCACGGACTTCTTCTACTGCCGCCATGGCCGAGCGGAGTTTGTCGATCCAGTCGGCTTCGTTCTTGCCAACAAGATTGACGCACCAGGCCAGCGCTTCGCTTCGGCTCCGGGCCACCCCGGACTCGATCAGCGTGTCGAGTACCTGTCGCTCCGGAAGGTGGAGGCGGGTCATCACCGGCACGTTGGCGACGGTGAAGTGGATCTCGGTCTCGCCGCAGGCCGCGCCCCAGCTCACCGTGCGGCCAAACCGTCGCTGCGCTTCATCGGCGATGGCCATGCGCTGCTCGCGGGTGTCCTCACGAAAGCCGGCGATACGGGCGTTGGCTGCTACCTCGGGGTCGAGCTCGTCATCGGCGTCCTTGTCGTCAGCCTTGGAACGACTGACCTTCGGCTTGGGCAACTCGCCAACCACCAGGATCTCGTCGCGGTCCACCTCAACGGTTGGGGGTTCAACAAACCAGTCATCGGGCAGTCGCCCGGCGAACCAGGCAGCAGCATCGGCCGCAGTGAGGGCCGGAGGCTCCTTGTCGGAGGATCGGGAACGCTTCCGCCCCCGCCCCCGGCTGCTGCCCGACCCAGAAGGCGACATGGAAGGATGTTTCTTGTGCAACATATACATGTGAGTAAGCATGTAATCATGTAATCAAAACCCAAAACAAAACACAACCCAAACTGCAAAACGCGCAGGAGGGCGTAATCCAAGAGCCCAAGCAACCAGAGAACCAGCCAGGCTCCTCAGGAAAAGGCCAAGCATGCGATCATGCCCTCAAGGGCATGCGAGCGGGTGCGGGGCCAAGAGCCTCCGTGGCTCCGGAACGGCCGCCCGGATGGCGGTGCAACGCCGCGACGACGTAACCCGCAGGTGCCAAACGCGTCAGAGGACGGTACCCAAAACTGCCAAACGCGCAGGAGGACCCAACCTAAAACAGTTGGGCGTTGGCTGGTTCGTCTAGGGGTGTGTAGCCCGGGACTTCGCGGTGGGGGGTGTCGAGGTAGATCTTGGCTTCAGGGGGTGCGGAGAACCGGCCGTGGCTCCAGCGGATCTCGACTCGTCCGGAAACGGTTCGTTCTTGACCGGTTTCTCGTTCTTCTAGGGTGGCGGTCCAGGTGACTTGGGGTTGACCGACGCCGGTTGGGGTCACGATCAGTTCGTGGAACTCGAAGTGCTGGCGCCAGTCCCACGGGGTGTCGATCCGGAGTCGGAGGAACTCGGAAGCGTTCGTGCCGACGGTGCTGCCCAGGATGAAGTAGGGGGCTGAGCACAGCCGCAGTAGGCGCCAGAGCATGCGTTCCTGGCGGGCCACGCTTCCGAGTTGGGCCCGCCACCGGTCGGCGGAGGCTCGACTGACGGCCACGATCAGTTCTTCGTAGGCCGCGTTGGCCGGTTCTGGCAGCTTCTTGCGGGCGTATCGTTTCATCGACCCCTTCATGCGCTGGCGGTCGGCGCCGGTGAGGTCTCCCACGTCGCCGGGCATGTTGCGAAGCTCACAAATTTCACATACCTGTTCATAGAGGTGCTGGAACGCCTTGGGGGCGGTGGCGTAATACCAGTCGCTGGAGTCGTGGCCGTCGATGCTTAGCAGCAGGTGTTGGAACAGTCGGGCGGGAGCGACGTTGTGGATGTTCTTCGATAGGTACTTGCAGCTGACCAGCCACACCCGATCGACCCGAAGATCGGCGGGAACCACTTCGTCGCCGGGGGCCCGGTGGCTGCCCTTCCATTCGAGTCGGCGTACCGGCCGCCCGGCCAGACCCTCGGGGCTTTCGGCGAACCAGCGACCGTTGCGAAACGCTGCTTCGTATTCGGCGCTATAGCGTCCGGCGCCGCGCCAATCGCTGAGCCGTTCCCAGTCGTAGCGCCCCAGGTTGGCCAGCTGCGGAGGTGCGTCACCGTCGAGGGCGTCGTCGAGGCTGCGGTCGCCTCGCAGCATGCCGAGGGCGGTCACGAGTTCGGTCACTGTTGTCTTCGCATCTGCCATCGTCGCCTCCAGTCTCCTGTCGCGCTGATCGTGCTTGTGCGGTTGTGAGCGTTGCCGTCGCCGTCCGGAGACGGGTCAAGCCTGTTTCCAGCTCAGCACACCGGCGGTCAGTCCGGGTTGAGCGGGTCCGGTTCGAGCGAGTCCGGGCCGAATTCGGCGGCCCGACTGAGTTGGTCGAGGTCGTCCTGGTTTAGTAGTTCGATGGTGGCTGCGATCAGTCGCTGATGGCGAGCACCAGCTAGGGCTTTGCCACCCGGGCTGCGGGGTTTGGGGCGGTGGGTGGTGAGCAGCATCAGGTTCGGTTTGTCGATCTCGCCGGCGATGATGAGCGCCTTGGTGAGGCTCTTCATCAGTAGGTCGGTGCGGAGTTGTCCGGGTCGCGATGCGGTGAGGGTGCCCGAGACTTCGAAGAGCCAGTCGTTGCCGAGTTGGTCGGTGGCTTTGAACGTGACTTCGGTTCCCGCCACCCGGGCTTTTCGCACGATGTTGGTAAAGCCCGCTCGTTCGAGCGCTTCAAGGCCGATGTCTGTGGCTTTGCGTCCGCTCTGGATGGCGTCGAAGGGAAAGCCGAGGTCGTCGTTGTGCTTAGCCGGTCGGTGGTCTTTGGTGGCCGGCACGATCGTGGGTGGCACCTGGGAGTTTGCTGCCGCCGCGTCGAGGGCTTCGGCCAACCGGGAGTTGGCCAACTCGACGTAGGCGGGGTCGGTGTCGAAGCCGATGAAGCGTCGGTCGTGCAGCGCTGCGGCAATGGCGGTGCTACCTGCTCCCATAAAGGGGTCGAGCACGAGGTCGTCGACGTAGGTGAACAGTTCGATTAGCCGCCGGGGCAGCTCCACTGGGAACGGGGCCGGGTGGCCGACTCGGCGGGCGCTTTCGGGTGGGATGTCCCACACGTCGCTGGTGGCCTCAAGGAACTCGTCGGCGAGGATCGATCCCTGGGCCGGCAGGTCGTTGGCCAGGCGGTCGGCGGGGCTGACGGCGCGGTCGAACCGGCCCTTGCTGGCGATGATGATGCGTTCGGTGGTGTCTCGCAGAACCGGGTTGGCCGGCCGCTGAAAGCTGCCCCATGCGCAGCTGCCACCAGGGGTTTCGGCCTTGCGCCAGATCACTTCGCCTCGCAGCAGCAGGCCGAGTCGTTCGAGGATGCCGATGACGTCGGCCGACAGTGAGCGGTAGGGCTTGCGGCCGAGGTTGGCCACGTTCACCGCGATTCGGCCGCCCGGTTCAAGCTTGCGGACACATTCGGCGAACACACCCTCGAGTAGTTCGAGGTATTCGAGGTAGCTGGCCGGTATGCCGTCTTGGCCGAGGTCTTCTTCGTAGGCCTTGCCTGCGAAGTATGGCGGTGAGGTCACCACGAGGGCGACTGAGTTGTCGGCCACCGAGCCATAGGTGTCCATGTCGCGGGCGTCGCCCACCCAGATGGTGTCGGTGGCGAGGGGCCGGTTGACTTCGGCGTCGTCGGAGATTTGCGGTGGGGTGAAGCGTTGGTAGAAGCCGGAGGAGTCGTGTCCTTCGCGGCGGCTCACCCCGAAGTTTGAGGTTGCGGT
>CALAML010000010.1 GCA_937925845.1 uncultured Acidimicrobiales bacterium | reverse complement strand
TCGCGACGATCGAGAGACCGCCACCATCAGCGCCGCCGGCGTGGGTCGGGTTCTCGGCGGGGTGCTGATCGCCTTTGGCCTCTTCCTGATGCTCACCGGCAACAACGGCATCTTCACCGTGCTGATCGGCTTCTTCATTCGCGGAGGGGCGGCCGCCGAACGCCGGGCCGCTCGCCACGCTATTCGTCGCCGGGAAGCACTGGCTCGGGCCCAGCAGGGTCAGCCCTGGGGCGCCCCGGCCCACCTGGCCGATCTCCTGGGCGCCACCCTCGGTCGCCAGTTCCACCCGCAGGGACCGCCGACCTCGCCCCCGCCAGATCCAATGGCTCCGTCAATGGCTCCGCCGACCGGCTCGGTGTCGTCGTCGGATGCCCGGTCCCCCTACGACTCACCGTGGGGTCCAACGGTCCGGCCGCCAACACCGCCGCAGCGCCAGGTGATCGACGGTTCACTCGTCGAGCACTAGGCCACTCGGCCACTCGGCCACTCGGCCACTCGACGATCGACTACTAGCCAAGAACCCCCTGGACCGTGCTCCACGGCTGTTGAGCACCTACCCTCAAAGGTGTCGGTTGATCGGCCCTGTCGGGGCCAGGGGGTCAGGTTATGTCGGAGAAACAGGCGGAACTGCTGGATCGGGCCCGCGATCTTGCTTCTCTGATCGATACCAACGCGGCCAAGGCTGATGGTGGGCCGGTGTTGGAGGCAACCGTCACTGCCATGGCCGAGGCCGGCTTGTATTCGGCGATGGCGCCGCGTGAGGTCGGCGGGGCCGAGCTGAGCCTGGTCGACAACCTGGATCTTTTTGCCGAGGTTTCCCGCGCTGATGGATCGACCGGTTGGTGCCTGATGGCGTCGGCTGGTGCATCGGCCTACTTCGCCGCCTGGTGCCCCGACAGCTTCACCGATCAGGCCTTCGCCGATGGCGTGCCGCGTGTGGCTGGCCAGTTCGCACCGGCAGGCACCGCGGTGGAGGTTGAAGGCGGTTATCGCCTCACCGGCGACTACCAGTTTGGCAGCGGCTTGAACGACGCCGCCTGGGCCGGGGCCGGGGCCTTCACCCAACCCGCCGATGACAGCCCGGCCGGCTACCGGTTCTTTATGATGCCGAAGTCCGAGGTGCAGCTGAAGGGGAACTGGGAGGTGTTGGGTCTGACCGGCACCGCCAGTTGGGACTATTCGATCGACGATGTGTTTATCCCCACCGAGGCTTCGTTCGACTTCTTCGACATCACCCGCCATCGGGGTGGCCCGGCCTATGACCTCGGCGTGTTGCCGTTGACGGCGCTCGGCCACGCCGCCTGGGCCCTGGGCCTGATGCGGCGGGCCATCGATGAGCTGGTCGACATCGCTCAGACCAAGCAGCGACTGGGCGCACCATCGACGCTGGTGGGCTCCGAGCACGTGGTCATGCAGGTGGCCAAGCTGGAGGCTCGCTACTGCGCGTCGAGGGCGTGGGTGTACAACAGCTTCGGTGAGGCCGAAGCCCAGGCCATCGAGGCTGACCAGCAGGGGGAGGCTCCTGACCCGGCCCGCTCGCTCGATTGCCGCATGGCTACGGTTCACGCCACCCAGGAAGCAGCTGACGTGATTCAGGGGGCTTACCTCCTGGCTGGCACCACCGCGTTGCGAGATGGCGCCTTGCAGCGGTGCTTCCGCGATATTCACGCCGGCACCCAACACGCGATGGTCAGCCCCAACATCAGCCGGGAGTTCGGCGCCGCAGTGCTTGAGGGCTAGAACCTTCACCGCTGGCAAGGCGAGGCCCGCCGTGTGCTTATGAAGCGGTGAGATCGGCCGACCAGTGCCGGGTCGTTGTCTGGCCATCTCCTTTCGAGGCCCGTTTCCTGTGCATGCGATCACCGTCGTATCAACCCGTCTGAGGCCGCTCCCGGTTTCCGTGTTCCGCGCCCTGCCGCTTGTTGTCGCGCTGGTCCTCGCGCTCGCCGCCTGCGGTTCGAGCGACACCGCGTCGAACAGCACCGGTGCACAAGATTCGGCCGAGGTCGAATCTGCGGCGTCTCAGGACGAGGACTCCACCGAGGGCGAAGACGACAGCACAAACGACCGGGAGGCCGAAGACACCAGCGACAGCAACGACAACGACCCTGACGAAAGTACCGACGACTCGGCAGAGGGTGCCGCAGCAGCCGGTGACACCGCAGATGGTGACTCTGCAGATGACGACGACGCTGCGACGGATACGGCCGGCGAGTCCGACCCCGACGCGATTCCACCCTTACCTTCGGCCGGCTGTTCGACGTCATCGCCCACGCCGAACCCCGAGCAGATGCAGCCGCTCCAGGTCGGCGACACCGCTCGGGCTTACTTTGTCACCGTCCCCCCGACCGCCGACAACCGACCGCTCCCGCTGATTATCGACTTCCATGGCTACAGCTCCGGGGCCCGGGTCCACACCGTCATGTCCGAACTGAGCGGCTTTGGCGCCACCGAGGGGTTTGTGACCGTCACCCCGCAGGGTTCGGGGCCGGTCCCGCTATGGAACTTCACGAAGGGATCGGAGGATCTGGCTTTGGTTGGGGCGCTCCTGGATCAGCTCGAAGAGAGCTCGTGTATCGACACCAACCGGGTGTTTGCCGCTGGCCTGTCCAACGGTGCCTTTCTCACTTCGGCAATTGCCTGTGAGTACTCCGATCGCTTAGCAGCTGTGGCCACGGTGGCCGGTATGTTTGCGATCGACGGGTGCGAGCCGGATCGACCGGTTCCGGTGGTGGCTTTCCATGGCACCGCCGACACCTTCGTGAGCTTCGAGGGTGGTTTCGGCGCCAGTGTTGCCGATCTTCCGTCAGCCGATGGCACCAGCACCATCGGCGAGACCACCGGTGCCGGAACGCAGTCCGAGATCACCGAAACAGGTGACACCGGTGAGACCGGTGAGACCGGCGGGTCCGAAGCGACCGATACGTCCACGACCGCCGATGAGGGCGCTGAGGTGGAGGCGCCACCAACCTCGGTTGATTCCACGGTCACCACCAACGCCGAGCTGAGTGAGGTGTTGGTGGAGTCCGACAATGCGCCGAGCATTCCCGAACTGGCCGAGCTCTGGGCCGAGCGCAACGGCTGTGATCCCACGGTTGCGACCACCGAGGTGGCCCGGACCGAATCCGACGAGTCCATCGAACTGTTGGCCTGGGATGAATGCGACAACGATGCTGAGGTTCAGCTGTACGTGATCGAAGGCGGCGGCCATTCGTGGCCCGGCAGCGAGTTCAGCGCCAGCCTGGTTGATCTCGTCGGGCCCACCACCAGCGTGATCGACGCCAACGTAGTGATGTGGGAGTTCTTCCAGAACCACCCGATGATGGGCTAGCGCCCGCTTGGAGCCGAGGAGCGACTCCTAGCGCATCCCCGCCGGCTTCACGGTCCGCTGACTGACCTCGATCAGATCACCCCGACGCACTTCGAACGAGACCACCAGGTCGACCGAGTGCTGGCCACCCCGGCTCTTGCCCTGCACCACGTCGATCTCCATGCCTTCGATGATGGGCAGAAGCGCTACCGCTCGGAATCCCTCGCCGGTGCCGGGCGTTGACCGCTTCTCTTCTTCGATCAACTCTCCGCACTCCCAGATCCACACGTCGTTGACGCTGGCGAAGCGGCATTTGTGCGAACCCCGGTTCTTGCCCACCAGACCGCCGGGCACCACGATGAAGGGCTGGGAGATCCATGGCAGTACCGCCAGGCCGTTGTTGGCGAACCCGGTTTCGAAGCCATCGGCGATGACCGCCTGCTGGTCGCCACCTTCGATGGCCCGGTTCCGGGCTTCGTCGCTGAGCGCGGCGGCCAGGTGGTGCAGCGTGTCGTCGGGCAGCTTGGCCGCCAGTTCCGCTGCGGTTTCGATCCGGTTCTTCAGGTGTTTGACGATGGTGCCGTACCGGGGTTGAGCCGGGGCCGCAGCCGCTTTTGGAGCGGCGGCTGGGGCTGTCGACGAAGCGACTGGGGAAACTGATGAGGGTGGCTGCACTGGTGCGACAGTACCCTGGTTGGTCGATGTCTCCGCAAACCCCCGAGTCGAATACTCCGGTTGCCGAGCCGGCTTCGTCACCCGAGCCGGTGAGTGCCCCGCTGTCGAT
>CALAML010000009.1 GCA_937925845.1 uncultured Acidimicrobiales bacterium | reverse complement strand
TGCCACCTCGGCCATGGCGATGCCTCGTCGGTCCTGGCTCAACGCGTCGTGAAGGGCAGACCGCTCGGCTCGTGTCCGACGCTGCAGATAGTCGGGAACGTCGTAGGGCGTTTCCTGCTGAAGCAACGTCTGAACCAGGCGATGGATGTCGCTTCGATCGAGCATGGCCGGGCTGAGGGCGAATCCGAAGATGTCGAGGGATAGCAACTCGACGCCGCTGCGAAGGATCTTCTTCGAAGACCAGCGACTCGGCGATACCGGCTTGTTGGTGTGGGTGGAGCGCAAAACGGGGGACCCCAATGGTCACGGACGACTCTGTCCATTTCTGTCCATTGCGTACCCACGCCACGGTTGTCGAATCAACGACAAGACCAGTTATGAATATAGCAAGACAGTTTGGCGTAGCGACGGAAGCTTGGCAATGGCCGCAATGAACCCACGAGCCCGATCGTGTCCAATACTGTGGGGTCATGACCCGAACGACCGCCGCCGCTCAGGACTCGGGCCCCGGCCCGATACCGCTTGATGCCCCGATCTTCGTGGCCGGACATCGCGGCCTCGTCGGCTCGGCGCTGCTCCGTCGGCTTGGAGAAGCCGGTTACACCAACGTTTTGACGGTCGGCCGCGATGAGGTCGACCTGCGTTTGCAGGTGCAGGTGACCGAGTGGTTCGAGCGGAACCGGCCCCAGTACGTCTATTTGGCGGCCGGCACCGTCGGCGGCGTGATGGCCAACTCCACCCGTCAGGCCGAGTTCCTCTACGACAACATGATGATTCACGCCACCGTGGTGGAGGCCAGCCGAGCCGTCGGTGTCTCCAAACTTCTCTATCTCGGAAGCTCGTGCATCTATCCCCGCAACGCCGATCAGCCGATCGAGGAGTCGGCATTGCTGACCGGGCCGCTGGAGCCGACCAACGAGGGCTACGCCGTGGCCAAAATCGCCGGGATCAAGCTCTGCCAGTTCTACCGGGAACAGCACGGCTGCAACTTCATCTCGGCCATGCCGACCAACCTCTATGGGCCCGGCGACAACTTTGACCTCGAAGCGAGCCACGTCATCCCGGCGCTGATCCGCAAGTTCCACGAGGCCAAGAACACCGGCCAGGCCACTGTCGAGATCTGGGGATCCGGCACGCCTCGCCGCGAGTTCCTCCATGTCGACGACCTGGCCTCGGCGTGCGTGTTCCTCATGAACTCCTACTCCGGCTCGGATCACGTCAACGTCGGCACCGGCGTCGACGTCACCATTCGGGAGCTGGCCGAGACCATCGCCAAGGTCGTCTACCCCGAGGCCGAGCTGAAATTCGACAGCTCGCGGCCCGATGGCATGCCCCGCAAAGTTCTCGATATCACCCGACTCCGCAACCTGGGATGGGAGCCATCCATCCCGCTTTCTGAGGGAGTCCAGAGCACCTACGAGTGGTTCGCACAGAACTACGACCGCGGCGAACTACGAGGAGTCTGAACCCGATGACCGATACCACCCCCCCAAACAAGACGGCACTGATCACCGGCCTGTCCGGCCAAGACGGTTCCTACCTCGCCGAGTTTCTTCTCGAGAACGGCTACGACGTCCATGGCACCGTCCGCCGTTCATCGGTGAACAACCACTGGCGGATCGACGAAGTCCGCCGCACGGTCGGCGACAAGGCCGCCGAGCGCCTCCATGTCCACTACGCCGACCTGGCCGATAGCGCATCGCTCAGCCGTCTTCTCACCGAAACCAACCCCGGTGAGGTCTACAACCTCGCGGCCCAGAGCCATGTGGCCGTGAGCTTCGAAACCCCTGAGTCCACCGCGGATGTCACCGGTACCGGGGCGGCCCGCCTGCTCGAAGCGATCCGACTCCACAACCCCGAGATCCGCTTCTACCAGGCATCGTCGTCGGAGATGTTCGGCTCCACCCCCCCGCCGCAGAACGAAAGCACCGAGCTCCACCCCCGGAGCCCCTACGGCTGCGCCAAGGTGTACGCCCACCACCTCACCATCAACTACCGCGAGTCCTACGACATGTTTGCGGTGTCGGGCATCCTCTTTAATCACGAATCGCCGCGCCGCGGCGAGAACTTTGTGACCCGGAAGATTTCGCTGGCCGCGGCCCGCATCAAGGCCGGCCTTCAGGACGAACTGGTGCTGGGGAACCTCGACGCCCGTCGCGACTGGGGTTTTGCTGGCGACTACGTCAAGGCCATGTGGCTGATGCTGCAGAACGATGCCCCGAGCGACTACGTCATCGCCACCGGTGAAGACCACAGCGTTGAAGAGTTCTGTGTCGCCGCGTTCTCGAGCCTCGACATGGATTGGCGCGACCATGTTCGCACCGACCCCTCGTTCATCCGTCCCGCCGAAGTCGACCACCTTCTCGGCGATCCGACCAAGGCCGAGCGCGAGCTCTCCTGGAAGCCCGAGATCAGCTTCAGCGGCCTGGTCGAGCTGATGGTGGAAGCCGACTATCAACGCGCCACCTGACCGGCGCCTCTTCCATGCCGACGCGAGGACTCCGAAACCCACGGCTACGGCCCAGCGTTTCGACCGCTTCGGGCACAACCACGACCGCAACGGGCTTCACTCTCCGTCGGCGCGCCCGGCCAACCGATCGATCGCTACGACCCCGAGGGCGGGCTAAGGCGGCACTGGCTTCGGGGAAAGCAAGAAGAAGCAATGTGGCTGAAGTAGCTGACACAACCGAGGGCAGCAGGACCCGGCTGGGTCTTCGCGAAGCCATCGCCGCGTTTGGCGGTGGACCGGGCGGCAGCCAGCACAACCGTTGGCTGTGGCACAAACTCTGGAAGACCAGCGCCCCGAGCATGGTGCTGATCGGATTCCTTGAGTGGTTCGGCAGCATCTCCGCCATCGTGTCGTTGGTATCGCTCCTGCTGGTCGTGCGTACTCTCGACACCGGCCGACCCCTCGAGTTTCGCGGCTTCGAACTCTTCTCGCTCGAAAGCACCGGAGGGTTGTGGGGCTTTGTGGCCATCGTGGCCACCATCGGAATCGCCGGCGGACTCGCGCTGATCTACGCCGAGCAGCGCGCCGGAAAACTGGCGGCAAAGGTGATCTCCCCGCTGCGGTCCCAGCTGCTGGCTCAGGTGGAAGACCCCAAGAATGCCGACTGGAAGCTTCGGGTGGATGGCCGACCGGAAGTCCACCTGCACCAGGTTGTTGTTTCCGACCTGCGAGATGTCGCTCTTGCGGCACGCATGATGCTCCTGATTCTGGGTCCGGCCGCCACCGCGGTCGTGGCCATGACACTGATGATCGGCGCAAGTTGGCAGCTGTCGCTGCTTGCAGTGCCCTTCGGCCTGCTTGTCGCCATTCCGCTTCGGCGCCGCTCTGACGAAGCGGAGGAGCTTCAGCGCCAGCTTGCGGTGCAGCGTCAGGAGGTTCGCGATCTGGTGGTGACACCGGCTTCACCAGCCGAACCAAGCGGCGGACGCTGGGATGAAGCCATCGAGCGGGCCGAAGAGAGCGACGGCACCCTCCACCAGATTCTGAACAGCCCAGCTCGGGTCCGCGCCCTCAACCAGGCCGCGCTTGTGGCTTGCGGCGCAGCGGCGCTGCTCGTTGGTCGATGGTTCGGCATCGACGTCACGATGCTGATCCTCTTTGTGTTCTGTCTCCGATTCCTGCTGGGCGCACTCCAGCGGATCTCGGGTCGAGTGATGGCGATCGCCCGCCACGGCGAAGCGATTGACCGCTACCTGTCCTTTCAGCGTCTGGTCGACGACATCGCCGCCGCACCCCGGAGGAGTCGCGTCCCGACGACCCGGGGTGTGCAGGCAACGATCGACGTCGCTGATCCCCTTCCCAGCTTCGAGATACCCGAGATCGATCTCGATGCTGCGGAGCCGTCCACCGAGGTGGTCTCGATACTGGACCGCGACCTCGGTGGCACCATCGGCGAGAGCGCCGCAGGAGGCGCAGGATCGGCCGGAGCCTCATCCGCGGCCGAGATCCACCCGGTTTCCACCACCGTCACACCCGTTGAGGACGACATCACGGTCATGGCCGATGACACCACCACCACGATGGCCTCAGCGGTTGAAGACCCTGTCGTCATCCTGGTCGAGGAAGACCCTGAGGTAGTCTTTGTTGAAGAGGCTCCGGGGCCCAACCCCGACAAGACCCATGAGCCAGATCGCGCCATCGCTGATCCGCCACCGACGCCACCCAAGGCGGCGGCGCGACGCCCAGAACGGTTTGTGGGTCCGGTATTTGACCCGGCGCGGAAAGCGGCCTTGTCGGCCCAGGGCGACTACGGACTGATCTTCGGCAAGGCCAGGCCGTATGAAGTGCTCGAGTTTCCCGCTGTGGCCCGGCTCCTGATTTTCACCGACCAGTCGTTGACCTCGCCGGACGCGGTCGACCGTGTCGTGGCGGCACTCGGTGATGCCTGGGTAAGTCCGGATGACCTGCCCCTGTCCAAGGTTCTGGGCGCGACCTACCGCCATGGGGAGCAACCGCACCTGGTTGATGATTCGGCCGTTCACATCCTGGTGGTCGAAAACCTGCAGATCGCCCTGCGCTGTCGGCTGGACCGCCTCCAGCTCGTGATCTGCCAAGCGCCAGCGGCTGACCAACAGGAAGAAGAAAAGAAGCTCGTTGCCAGCCTCAAACGCACCACCCGGAAGTGGGCTGGAGTCCTCGGGATAACCGACGGCGAGCTTCGATTCGCGGTTCAGCCCGAGGACTTCGTCGAGGCCTGGACGGCCGAGGCAGGTTGGCTATGACAAATCTGACCTTCTCGATTGTGATCCCGACGTTTAACGCCGAACGATTCCTGGCCGAGACACTCGACAGCATCGAGGCCCAACTCGATGCCAGCTATGAGGTGCTGGTGGTCGATGGCGGTTCGACCGACCGCACCCAGGAGATTGTTGAGGCGGCCAACATCACTACTCGCTGGATCGACCTTCCCGGTCGCAGCCAGGTAGCCGCGATCAATCATGGGTTCAGTGTCTGCTCGGGAGAAGTCCTCTGTTGGCTCAATGCCGATGACCTCTACACCCGAGGCGCGTTGCGTTCGGTCCATCGTTTCCTCAAACGAAACCCGGAGGTTCGCTTTGTCTACGGCGACGCGGTCGCCATCGACGCCGAGGGCCGCTTCTACGGCACCAGACAACACGTACGGTCCGCCAACTCGGAAGTTCTTCTTCGCGAAGACCCGATCGTGCAGCCGGCAGCATTTTGGACGCGGGAGTTCTTTGACGAGGTGGGGCCACTCGACGAAAGCCTCGACTTTGTCTTCGACTACGACTTCTTCATTCGGGCCGCCAACGTGGCCACGCTGTGCTACCTCGAAACCGACCTGGTCTTCGAACGACTCCACCAAGAACAGAAAACTGCAGTCGGTGGCGCTCGCCGTCTCGATGAGCTGGCCAAGATCTCCCAGCGCTACTCCGGCACAAACAGCCCCCCAGAGTCATTCGCGGCAGAAGCCACCACCACCTGGCTCCTCGAAGCGGCCCGATCCGCCCGCGGCGGACAGTGGGGAGAAGCGCGAGTCAGCCTGGCCAAAATCGCCCGCCCGGTCGGCCGACCCCATCAACTCGCCGGCCGACTGGCAGCCCTGTGCATCGGTGGCGAAGCAGGTTTGATCCGGGCCAGCCTCATCCGAAACCGGTTGCGAGGAGACCTAGCCCATCGCCGAGCGCTCCTGTCACGGCAATCTCCGCCGCTCAAGGACCCCTCCAGAATGTCCTCATCTCACTAGTCATGTTACTACTGGTAGCGGTTTCCGTATCTTTCATTCCTTTCCATTCCACCCGTTTCCCCGCCCACCTCCACCCGAACCCCACATCGGAGTCACCCACGTGAGCACCGTTTCCCTTGACCGCCAGCTGGTCTACCTTCACTTCCCCAAGACTGCGGGCACCTCGTATGCCCAACACGTAGTCCCGATCCTGGGCAACCGCCTCCCCCTCACCGGATGGCGCGAGGCCGAGCGCGAGGACCTCGACCAGTTCGACTTCGTCCACGGCCACATCTACTTCGATCAGGTCGAACGACTCTCGGACAAACCGCTCATGATGACGATGCTGCGCCATCCGATCGAACGGATCTTCTCGCTGTATCGCTTCCAGAAGCGTCGGCCCCAGGACCCGATGTACGAAACGGTGAACTCCATGACCTTCCACGAGTTCGTGGAACGTCGCTACGGCACCCAGGTGTACATCTCAATGCTGACCGACACCGTCAGCGGCGAGGAAGAGGGACCCAAGCCGTCTCGTCAGGGACGGGAGCGAGTGGAGCTGGCGCTCGAACGGCTGGAGCGATTCGAAGTGCTCGGCATCACCGAATACTTCCCGTACTCGCTTCTACTGCTGAGCCGAGAACTCAACATCGAACCGTTTTGGCAGATCGGCACCGCCAACACCGCCCCCACGCCGACCACCCGCGACGACCTCGAACCGGAAACCATCAAGCTCCTGCGCCAGGTCGCAGGCGCTGACATTGAGATCTACGACCGGGCCGTCGAGCTCTTCAAAGAGCGGGTCCGGCAGATGATCGGCACCCCACTACCCGAATGAAAGTTGCCGTCAACGTCGCGTGGATGACCCCCGGCCAGGCCGGAGGTATGGAGTACTACGCCCGGAACCTGGTGCGCGAACTCGGCGCCGATACCACCCACGACTATCTCCTCATCACCTCGTCGTTGAACGACCAGGTCTTTGAGGCCGAAGTGTCGCCCCGGTGGGAACGACTGCTCCACGACGGCGATGACCTCTCCCCCAACGCCTACCGTCGGCGGGCGGTGCCGGCCGACGAGTCGATCGCGCTCAAGCTTCGGGCCCGACAGGTCGACCTCGTCCTCTGCCCCTTCATGTACGCGTTGCCCCAAGACCCGGACCTGCCCACAATCGTCACGATCCCCGACCTTCAGCACGAACACCTCCCCGAGCTGTTCAATCCCTTCGAGCTGGGTTCGCGACTCCTTGGCTACCGCCGCTCGATCGAGCACTCAGTGCGGGTGCTCGCCATCTCCGAAGCGGTGCGCACCGACATTCTCGATACCTACCCTGAAGTTCCCCCGGCCAAGGTTGTGGCCACACCCCTCGGCATCAACGAAGACTGCGCCGCCATCAGCACCGCCGAGGCAACCCACCTCGGCCGGGCCACCGCAGTGCGACACCGACTCACCAAGCCGTTCCTCTTCTACCCGGCCAACAGCTGGCCCCACAAGAACCATTTGGGTCTGCTCGAAGGTTTCCGTCTGGCCCTCGACCAGGGCCTCGACATCGAGTTGGTGCTGACCGGCTCCACCAAGGACTTCGAAAGTCGAATCGGATCCGCAATTGCCTCCCATCAGCTCGAAGGCCGGGTCCGGCACCTCGGCTACGTCAGCCGCAACGAAATCCTCGGGCTCTACCGGCGCAGCCTCGGCCTGATTCTCCCATCCCGCTTCGAAGGCTTCGGCCTACCGGTGCTCGAAGCCATGGCACTCGGCACCCGAGTGGCCTGCTCAGATATCCCCGCGCTACGAGAGGTCGGCGGGGATGCGGTGCAGTACTTCGACCCCGACTCGCCCGCCGATATCGCAACGGCGATCCAGACGCTGGCTGAGCCCGCTCCCCTCCCGGACTACAAAGACCGACTCGAGCGGTTCACCTACGCTCGGACCGCAGCCCGAACCGTCGAAGTGTTGGCCGAAGTTGAGGCGGAACTGGCTGCGGCCAAAGTCTCGGGTCAGCCCCACGCCTCTGCAGCATCGAGGGCCCTGCCCGTCGATACCTCGCCGGCCGCGACCGCACCGCTCTCCTCCAAGAGCCAGGGCCTTGCCCGCCAGCCCATCCTGCTGGAGGCCCCGGGCATCCCCACCGCCGAAGTCCATCTCCCCGTCACCGTGCGGTCTCCGAACCGAATCGTGCTCCGGTGTCACACCACCGCCGGTGCCGGCTCCACCGACTCCGGTGCCCGCAGCGTCGCCATCGCGGTCAACGGTGTAGTCGGCAGCCACGAACGACTCGGCGGCAACGGCTCTCAAGAACTGATTGCGCCGATCGCCCACATCCCGTTTGGAGGACCCCAAACCGCATCGCTCGCCGTCCTCGCCCGCAACGCCGATGGCACTCGGGCGACCGACGTCGTGATCGATGAGCTCTTCGTCGACGACGACCACTACGGCCTCGTGAGGATGGTGTGAAGTGTCGTCGATGAAGATCGGTGTCGTCATGCCCAGCTACAACCAGGGCCGGTTCATCGCCGAGGCGATCGAGAGCGTGCTTGCCTTCGATCACCTCGACATTGATCTATTTGTGATGGACGGCGGCAGCACCGACGAAACCGTCTCGGTGCTCGAATCGTTCGGAGATCGCATCCGCTGGGTCTCCGAGCCCGACGACGGCCAGAGCTGGGCCATCAACGAGGGCTTCCGCCGGGTCGAAGGCGACATCCTCTGCTGGCTCAACAGCGACGACCTCTTCACCGCCGATGCCCTCGATCGGGTACTCGACGCGTTCGAGAAGAACCCGGGCGTGCAGTTTGTGTACGGCAGGGGCGACAACGTCGCCGAAGACGGAAGCCCCATCGGCGATTCAGGGGTAAGCCCGTTCACCCTCTACGAGCTGATCCACCGAAGGAACTTCCTGCACCAGCCATCGTGCTTTTGGACACGCGACGCCTGGGAGAGCCATGGCGGTCTGGTCGAAGAACTCGACTACGTGATGGACTGGGACCTCTGGATTCGACTCGGTTCGCTGCCAAGCGTCTTTGTTGATCACAGCCTGTCGAAGAACCGGGCCTACGACGCCAACAAAACGATGTCGGGCGGCCTGGCCCGCTGGAAAGAGATTCGCCACATTTGCGCCCGCCGGGCCTCAACCGCCACGCCTGCTGTCCTTCGCGTGTACGGCTACGAGACGGCGATCCTTTGGCTGCGGCGACAGGACAAGTTGCCGAAGCTGCAGGCCAAGCTCAGCGAGCGCTTCATGGCGGAGATGAGCGACCGCTCCACCACCGGCCTCGGCCCCCATGGGGCCATGACCAACAAGGTGCACCTCACGGTCGGAACCAACGGCACCGGGCCAAGCGATGCAGTCCTGAAGCTGACCCCGCTCTCAAGTGTCGACCCGATCTTTTCCAAGACCACCAAGTTCGAATGGCGTTCCAACCAGGGCGATTCCGGCGTGTTCTATGTTCCGGCCAACGCCGAGGCCGGCTACGAACTTCGCCTCCCTCTGCGGGGCGACGATCCGTTTGTGCACCTCACCCTGACCACCGACGCCGCCGGAATTGCCATCGATGACCAGCCGCCGATCGTTGCCTACCTGGACGATGCTCGGGCCGAGGCGGTGACCCTATGACCGACACCGCATCCCTGAAGGAGACGGGCGGCCAAGCCAGCCGAACGCCGACGGAGCTCACCGGCCCCCGACGCGACCTCCAGCCGCAAGAGATTGCACTGTTGCAACCGATCGTGGGTCGATTCTCGGTGCTCGATCACCTCGATGTGGAGGTGGCCAAAGGAGTGCTGGCCGAACCGACCGACCGCCTCGTCGTGATTGCGTCGAGCGACACCCTCCGGGTGATGGGCGACCACGGTGAGATCGCACTGAAACGGGTAGCCCCCAGCAGACCCCGCGAACACATGGTGACCGTCGTGGTGAACGGCGGCGACCACTACGAGGTGGCGCTGAGCGACAGCTGGCCGGTACTCGCGGCGGCGGAGCACAGCGATCCCGATATCACGGACGCGGACGCCAACGACCGGTCACGGGCGACGCTCCGGGCCAAAGATGTGGTCGCTGTCGAGCCAGGCTCGGTCTTTGTCGGCGAAGGGTTCTACGGCCGTGAGGTCTTTGAGGGGGCGCCATTGCGCTGGCTCGGCAGCCGAGGCCGGCTTACCGTGGCTGGGCTGGTCGAGCCGACCGACCTCAAACTCACCATC
>CALAML010000008.1 GCA_937925845.1 uncultured Acidimicrobiales bacterium | reverse complement strand
ATCAGGTCATAGCGGGGTACGGGCGAGGTGGTGATGTCGATCTGGCCAGCCGCGTGGTACTCGGCCTTGATGGCGCCGGCCACGTAATCGTGGAGAAACTCGGGCCAGGTCTGTTCCGCCTCGCCCACAAACAACACATCACAGTGGTCGCGGTAGCGGTGGGGCGCCAGGCTCGGATGGGGTCCACCGATGATCACCAGTGGCCCGTCAGCCGGGCCGTCGCCGTTTCCGTCAGCCTGGCCACCTCGCTGGCTTCGGAACACCTCGGCCAGCTCGAAGAGCCGATCCATCTGGTTGACGTAGCCGGTGAAACCCACGATGTCGGCTTCGAAATCGACATCGACGGGCCGGTCGACCTCATCGATGATCGTGACCTCAACCTCGGCGCCCAGGGTCTCGGCGTCCGGGGTGAGGGCGGCCAGGGTGGTCAGGGCCAGACTGGGCATCAGCCCGGTGGCGCCGTTGAAATCGGCACTGCTTTTGAGCGACCAGTAGTTTTCGGTCGCGGCGGGGTTGATCAGCAGAATCCGAATCGGTTGGTTGTCGGTTCTTCCTCGCACCGAGGTCTCCCGCCTGTCCCGCCTAGCCCAGCGCCTCCGCCTGTGGAGCCGAGGGCGAGAGCTGGTACATCCAGACTAACTCAGCTGACCGGACCAGCCATCTTCGGGGGCACCAACAACTCGCCCGGCCGGGCCTGATCGTCACTACGATTGTCGAACCGTGCCATCGACCCCTGCATCTCCGTCTCCACCCGCTGATTCATCCGAATCCGCGGCCGACCGGCCCATACCCGTTACCGGGCGGCTCCGCCCGGGCCGCTCGATCACCGGGATGTCCGCGGTGCTGTTGCCCCATATGCCCGACCGCACCATCGACTGGATCGGCTTTGAAACGTTAGTGGCCAACACCGTCGAAGCCGGGCTGAAGCCAGCGGTGAATATGGATACCGGGTTTGTCCAGCTTCTTGAGCCCGAGGTTGTCACTGAGGTGTTGGACCGGACCTCAGCGATTGCCGACGGAGACTTTGTGGCCGGTGCCTTTGTGCCCGATGTTCCTGGCGACTCGTTTGATCTGGCCGCCTATGAGGCCGAAGCCGAGGCCATCTCCAGTCGAGGCGGTACCCCGGTGATCTTCCCGTCCCACGGCCTGAACGGGTTCGGCGACGAGGGCTGGATCGACAGCTACCGCAATCTGGCCACGGTGATCGACCGGTTTATCGGGTTCGAACTGGGCTCGATGTTTGTGCCCTATGGCCGGGTTGTCGGTCTGGACGCCTACCGGGAACTGTTGACGATCGAACAGTGCATCGGCGCCAAGCACTCATCGTTGGAGCGGGCCCTCGAATGGGATCGGTTGGCGATTCGCGATGAGCTTCGACCCGACTTCATGGTGTTGACCGGGAACGACCTCGCCATCGACATGGTGATGTATGGCAGCGACTATCTCCTCGGGTTGTCGACGATGGCGCCGGACCGCTTCGCCGAACGGGATCGGATGTGGGCTGCGGGCGATCCGAGCTTCTATGAGCTCAACGACACACTGCAGTACCTCGGCCACTTTGCCTTCCGGCCTCCGGTGCCGGGATACCGCCACAACGCAGCCATGTTTTTGGCTTTGCGGGGCTGGATCGCCAGCGACACGGTGCCCTTTGGCGCGGTGCAGCGGTCCCGCTTTGACCATGGTGTCCTTCGGGGTATCGCGACCCGCCTCGGCGTGGTGGAGCCATGACCGGTCGGGAGCGACTCACCCAGGTCAAGAAACTCAAGAGTGTGGAGGCGCTGGCCGACCACCTCGCTTCGCTCTCGATCACGCTGCCGCTCTCGGAGCCTCAAGCCACCGGTGCGCTGGCTTCGACCACCTCGATTGTCGACGGGTCGGTCGGAGAGCTTGCCATTCCCAACCGGTTTGCCGTTCTGCCGATGGAGGGTTGGGATGGTGATGCTGTCGGGAGCCCGACCGAATTGGTGGAACGGCGTTGGGATCGTTTCGCGTCGAGCGGCGCCGGGCTGGTATGGGCCGAGGCCACGGCGGTGGTGCCCGAGGGGCGGGCCAACCCTCACCAGCTGGTGTTGAACGAGGCGACCGTGGCGGGGTTCGCCGCCCTGCGCGCCCGCATGCACCCCGATCAGGTCGTCGGCCTTCAACTGACCCACTCGGGCCGGTACGCCCGACCCGATGCCGATGGGCCGGCACCGCGAATCGCCTACCGCCACCCGGTCCTTGACCAACGGGTGGGGGCTGACGACTCGCACCTGCTCACCGATGACGAGCTCGACCAGTTGGTGGAAATCTTTGTGGATCGGGCTGGTCTGGCCGCTGAGGCCGGCTTCGATTTTGTGGATGTGAAGGCCTGTCATGGCTACCTGGGCCACGAACTGTTGTCGGCCCACGATCGGCCCGGGCGCTTCGGCGGCGACTTTGCCGGTCGAACCCGATTCTTTCGAGCCGTGGTCGAGGGCATCCGTGACGCGGTGCCGAACTTGGCGGTGGCGCTGCGATTGTCGATCTTTGACTTCGCTCCATTCAGCGCCGACGCCGACGCCGGTGGTGTTGGCGTCGTCGATCCGGCGTCCGCGGGCGCACTCTACCGGTTCGCCTTCGGTGGCGATGGCACCGGTGCCGGCATCGACCTGACCGAAACCGATCAGCTGTTGGACCTGTCTGCGCAGCTGGGTATCGGGTTGATCAGTACCACTGCGGGCAGCCCCTACTACTGTCCCCACGTGCAGCGGCCCGCCTACTTTCCCCCCAGCGATGGGTACCTACCTCCCGATGACCCGCTGGTTGATGTGACCCGTCAGATCGATGCCACCGCCGAGCTGGCTCGCCGCCACCCAGCGATGACCATCGTCGGATCCGGCTATTCCTACCTTCAACAGTGGCTCCCGGCGGTGGGGCAGGCGGTGATCGAGACCGACGGTGCGACCATGGTCGGCCTGGGTCGGATGGCGCTCTCCTATCCGAATCTGCCAGATGAGGTGCTGGCCGGTCGACCGCTCGAGAACCGACTGATCTGTCGCACCTTCAGCGATTGCACCACCGCCCCTCGGGCTGGGCTGGTCTCTGGATGTTTCCCGCTCGATCCGTTCTACAAGGACCATGAGCACCGGGTGGAGCTGACCCGGGTCAAGCGCGAGATCAAAGGCGGTCAAGCACCAGCTCATTAATCACGGTTGGGATTTGTTCGACTACGAACAGGCCCGGTCGCGGATGGGCGTCCGGTCGAGACGCTTCGACCGGTGTTGGGTAGTAGTGTCGATCCATGAGCGCGGCACCGATGAGTGACATCAACCAGTACCTGTCCGGCAACTATGCCCCGGTCTCGGAAGAGGTCACGGCCTTCGACCTCCCCGTGGAAGGCGAGCTGCCGGCCGAGTTGAACGGACGCTACCTTCGCAACGGCCCGAACCCGGCGGAGATGCCCGAAGACCCTGCGAGCCATCACTGGTTCCTTGGTGACGGCATGGTGCATGGCCTCCGCCTCCGCGAGGGGCGGGCCGAGTGGTATCGCAACCGCTTCGTCGGCTCCACCACCATGGCTCGCCGCCAGGGTCGCGATGATGTTGCCGGCCCCAACTGGTCGGGCAGCGACACCGGGCCCAACACGAACGTCGGCGGATTCGCCGGCACCACCTGGGCCATGGTCGAGGCCGGCGGCACTCCGGTTGAGCTCACCTACGAGCTCGAAACCATCGCCCGAAACGACTTCTTTGGCACGCTCCCTGGAGCGTTTACCGCTCACCCGAAGTTCGACCCGGCCACCGGCGAGATGCACGCTGCGGTGTATGCCTGGGCCCAGTGGCTCGACCATGTGCAGTACGTGGTGGTGGGTTCTGATGGGCGGGTGAACAAGACCGTCGATATCCCGCTCCCGGGCATGACGATGATGCACGACATGGCCCTCACCGAACGCTTTGCCATCTTCTTTGATCAGCCGTGCACGGTTGACCTCGAGGTGGCGATGACGGGCCAGTTCCCGTTCCGCTGGGATCCTGACTACGGCAACCGGGTCGGGCTACTCCCTCGGGATGGCCAGGCCACCGACATGGTTTGGCTCGATGTGCCGCTCTGTTGCACCTTCCATCCCATGAACGCCTACGACACGCCCGAGGGTGGTGTGGTGGTCGATATCTGTGTCTACGACCGGCTCTTTGATACCGATGTATTAGGCCCATTCGGCGACGGCGGAATGGCCCGGCTTGAGCGCTGGGAGCTGAACCCGGCCACTGGCGGCACGTCGATCTCAGTGATCGATGAGACCTCGAACGAGTTCCCCCGTCACCGGGGTTCGCTGGCGACCCAGCCCTACCGCTTTGGTTACACCGCGGCCCCGGTGCCGGGCAGTCTCACCGAGGGGTGGGCCACCAAGAAGTTTGATCTGGCAACCGGCCAGCGGGAGATCTTCGACCATGGTCCTGGCCGGGCCGGCGGCGAGCCGGTGTTTGTGCCCAAGGACGGTCGTGCCGAGGAGGACGCCGGCTGGCTGATCACCTTTGTGCACGATCTGGGTCGCGAGTCGGCCGAGTTTGTTGTGATGGATGCCGAGGATTTCGACCGGGGCTATGTGGCCAAGGTGCCGCTCCCCCAGCGGGTTCCCTTTGGGTTCCATGGCAACTGGGTCAGCGATGCGTCGGTCCCGCCCCCGGAGCCATCGTAAACCTTGAGCGGGTTCCGGCCGGTGGCCCAACCCGGCTCGCGTCAATGATGGAGGGCAGCGGTGTTTGACCCCTCGGCTTCGATGACCGGCTTCGGTCGGCTGTGCCTGCTGGGCGCGGGCGTGGTTGTGGCGACGGGACTGATCGCGGGCTGCGGCGACTCTACTTCATCGGAGCCGACTGGCGGCTCCGACGGCTCCGACCTTGAGATCGAGGTTGAGATTCCGGCGCCGGGTGAAGATAGCGGGTCGGACAGCGGGTCGACTGATGCCGAGCTTCAACAGGAGATCCGCGAACTCGAGCAGGAGATGGAGGAGCTCGAAAGCGAAAGCGGCTTCAACTGAATCGGTTCAGCGTCAGCCCGTCTCCGAGCCCCAGCGCTGCCGTAGCTCCGCCATTTCCTTTGCCGCCCGTTCGGCATGAACCTTCGGTCGCTCGAGGCCAAAGAGCTGTATCCAAAGGGCAACGTAGACATTTCGCTGGGTCAGGTAGTCGCCAAGCAGGTCGCTGTCGGGGTCGAGGCCCGCATGGCGGCAAGCGGCCCGTCCGGCTTCGGGCCAGCTCCGCAGCAGGGTGCTGTAGTCCACATGGGGGAAGTCGAAGACGGTGTCATCGAGGTCGAACCAGCGCAGCTGACCACTGCTGTCGATGCCAGCGTTTTTGCGGTGGGCGTCGCCGTGGATGGCTTGGCGGGTGAAGTCGGCCTCCAGCACCGAGGTGTCGACCCAACTGGCATCGATCGCTCGTCGCAGGACGGTGCCGTCCTCGGGGGCTAAGCGGGGTACCAGACGGTCGAGCAGTACTTCGGCCTCGTCGCGAATGGTGCGGGTCGGGGGCAGATCGCGCTCGCCCGAACCATCTGCGGCCGGAGCCAGGGGGAGCTCGGCTGCCACTGTCACCAGGTCGACCAGCGCCCGGCCGACCTCTTCAGCCCGATCGTCGTCGACCGGAGTGAGCTTGACGTATTCGAAGAACGTCACCCACCAGCCGTCGAGGTGGTGGGGGCCGGCCGGCAACTCGGAGCTGGGGGCGACGGTTGGGATTCCTGCCGCGAGGAGATGCAGGGCCAAGCGGACCTCCCGCGCCAGCGCGTCGCCGGGCCGATCGCGACCGGCGGCGGTCACGTTGGCCACCCGGGCCACAATCGGTGCCGGCGCCAGATGCACCACCACGTTCGATCCGACAGCCAGCACCGTGGGCTCGGTCGGCCCTACTCCATGCTCAAGGGCGAAGCGATTGAGGATGGCGAGCAGTCCTGAGGCCTGATCGGCCTCGGCGATCGGAGGCGAGCTCATGGACTGATGGTGTCACGTCGGGCCACTCGATCAGTGGCTGCGACAGCCACCATGGCCACGCCGGCGGCCACGGCTACCACGGTGAGCAGCGCTCCGCTGAACCCGGCACCGGTGTCGGCCACCAACCCCAGCACCAGTGGGCCGGTGACCCCGCCAATCTCGCCGACCGAAAACCACAGCCCGTTGGCCAGGCCCGAGTTGTGTTCGGTCACCCGATCGGAGTCCATCAACATCAGGATTCCGAGCGGCACCAGCGGGCCCCGCACCCCGATAGCCAGTACCGCGGCAAACTGCAGCAGTCGGGGCCCGAGAGCCAGGGCCACGAGGGCCAGGAGGACAGCACCAAGGCAGGCGAAGAAGACTCCTCGCTGATGTCGGGCCACCGTGAGGGGCGGGACGACGAGGGCGATGGAGAGCGCCACCAGACCTGACGCCGCCACCCAGTTGGAGGCACTGGTTTCGGTGAGGTTGGCCAGGTCCTCGAGCGCGGCCGGAAACCAGGCGCTCAAGGCATGGTTCACAAAGAAGATCGAGAAAGCAGTTGCCAACGAAAACTTCACCCCTGGCGAGGCCAACAACCCCCGCACCGCCACCCGCAACGTTGGTGCTGAGTCTGAACGATCAGGGTTGGCCGCCGACGCTTCAGTGGCATCCACTCGGCTGGGTGACCGATCGGTTGCGCCTGATTCCTGCGATGGGGTTCGGGCGCCGAGACGGTAGATGACCGCCCAAAGTGCGGCCGCCGCTAGGGCGAAGAGGGCTTCGGCCACCAGCACCCGACGCCAGGTTTCGAAGCGGGGTAAGAGGACCGGGTTGGTGATGGCGGTGGTAATCACGCCACCGAGTCCGGGCGCAAGGGTGTAGAACGCCACTGCGATGCGTCGTTCCCGCGCTTGGTCGAACCAGATCGACACCAGAGTGGGTGCCCCCACCGAGATCAGCGGCGCACCGATGCCAAACAGGGCGATGGCCAGCCACAGCGACGGCACACCGGTTGCTGCCGCCCGAGCCAGTAGTGAGGCGGAGACAAACAGCCCGCCGATGCCGATCGAAAGCCCGATGCCGAGGCGGTCAACAAAGCGTCCGGCGAGCGGTGCGGTCCCGATGAACATCATGGCCCAGGCCCCGAGCGCAAAACCCATCTCGCCCCGGGTCGCTCCAAGGTCGGTTCGCACCAGGTTGAGCATCGGGGCGATCGATGAGACGGCAACGGCGAAAGTGAAGTACACGCCGATCAGTCCGGCCAGCAGCACCCACCGGCGGGCCGAACGTTCGACCGCAACCTCGGGAGGCGTGACGGCTCCGGGCGTTTGCATTACGGTCGCCACCATTGGCCACCAGCGCCACCGCTCCCATGGAAACGACAAACCGACAGTGTCACCGACCGAACCCTCTGCAACTTCACCGGACTCCCCGGACTCTCCGACCTCTTTGGCGATACCAACCGGCGACGATTCAGTGAGGGTTGCCCTCACCAGCGCCACCGCGACCGCGGTGGGACCTTACAGCCATGGGGTCGACAGCGACCCATTCATTTTCTGTTCCGGTCAGACCCCGGTCGACCCGGCGACCGGCGAGTTGCGGGCCGGATCAGTGGCCGATCGCACCCGTCAGTGCTTCACTAACCTCTTCGCCGTGCTTGCCGACGGCGGTTTGGGACCGGAGGCGGTGGTGAAGGTCAATGTGTTTCTCACCGACATGGACGACTTTGCCGAGATGAACCAGGCCTATGCCGAGATCTTTAACGAGCCGTTCCCGGCCCGCACCACCGTGGGTGTGGCGTCGTTACCGCTCGGGTCCGATATCGAAATCGAGCTGATGGCCCGGCGGCCGCCAACGCGCCGGCCCGACGCCGAACCGGCCAACCCGGAGTGAGCTGGGATATGGGTTCTACCGATCCGCCGCAAGACGCGACCACCGTCGAGGCCCGCTTGTTTGCTGTGGTCGAACGCTATGCGGCGATGGGTTTTCATCGCACTGGTTCCACCATCGATGAGGCCACCGCCTACTGGATGGCCGATGAGCTCCGCGCTCGGGGTTTACGGGTCGAGGTTGAGCCGGTCGCCTTTGATCGGTGGATCTCCACCAGTTCGCTGACCCTCGACGGGGCCGAGATCTTCCACCTGGCCGTTCCCTATGAGTGGACCGGTTCACTCGACACCGACCGGGTGGCGGTCATCGATTTTGATGCCCGCCATGGCGGATTCATGGATGTACTCGTTGAGCCGGTCGCCCAGGCTCGGGCCGAGGGCGCGGAGGCGGTGGTGGTCGCCACCCGCCACCCGCAGGGGTCACTGGTTGCGGTGAACCGTGACCCGACCACCAGCCTCGGCTTCCCGGTTGTGCTGGTGGCTGGTCGGGATCTCACTCGTCTGGCTACCGGCTCACCCCGGCTGCAGATGATCGCCTCGACCACTCCAGGGACCACGTTTAACGTCGTGGCCACCAACGCTTCGGCCTCCGCTGCCGACGCGGATGGAGTTGGCGGTGCTGCCGGTGCCGGCAATGGTGCTAGTGCTGGCATTGGAGCGACTAAGGCCGACGAACTCCTGCTCACCACTCCTCTCACCGGTTGGTTCACCTGTGCCGGCGAGCGAGCCACCGGCATCGCGGTGTTGCTTGAACTGGTGGCCCGTCTCCGCGACCTTCCGTTGCGGATTGTCGCTACCGGCGGCCATGAGCTCGACTTTCTGGCCGCCAAGCGGTGGGTCGAAGCCAACCGCCATCACGTTCCGGCCGCGATCTTTCATGTTGGGGCCTCAGTGGCGGTGGTGGAACCCAACTCCGCTGATGGCTCAAACGCCGGAAACGCCCGCCCGCTGGCTACCACCCGGTTGGCCCTCACCAACCTCGGGTCAGACGCCGCCAGCGATATCACCACGGCGATGGGGCCGGCGGGCCTCAACCTGACCTGCGACGCGGACACCTTTATCGGCGAGGGCGCAACCTTCAGCGCCATCGACGCTCCGCTGCTCTCGACCACCGGTGCTGGGCTCGACTTCCACACTCCGGAGGATCTGCCTCATCGGGCGACCACCCCGGAAGCCCTCACCGCAGTGGCCGATGCCTTCACTGCCGCGGCGCGAGCGCTCTACGCCGCCGCCGGTCGAGGGACGGTCAACCGTCACTAAGAAGGTCCTAGAGTTGGCTGCCGTCAGCTGACCGCGGCTCGTTCTTCGGTAAGGCGGTCACGGATCAGCCGCTTGAGGATCTTGCCCTGTGGCGAGCGGGGCAACATCTCGTCGCTGAAGGTGATCACGCTCGGCACTTTGAATCCGGCCAACCGTTCGCCGACGTGAGCGGTGAGCTCTTCCGCGCTCACGGTTTCACCGGGCTTGCAGTAAACCTCGCACGCCAGTTCTTCGCCGAGGCGGTCGTGCGGTAGCCCGAACACCGCCACCTCATACACCGCCGCGTGTTCGGCGATGGCCGCTTCCACTTCGATGCAACCGATGTTTTCCCCAGCGCGAATCACCATGTCCTTGGCCCGGTCTTCAACAAAGACAAACCCGTCTTCGTCGATACGGCCCAGGTCGCCGCTGCGGAGCCAGCCATCAAGGAAGGCTTCCGCCGTGGCTTCGGGTTTGTTCCAGTATTCACGGATCAGGTTCGGACCATAGAAGCAGATCTCGCCCTGGGTGTTGGGCGGTAGCTCGTTGCCGGCCTCGTCGATCACCTTCACCTGCATCATCGGCACCGGTCGACCGGTGCTGCTGGGTCGTTCCAGATAGTCGAAGCCGGAGTTTTGGGGGCCGTAGGCACATGTTTCGGTCATGCCGTAGCCGATACCGGGGCGCCCTTTGGCGAAAGTCTGATCAACCCGCTTCACCAGTTCGGGCGCCGCCGCCGCTCCGCCACCACCGATGCTGCGCAGTGAGCTGGTGTCGTAGCGATCGAAGTCCGGGCATTCGAGAAGGTCCTGCACCATTGTGGGCACCCCGACAAACTGGGTGATCCTCTCGCGCTCGATCAGTTCGAGGGCTCGGCTCGGCTCCCACTTGTACATCATCACCAGTTTGGTTCCGAGGCCGAAGGCGCCGAACATCACCGGCACACATCCGGTCACATGAAACAGCGGCACGGTCAGGATGAACGACGGCGGCGCCGACTCGGCCTTGGCATCATCGCCTTCACCAACATCGTCTTCACCAACATCGTCTTCGTCGGATGCTGGGGCCGCGTCGGCTCGGGACTTTGTACGCAGATCGGCCACGGTGGCCCGGCACCAAAACGCCAGCAGCGCGTTGGTGTGGCTGCGATGGGTCGCCACCGCACCCTTGGCGTTGCCGGTGGTACCCGAGGTGTACAGGATGGTGGCGTCGTCGTCCGGATCGATGTCGACAGCCGGTGCTGGAGTGCCAGCCACCACGACATCTTCGTATCGAGCGACGTCGCCGGCATCGGTCGCACCCATTCCACCGTCGGAACGCACCAGGATCGCCGGGATCTGATCTTCGGCGAGGGTCGCCGCGAGCCGGTCCAGGCGCTCGGCGTCGACGATCACCACCTTGGCCCCGCTGTCTCGAAGGCCATAGGCCAGCTCGTCGCTCCCCCACCAGGCGTTCAGCGGTACCGCCACCGCACCTGCGGTCACGATGCCGACCATCGAGGTGATCCATTCGGGATAGTTCCGCATGGCGATGATGACCCGGTCGCCCTTGGTGATGCCGTAGTCGGCTATGAGTGCGGCGGCGAGGGCGTGGCCACTTTTTGCGACGTCAGCGAAGGACCAGCGCTCGTCTTCGCACACCAGGAAGTCCTGGTCGCCCCGGGCGGCGGCATCGTTGAACATCGCTGCCAGCGTCGGCGGCGCGTTCTCAAACACCTTGTAAGTACGGCCGCGTACTTCAGCCTCGGTCAGGGCAAACGTTTGGCCCGGGGCGGTGACCGCGGCACAGGCGTCGGCAAACGACATCACGTCGGTGGTTGTCTTGGTGGTTGCGTCGGTCACGGGCTAGAACTCCTGCCCGGTGAGCTCTTCGCTCATGGTCCAGAGTCGTTCGGTGTTGTTGTCGTCGAGCAGGTAGCTGGCGAAACCAATGGTGCGGGTGTTTTCGCCTTCCACACCGATCTGACAGTCGGCCAGGTAGCAGCCGTTGTGCGCCGCCGGTTCAGAGGCGGTGGCGGCCCAAACCTGGGTGGCCGCGCCCGCCTCGATGGGTTTGAACTCAAACTCGCTCGCCTCCTCGCCGGGGCTGTTGTCGGATTTCAGCCGCTCGATCATCTGGTCTCGAAGCTCGGCGGTGAAGTGCCGGCCGAGGTTGGTGTGGATGCCACCAGGGTGGACCGCATTCGACACCAGTCCGGCGTCGCCGAAGCGCTGGGCCAGTCCTCGACTGAAGAGGGCGTTGGCCGTCTTGGACCGACCGTAGGCCTCCCACGGGTTGTACGGGGTCTGTTCGAAGTTGATGTCGTCGAGGTTGACGTCGCCCATGGAGTGGGCCGCCGAGGAGAGGTTGACCACCCGTGGCGAATCGCTGGCCATCACCGCTGGTTTCAGCAGGGCGGTGAGCAGGAAGTGGCCGAGGTGGTTGGTGCCGAACTGCATCTCGAACCCATCCGCGGTTTGTCCTTCAGGGCAACACATCACCCCGGCGTTGTTCATCAACACGTCGATGGTGCGGTCTCCGGCCAATGCCTCGGCCGCGAAGCTTCGGATGCTTTCGAAGCTGGCGAGATCCACCACGCCCGGAGCCAGATCAGCACCGGGAAGTTGTTTCCGGATGCGACCGGCTGCGGCCTCGAGCTTCCCTAGGTCCCGGCCAAGCATGGTGATCGAAGCCCCTTTGGCGGCAAGGGCTCGTGTGGCTTCTTCACCCAGCCCGCTGTTGGCGCCGGTGACCATGATGTGGCGGCCGGTGAGATCGTGACCGGCCAGCACCTCGTCGGTGGTGGACGTCGCTCCAAATGTTGACATTCCCAACTCTGCCACGCCCGCCGCCTGCCTGCTGCGGTAGCCAACGATCCGAAGGAGGTCGGCTGTTTCTTCCCGGCGGGGATCGGTCCGACGCCGCCCTGGTGCTCCATGTGTTGGAGGAGTTGTTTCAGCACCTGGGTCATATGGAGGTAACCGCTGACGCCCTCGGGCGTTGACCGGGGCCCTTGGCTTCAGCCCGGGTCTTGATCAGCCCCAACGTCCCAGCGTCCATTACGGGGCTCGCCGTCGATGTCGGTAGTGGTGGCTGAGCTGAACACACCAGCGCCAATGGCGCGGGATCCGGCTGGCAGGTGGGGGTCGTCAGGGGCCACGAGGTCACTTGTAGTCGCATCGGTGATGTTGCCCTCCATCACCACGCCGGGTGACGCGCCCCGGTTGGCGGAACGATCGAGGGGCGGAGCCGAGATCAGGTTGTTGCGCACCACCAGGTTCGGTGCGCCGCCAAACTCGATGGCGCCGGGATAGCCATCGAGGAGCACCGTGTTGTGTTCGACGGTCACGTTCGATGCGTTCCACAGTTCGATGCCGGCATCGCCCGGCTGGGTTTGGTAGATGAAGTTGTTGCGCACCACACCGCCGTCGTGGGGCGTGCCGAGGCCGAGGGTGATGCCACGGAAGCTGTCGACGATGGTGTTGCGCTCGAGTACTCCACCGCTCGAGTTGTTCCACAGGGTGATGGCCGGACCCGTGACGTAGCGCCCGCAGTCGAAGTCCACCTGGCAGCCGGTGCCGTCGCCGGTGATGTTGAAGATAAAGTTGTCCCGAATCGTCCAGTCGACGGCCTCGTGGATATCGATGGCGCCGATGTAGTCGCCCTGCACCGCTCCCGGGTTGTAACCGAGTTCGGAACAGGCGACGAGACCGTTGGTGTTTCGACCACCGGCGCTGCCCTTGATGTGTTGGGTGCCGATGTCGAGAATCTTCACGTTGTAGGTCTGGCTCTCGATGCCACCGGTAGCCGCCTTTATCGAGATGGCATGGTCACGCAGATCCAGGATCGTGAGGTCGGCCACGGTGGCTCGGGGTCCGGCGAGCATCAACCCTTCGCCCCGCACGCCGTAGCCCTCGCCACGCAGCACCACCGCGTCGCGGTTCCCACTGGCGCTGCGGATGGTGAGGTCGGCCTGGGGCAGCCACACGCCGGGGCGGGTGAATCGATATTCGCCATCAGCCAAGAGGATCTCGGTGTTGGGCGCAACCCCCATCAAGGTGGCTTCCCAGTCCGGGTCACTCGGGGTCACCGTGACTTGGTTGGCCCGGGTGCGATACAGGTCAGACTCGCTGTAGGCAGGACAGAAGTTGTTCCCACCAGCGTTCGTTTCGCAGGCCGATAGGCCAATGATGATGGCCATGAGGGCTCCAGTTACGGCGCTGAAGACCCTCGAACCAGCGGGCTCGCGCCCGGAGTTGCTGCGGGTGTTGGTGGGGGTGAGGTCCATAGCTATCCAAGGTCACCGATCGGTTGGTGGTTCCAGGATTCTTTCGCCGTGGTTGCCACGGTACATGGGCACCGGAGCCTCATAAGGAAAAGACGTGTACGACCGGCACTGGTGAGAACTGATTCTGGCTGGTATCGGCCTCCGTCTGCACAATGTAGAGCCGACCGTTTTCGGCATCGAAAGAGACCGAAGAGAGCTCCCATTCGCAGGTAGGGATCAGCAGGTCGGCCGGGTTCCAGCGGTGGTACGGAGCCAGTTGGTGCGGTTCGAGTTCGCCGGCTTGCACCCGGGCCAGGTCGGCCGGGTCATAAAACATCACCACCGGTTCATAGGGGCCGCCATGGATCCCGATCTGAAACTCGACGCAGTCGTCCGGACCGGACTCGCCTTGGCGGGCGTCCCCGAGCCCTCGCCGCCCGACGGTCACGATCGCGGCGCCGTCGGCCGCGTCGCCTCCGGAGTCCCTCGAGTCACTCACCCAGGCCGCGCCGCCGGTCAGATCGGCCCGGCCGTAGTCGGCCAGTGCATTCTCTGCGTCGCCATACAAGCCGAGAGCGATGGCCTCCAACCGCTCGTTTGGCTGGCCAATAGTAGGCGGATCGTAGGCGAAGAAGGGTGGGCCGTGGCTGCGGCCGGAGGTGGTCACGTCAGACTTGAACCCGGTGATGAAGCGGTTGCCGTTGAGGGCGTCATCGGCGAAGGGTTGGGGCACGGTGAACACATACCCCGGCGTCACCAGGTTGGAGTAGTCCTCCAAGAACCAGGGCCCCTGCGGGTCGGGGGTATCGAGTTCGATGCTGGAGTGGCCATGACCGGGCACATCGTTCCTTGATGCGTTTTGATACTGCCAAATCGACCAGTGCAGGCGGGGGCCAGCGGGACCGTCGACCACCTCAAGCCCGCCGTATCGGAAGTCGTCTTGGCCACCGACATCGGTGCCGCCAACAAACTCTTCACCGCGCCCGCCGGTGATGTCTGCAAACGGTTGAAGCAGCTCCGCGATCGGCAACCCGACGCTGGTGCCCCGGTGGGGTCTCGGCTCCGGAATCGATACCTCGGCCACACTCGGAGTTCGCGTTGGGTGGCCGCTCACAAACAACGATCCGTCAAAGCCATCGTCGCTGGAGGGGTCGCCCGACGGGTTGAAGGCAGCTGCATCGCCACCAAAGGCAAAAGTGGACTCGGCGACTTCGTCTGCGGGGAGAAGAAACGCCCCCTCGTAGCGCAGGTTGGCCTCGGTCAGTCGGTCGGTGGCAGTGCCGGGATCACTGGGCTGGTTGGCAAGGCCGGTGTCGCTCCCGTCGCCATTGTTGTCGCCGTCCGAGGTAACGGTCTCAACCACTTCCGCGGCTTCATCGATGCTCTGCACCCAACGAACCAGGAGGGGTCCGGCGCCCAGCACCATCAGAACTGCCGCCGCTGAGAGCGCGACCCGGTTGCGGCGGCTCCGACGGCGGGCCCGCTCCTTGATCACCAATGCCGAACCGGGCTCGGTCACGAGCGCTTCTTTGGCCGATTGGAATCTGGAGTTGAGTTCGTCGTCGAAGGTCATGCTCGCTCCTCGGTTAGCTCGCGCATTCGGTCCAGCGCTCGCGATAAGCGGCTCTTGACCGTGCCTTCTTGAATCTCCAGGGCCGCCGCTGTCTCTCGCACCGAAAGCCCGAGAGAGAATCGACACACCACAACGGTCCGCTGGTCGATCGGCAGCTCGCTCAGAGCATCCATCAGGTCGACATAGTCGGCATGGGCTGGCCCATCGGTGGTGGGGATCAGTTCGGAGTTGAGCTCTTCACGTCGCCGTTCCCGCCTTCGGCTGCGCCGCCACGAAAGGGCCCAGCGCAGCCCGACGACGTACACCCAGCCCGCCGGGTTCGACGTATCGCCAAGTTTTGACCAGCGCTGGTAAGCCTTGGTCATGGCTTCGTCCACCGCTTCGAAACCGAGGGAAGGATCGCGAAGTGTAAACGCCAGTGCTCGACCAATCTCATCGCGATGTTCACGGTAGAAGAGGTCGAAGTCTCTCATCGCGATCGACTGTTCTGGCACCGGCAGCGCCGCTGAAGTCGACCGCTTGATTGCCGATGCCGGGCCACGATCAGCACCCAGCCTGCGGGTGGTTGCCGAACCTTGGCCTATCGGATGCGAGACAAGCGTGGTAGTCGAGAATTTCGAAACGCGGGGGTTCACAACTCCTCAAGGCCACCACGGTCAAAAAGGCTCCATGACAATTACGTTACAGCAGCCCCCTCCCCCGTCCGGAGGGCTGACAGAAGATCAAATCTCGCAAGCCTAAGAGAACCCTTCAAGATTTGTGACGCCTAACGCGCTGTTTTTGCACTCCCAGGCGTCACAGATCTTGAAACGGGTCTTGTGAGCAGGCCTGGTTGGTTAGACAGTGTCGTCGTAGGGCAGGTCCTGTGCTCGACAGTTGCGGTAGTCGGGTTCGGGGTCGACGTTGAATCGGACTGCGTCGATCTCGGTTCGTTCTTCGAGAAGAGCCCGGGCCACCCGATGCATGCCGTCCATGAGTCGTCCGTCGGCCCCGAGGATGATCGGATACTGCGGGTCGACCGCTTGAATCAGCCGGACATGGTTGATCACCGCTCGCACCGTCGGTAGGTGAAGCTCGCCATCGAACCAGTAGATGCTGTCGACCTGGGTGATCGAGGCCACCGGCACGGTTTCCACCGGCAGGTCCTTGGCGAGATCGATCAACCGGTGGACATCCCAGGCATGTCGGCGCCCCGGTTCGGTGCCGGGTTGAAAGTGGTACTGCTTGCGCATGGTGCACCTACTTACGACGGGGCTGGCCCCGCCTGTTTTGCTCGTTTGGCTGCGGCTCGTGCCTCTCGGCGGTCCTGGGCCCGCTGCCACTTGTTTTGTCGACTCCGGCACGCCTTTCGACAGTAGCGATGGTTGGCCGACCGTTGCTCAAAGAGTTCCCCGCACCGCCAGTAGGCACACGTCGTCAATCGGTCCGGATCAAAGTTCTCATCTTCGGGATCGAAGGCATCGTGGTCGAACTCGTCGTCAGTTGATGCGGATTCGGCGGGCGGGAGAGTCGTAGCGATAACCGCCATCGTAGGTTCCCCTAAACTGCGGCCATGGTTTCTTCGAAGGCTGAGACGGTCGACCAGTATCTGGCGGAGCTGCCCGAGGATAGGTGCGAAGCGTTGCAAACGTTTCGCGACGCCATTCTGGCCAAGCTGCCCAAGGGATATGTCGAGGTCATGAATTGGGGGATGATCACCTACGAGGTTCCGCTCGAGACCTACCCCGATACCTACAACGGCAAGCCGTTGATGTACGCCGCGTTGGCGTCACAGAAGAACCATGTCGCCGTGTATCTGACCACGGTCTATTCCGACCCTGAGCTGTTGGAGTGGTTTACCGAGGAGTTCAAGGCCACGGGCCACAAGCTCGACATGGGTAAGTCCTGTGTGCGCTTCAAGAAGCTTGACGATCTCCCGGCCGACCTGATCGCCAAGACCCTGAGCAAGTACTCGGTAAAGAAGTTCATCAAGCTCAACGAGGACTGTCGAAAGTAACGTCGGTCGGTTCAGGCTGGGAGAACGCTACGAGAGGTTCTCCACAAACCAGCGGTGCACATCGCCGACCTTGGTCAGTTCCTTGGTGCACCAGTCGACGAAGCCGGGCTTGGTGATCAGCTTGGGTGTCGGTTTGATCCAGCGGGCTTGGAATCCTTTGTGTCGAAGTAGGTCGCCACGTGGATGGTCCGGGTCGAAGGGTTTTGGCACCTTCTTTAGCTCGTCGCCAACCACGTCGCATTTGGTCGCCTTCACCAGCTTGGCCAGGTCACGGGCCAAGGGTCCGCCGGTGGAGTCGTCATCGACCAGCGACCGCCAGCGTGTGGTATCGGCGAGAGCCATCGCGGTGGCGAAGCCCACACCGTCGGTCGGGTGGAGTCGCACCATCAGCGTGGGGGCGGTCTTCTTGGTTGGGCCTTCCCAGAAGCGGAACATCAGGTGGTCTTTGTAGGGCGTGGCGTCGGGTGAAAATCGAAGGTCGTTGTTGATCGGCGCGATCGAGCCGTTGGTCTTGGGTTCCGCGACGATGTTGACAAAGCCGGCACCGCCGAGCGCTTCGCCCATCGCCGCAACGTAGGCCTTGGCCGGAGCCACCACCTCGGCCTGATACTGCTTGCGGTTCTTGTCGAACCACGCCTTGTCCTTAGTGCCGAGTGAGGACAGAAAGTCGAGGCCGGATTGGGGAAAGCCATCAAAGCTGGTCATGGGTTGCTTCCTTCCTTGAGTATCCCGCCTCAGGCCCGCCAGCCGGGGATCCCAGTGTTGCTGGTAGAGGAGCCGGCCGACCCAAAGGAGGTCGGGGGGCGGGTGCGGGCGATCGGTGGAGAGAGGGCTACAAGGGTTAGCGCATCTGCGAGACGCTCGACCTCGCCGGTAAGGCGCAGCCGGGGCTCGTCACCGTCGAGGAGCAGATCAACTCGCCGCCCGTCCCGGTCCGACATGCACGTGAAGCGCACGCCGAGTCGTCGCACCACGGTGAGGTCGATCAGATCCTCGCCGACCATCCCGGTGATGAGAAGATGGTCGTTGGCAAAGGCCAATTCGAGCTGGACCGCACGATCTCCCCACACACCCGCAGCCTCGGTATCGCTCCTCCAGGAAAAGCCATCGACTTCGATTCGAAGTTCGAGTTGGTCGATGGTGCCGGTGATCTCGTACTTACGACCGATGCGGCTGGCCTTCGACGCCACCTCGAGGGCGAGACCATCAATCTCGCCAGCACCGGTCATCTCACGCGCCGGATCGCTATAGGTCACAACCACCTCGAGCAGTTCCACGAGGGCAAGCTTAGGCTGAATTGACTGACCGACCCGCCGATGGATGTGCATCGCCTCGGTGCGAAAGGATCAAGCAGTGGAGTCGCCGCCATCTTCGGAATCAACGAGCCCGATGTCCGGGCCCAAAGCCATTGACCACGAGGATTTCGAGGTGTTGCGCCAGATCGAACGCCGGGTGCTGTGGCTGGCCACCCGGATCGTCGATGCCGCCAACCGTCGTCCCGCGGGCGAGGTGAAGGTGGGCGGTCATCAGGCTTCGTCGGCGTCGATGGTGTCGATCATGACCGCCCTGTGGTTCAACCATCTGAGTGGCGAAGACAAGGTGGCGGTCAAGCCCCATGCCTCGCCGGTGTACCACGCCATCAAGTACCTGACCGGCGAGCTGGACCGCAGCTACCTCACCACGCTGCGTCAGCGGGGCGGGCTTCAGGCTTACCCCTCTCGCACCAAGGACCCTGACGTCTCCGACTTTTCCACCGGCTCGGTGGGCCTTGGTGCCGTCGCTCCCCTGTTCTCGGCGCTGACCCGCCGTTACATCGAAGCCCATTTCGGCGCGCAACCCGACGCCAGATTTATCGCGCTGGTGGGTGACGCCGAACTCGATGAGGGCAACGTGTGGGAGGCCATTGCCGATCCGGCCACCGCCGGGCTCAACAACTTCACCATGGTGGTCGACCTCAACCGTCAAAGCCTCGACCGGGTGATTCCCGACATCGCGGCCCAGCGACTGATCCGGTTCTTCGCCGACGCCGGCTGGCATGTGGCCGAGGCCAAGTACGGCGCCCGCCTACGGGCCGCCTACGCCGATTCTGGTGGTGAGGCGCTGCGGGCTCATATCGATCAGATGGACAACGAGGCCTACCAGTCCCTCTTTGGGTTGGCTGGCACCGATCTGCGGGAGAAGTTTCTCAGTGGGGCCGATGCCGCGGTGGCCAAGCTCGCTGGCGATCGCAACGACGATGAGTTGAAGGCGTTGGTGACGGATCTCGGCGGCCACGACCTTGAGTTGTTGGCCGATACCTTCGCCGCCTGTGATGGCGAACCCGACCGCCCGAGCGTGGTGTTTGCCTACACGATCAAGGGCTGGTCACTGCCGATGGCCGGCGACCCGATGAACCATGCTGCCCTGCTCAACCCGGATCAGATCGATGATCTGCGGGAGCGGATGGGCCTCAACGAAGACACTGAGTGGGATCGGTTCGAACCAACTTCGGCCGCCGGCGCCTGGTGTCGAACCGTTGGTGGAGACATCAACAACGCCCCGCCGATCCCTCGCCCCAAACTTGATATCCCCGATGCCGTGCTCTCGGCCCGCACCACCGGTTCGGCCTCCACCCAGGAGGCATTCGGCCGGGTCTTGACCGGGTTGGCGTCGGTCGAGGGGGTCGGTGAGCGAATCATCACCACCGCCCCCGATGTGTCGATTTCGACCAACCTTGGCGGCTGGATCAACAAGACCGGCGTGTTTTCGCCAGTGGAACGCGACGATCACGGCGGGGCCGAGCGGCTGCTGAAGTGGGCTCCCTCGCCCCAGGGTCAACACATCGAACTCGGTATCAGCGAGATGAACATGTTTATGCTGCTGGGCCAACTGGGCCTGGCCCACGACCACCACGGCGTGCATCTTTTGCCGGTGGGCACGGTCTATGACCCGTTTGTACTTCGGGGTCTCGACGCCCTGATCTACGGCCTCTACAACGACAGCCGGTTTGTGATGACCGGAACACCTGCGGGCGTCACCCTTGCGCCCGAGGGCGGTGCTCATCAGTCAACGATCACCGCTTCGGTCGGCGCTGAGCTCCCCGGTCTGCACTATGCCGAGCCGGCCTTTGCCACCGAGGTTGACTGGCTGTTGTGTGACGCGCTTCGGCAGTTGAGTGAACCGGACGGCACCAGCTGTTATCTGCGGCTATCGACCCGTCCGATCGATCAGGCTCCCTTTGCCGCAGCGCTGGAGCGTATCGGCGAATCGGTGCTGCGCTCCCAGGTGCTGGCCGGCGGCTACCGCCTGCTCGAACAACCGGTCGACCCGGAGCTTGGTGCTGCCACCACCGGTGGAGATCCAGACGGCGACGACAACACCCCGACCGGTCCGGGGGTAACCATCGTGACCACCGGAGCGATGGCACCTGAAGCGATCGCGGCGTCGGCCGAACTCGCGGAGGAGGGCATCGCCTCCACCGTGGTTCATCTCACCAGCCCCGATCGGGTCTATCGCAGCTGGCAGTCAACCTTCTCCGCCGCTGCGGCATCTGGGTCGGTGGTGCGATCTCCAAGCCATATCCATCGCCTGGTTCCCAGGGATGAACGGCATCGACCGGTGGTGAGCGTGCACGATGCCGCGAGCCACAGCCTGGCGTGGATCGGCTCGGCTCTCGGCGCGCCACAGTATCCGCTCGGTGTCGATCGCTTCGGAGAGTCGGGAACCATCGCCGACCTCCACGAGCTCACCGGCATCTCGGCCGGCAATATCGTGAACGCCGCCCTAATCGCCACCAGCGAGCACTAGACCGATACCGGCCGTCGGCTTCCTTCGGTTGGGTCGGCCAGCCCGGGTCAGCTGACGACGGTTTGCTTGCAGCCGACCCACTGCCCCTTCTTGACCAGTCGCTGGTTCCGCAGCTGCCAGTCTCGAACCCAGAGGCAGATGTCGCGGGTGCCACTCGGTATCGGGGCGAAGTGGTCGAGCCGGTAGTTGCCGCTGTGCAGCTCGAAGGGTTCGATCCGTAGGATCGGGAATCCGGGAACTTCGGGAAGGTTGGCCGTAACCACCTTTACTTTGGTGGCGTCGCGTAGGGCTTGGCCCGGAAGTTTGTGAAAGATGTGGACCTGCACCGGGCCGATGGAGTTTGGATCCCGGAAGAAGCCCTTGACCCTCACGCCGCCTGCCGCCGGCTGCACTTTGGTGAACCTTCCTTTGGGCCGCAAGAGCGGGGCCGAGCCGGCGATTTGGGCTCCGGGGGCTCCGGCTCCGGCTGCCCCTCTGGCCCGTACTCCAGGGCGGAATCGGCGCAGCGCGGTGTTGTTGCCGAGGTTGCCGGACCGACAGTTTCGGCCCGCTTTGATGCAGTGCGTTACAAACGTGTTCACCGCGTTGCGGTCCCAGCCTTCCATCCAGTCCGCATGCAGGCTGCGCCCGCCGGCCTGGCTCGGCGTGTCCGATACCAGTCGCCATCCGGTGGTGCCGGTTTTGGGCGTGACTCGGAAGAGGAAGTTGAGGTTCACCCGGGGCAGCTTCCGGGGGTGAGTGGCCGGGCATCGGCCGTAGAGGCTGCCCGCGACGGGGATCGGCCAGGCCATGTGGGAGATGTGGTTTGACGAGTCCAGATTCTGACCGTCCCAGCACTGGGGAAACAACACGCTGGCTTGAAGGAAGCGGCCCCGTTTGCACGGCGGGATGCGGGTGAACCCACCGACCTCATCCGATCTGGAGGCATCTGCGGTACAAAGCCAACGCACACGGTTGCGGTTGGGGGTTTGGCCCATCGGTGCCGCACTCGAGACCATGCGTAGTCCCTGCGGGAAGGCTTCGATTTCGCTGGGTCGCAGGTCACCACTCTTGTAGTAGAAGTGGGTTTGTTCGGTCGAGATCGGCCGACCCGCTCCGTTCAGCAGCGCTGGCATCCAGTAACCACTGCGGTTGAGCGTGCCGCCGTGACAGGTCGACTCGCCGGTCTGGCGGATCGAGTTGGCGGTGGTGAAGGCGGTCACCGATTCGTTGCCGTAAAAGTAGTGGCGATGTGACTGGCCGGGCTGGCCGAACTTCACGATCGGGTCGTTGTGGGAAACGTGGGAGAAGGCGCACTGGATCCGAAAGCTGCCTCGAGCCTGACCGCCAGGCGAGACCGTCGTTTCGTTGATGATGCGGCTGTCGGCGGCGTCGGCCGAGCCATTGGTTAGCGAGGGCAACCAGAAGGTGGCCACCAGCGCCAACCCGGCGATCAGCAGTACCCGTATCTGGCCTCGGCGGGTGCCAGCGACCGGACCTGTCCGCGGTGAGGATGCGGGTGGAGGCGTCGCGCCGGACGCGGCTGGTCCTGTTTGGTCTTGCAACCGCCGCTCGTTGTAACCCATGGAGGTGAAATCGGCATCGGTCGCGCCCGCCTTGAGCGGTCCTGGGCCGGGCTAGGGAATGTCGGTGCAGGCGTTTACCTGGTGCGGCTGGATGTTCTGGCTGAACGTTCTGCTGAACGGGAAGGTGGTTTGTACCGGGCCGTCGGCGGTGTTGACCGAAACCGTCACCGTTCCGGTGGCGGTCTGCGACGCCGATACCGGGAGGCTGTCGCACAAGACGTAGGTAGAGCTGGTGGCCGAGTTGCCCGATGAGGTCCAGCTTCCGGCACCGCTGATGTTGTTCCAGTTCACCGACACAATCGTTGCGTTGGTGACGCTCACGTTGAATTGCACGTGGTAGTTCGCCGTCACCGTCGGGATCACACTTGTCGAACCGCTGAGGAACGAACTGGTGCTGATCGAAACTGGCGGCAGCGCATCAAACTGGAGATGGAACCGGTCGATTCCGGCGAGTTCACCAGAGACTGGGGCCAGAGCTACCACCCCAAACAGGTTGGCTGAGGGCAACATGCCATCGACGCCGACCATGTCGACCGCGGCGTTGACCAGACTGCCGGCGACCCCGCCGGGGACAAAGATTGCCGCCGGGTTTACCACGTTAAAGACGGCGGCGTCGGTGTTGAACTTCACCGGCACCGTGGGGAGACACAGCAGGGTGGTGCCGAACT
>CALAML010000007.1 GCA_937925845.1 uncultured Acidimicrobiales bacterium | reverse complement strand
GAGCTGACCATCGACGATGCACTGGGCGAGGAAGGCACGCTCACCCTTACCGGTGAGGCCGACGCCGAAGCAGCCGACGCCATCGTGCAGGCCGCTGGAAGCGCAGCCGATGAAGCCGGCGCCGATGTCGACAACCAGCTTGTGGTGAGCACCCCGCCACCGCCGCAGGACTTGCCCGACAGCCTCAACGAGATTCTGCGGGCCCAGCCCATTCTGTTTGCGGTTGCCTCGGCCGAGATCCTTCCGGAGTCGCAGCCCATCATTGATGAGGTCGCTCAGATCCTCAACGACAACCCGGACGGCAGCCTGTTGGTTGAGGGTCACACCGACTCTGACGGCGACGATGGCCTGAACCTCCAATTGAGCCAGGCCCGGGCCGATTCGGTTCGGACCGCCCTGATTGCTCAGAACGTGGCTGCCGATCGCCTCACCGCAATCGGTCGTGGCGAGTCGGAGTTGATCCTGGTCGACGGCGAGGAAGACAAAGACGCCAGCCGTCGCATCGAGTTCAAGCTGCCGTAACACTCTTGGGCTAACCACCCAGAAACCAGCAGATAACGAGTCGGAGGCCCAGCCTCCGACTCGTTGCATTTTTCAGCCCGAGCAGATCACCGCGGCACGGATGCCGGGTGACACCTGGCGCGAATGAGAGCACCGGGCACGCCGCCCTAGACCGACGGAACCAAGAAGGGGCCCGGCGAAGCCCGACCAAAGAAGGTGAGCACCAACCAGGCCGGACAAGTGGAGCGACATACCAGGGAGCGACCGAAGCTCGGTGGGGCCGCTATCCGCGGTTTGCGAGCGTCAGCGAGCCAATCGCCGATAGCCCGTCGGGTCGGCTGCCGAGCAAAGAGGGGCGGGGTGTTGGAGAGCGGCAGCCCTGGCCCGACGGAACAAAAAGAAGGCCCGGCGAAGCCGGACCACAAAACGTGGCACCAACCAGGCCGGACAAGTCGAGGCCCGGGCCTCGGACAGCGAGCGAAGCTCGCTGCGGGCTTCAACTGCGGGCGAGGGTCTTTGGTGCGGGCTGCTCGGCGGGGTTCTCGGGGTCTGGGCCGTAGCGGGAGCGGAAGAGCTGGTAGGCGACCAGGCCGGCAGGAAGCGGAAGCCAGTACGACACAAGTCGGTAGGAGAGGGTGGCTAGCAGGGCTTCCTGGGTTGGTACACCGGCAGCGACCAGGGTTGCGGTGAGACCGGCTTCTACAAAGCCGAGCCCGCCGGGGGTGATCGGCACCATGGTGAGCACTGCGGCGGCACAGTAGGCCAGCAGGACCAGGCTGGGGGGCGCGTCGCTACCCACCGCCTGCACCGCAGCCATCAACGCCAGGTAGTCGAAGATCCAGTTGGCTACCGAGGTGACAACCGCTGAGCGCCAGCGGCTCCCGAGTTCGGCCCGTACCTCGTTTCGGCGCTCAACGAATCGTTCCCCGAGGCCGGGGCCGGCCGCCTTCGGGGCGATGCGGCGTCGGATCGCAGCCAGCCATCCACCCATGAGCAGCAGCGGCTTATCGAAGACGGTGAGCACCACAAAGATGATGGCCAGCACCACAAAGGCGACGGCTCCGACTTTGGCACCGCTGGCCAGCGAGTCTGGAATCTCTCGACCGCTGAGTGCCGCAGGAAGGGCCAGGATGGGCAGCGCCAGGAGCGCACCGGTGGCGATGAGTGAGCTCGCGGTGAGTGCTGCTCCGGCTGCGGTGGCGTCGATGCCAGCCTTGCTCAACATGGCGAACTGGGTGGCACCGCCGGTCACTGCGCCGCCGGGCAGGATCCGGCTGATGGCGTTGGAGGTGAGCTGCGAGGTGGCAGTGACGAACCAACCCGCTTCCGGTAGGGCAACCCTAAATGCGGCCCAGGCAGCAACGAAGCTGAGGACTTCGAAGAGCACCATGAGCGCGACGGCCCACGGGCTGAGTTCGCGGAGCAACGACGCCGACGAAAAGACCTCGATGAGACTGGGCGCGAGCAGGTACAGCGCGATCGCCGTCATCGAGAAGGCCCCGAGCCGGAACAGCAGGGTCCGCACGCCGCGGTCGGGATGCTCCGTTGTTGGTTCGGGGCTCGCCATCGTCCACGACACTAGTGCCCGGCCGCTCTTGGGCGGCACCAATCGGGCAGCAGGTGTCTCGGCTTGCGCTTAGCTCAGCAGATCGCGGATCCGGTCTTTGGGCCGCCCGATGATCGCCTTCTTCTTGGTAACAACGACCGGTCGTTGGAGCAGTTTGGGATGCTCAACCAACAGGTCGATGACCGCTTCGTCTTCCTGGTAGTCCGCTTCGTCGAGTTCGAGCTTCTTGAACTGCGAGTCTTTGCGCACCAGGTCGGCGACCGGGTCTTCGAGCTTGCCGACGATGTCGGTGAGCGTCTTGCGGTCGGGCGGGGTCTTCATGTACTTGACGACGTCGAACTCGACGCCGAGCTCTTCAGCGATGCTGAGAGCATTTTTGGAAGACCCTCAGTTGGGGTTGTGATAAATGGTGACCATGGCCGCCAATATAGTCGGCGTTCGGTCAGCCCATTACCGCTTCTTGAAGTCAGGCTTGCGCTTTTCGGCGAAGGCCTTCGGTCCTTCTTTGGAGTCTTCGCTGGAAAAGACGGCCCAGCCGTAGTCGTACTCGTGGGCCAGCGCTTCTTCTTCGGTCATGCCGTCGGTCTCGTGGAGCGTCCGCACGATCGCTTCAACGGACAGAGGGCCGTTCTCGCCGATGGTGGTGGCGATCTCGAGTGCCTTGTCGAGCGCTTGGCCGTCGGGAACCACGCTGCCGATCAGCCCGTAGTCGAGGGCTTCGGCCGCGGTGATGTGTTTGCCGGTCAGCAGGATTTCGGCAGCGACGGTGTAGGGGATTTGGCGTCGCAGCCGAACTGCGCTTCCGCCCATCGGGTAGAGGCCCCATCGGGCTTCAGACACGCCGAAGCGGGCGCTCTCGCCGGCCACGCGAATATCGGTGCCCTGGAGGATCTCGGTGCCGCCGGCGATGGCTACCCCTTCGACCGCGCAAATCAGCGGCTTGGTGGGTCGGTAGGAACGCAGGAGGGCCTTCCAGTGCAAGCCGGGGTCGGCGGCCATACGAGCCTTGGTGTCGACCACCGGAGGTTCGCCATCCATCTCGTCTCCGGCTGCGGCTCGCAGGTCCATCCCGGAGCAGAAGTTGCCGCCTGCGCCGGTGAGCACGATGGATCGGATCTCGTCGTTCTCCGACGCCTCAACAAAGGCGTCGTACATCAGCACCAACATCTCCGCCGACAGCGCGTTCATACGCTTGGGGCGGTTGAGGGTAATGACCTGGGTCGCGCCATCGCGCTCAACCAGACAGTCCATGTCGGGCTCACTTTCGTGTCGAGGAACCCAACCGGTCTAGCAGAGCAACGAAACCCAGGGCCCTCGATACGACGAAACCCGTTCAAGCCGAGAACGGCGGCCGACGGGCAAGGGCACCCCGTCCGGCGCGTGGGACGGGGCCCCAAGGGAACCCGTCGGCGCAGGAACCCGGAGGGTTCCCGGGGGCCTTTGGGGTTCCTACCAGCCAAAGCCTCCGTGGCGAACGGCTGGCCCGGAGGGCAGTGAGAGCCCCGGGGTAAACAGTTAGAGGCGCCAGCTCTGTGAGGATGGCTGGCCGACGGGCAAAGGCACCCCGTCCGGCACGTGGGACGGGGCCCTAAAGGCCAGCCAAAGCCTCCGTGGCGAACGGCCCGCCCGGAGGGCAGTGAGAGCGCAGGGGTAAGCAGTTAGAGGCGTCAGCTCTGTGAGGATGGCTGGCCGACGGGCAAAGGCACCCCGTCCGGCGCGTGGGACGGGGCCCCAAAGGCCAGCCAAAGCCTCCGTGGCGAACGGCCCGCCCGGAGGGCAGGAACCAGCCCTAGCCGAAGCCGGCTGGGTTTTGTTCTTGCCAGCGCCAGTGGTCGCGGCACATGTCGTTGAGGTCGCGGGTGGACTTCCACCCGAGTTCGCGGGTTGCCTTTTCTGGGTCGGCCCAGATGGCGATCACGTCGCCGGCGCGGCGACCGACGATCTCGTGGGGGATTGGTTTGCCGACTGCTTCGCCAGCGGCGGCCACCACTTCGAGCACGGTCGATCCGGTGCCGGTTCCCAGGTTGAAGGCCCGACAGCCGGTACCGGTCTCGAGTTCGTCGAGGGCCTTGAGGTGGCCTTCGGCAAGGTCGACCACGTGGATGTAGTCGCGGATGTTGGTGCCGTCGCGGGTGGGGTAGTCGTTGCCGAAGACCGACAGCTTCGCTCGCTGGCCGACAGCAACCTGCATGATGAACGGCATCAGGTTGTTGGGAATACCGGTGGGGTCTTCGCCGAGCCGGCCGCTCTCGTGGGCGCCGACCGGGTTGAAGTAGCGCAGCAGGCTGAAGCGCCACTCGGGGTTCGAGTCGGCAACGTCGCGGAGCATCTCTTCGATGAAGAGCTTGGTGCGGCCGTAGGGGCTGGACGCCTGGAGCGGTGTGTCTTCGTTGATCGGGATTGTTTCCGGGTCGCCGTAGACGGTGCACGATGAGGAAAAGACGAGCCGCCGCACCTCGTGGCGATCCATGGCTTCGAGCAACGTCATCGTGGAGCCGATGTTGGTTCGGTAGTACTTCATCGGGACTTCAACCGACTCACCGACTGCTTTGAGACCGGCGAAGTGAATCACCGAGTCGATGTCGTGCTCGGCAAAGATCGCTTCGACGGTGTCGGCGTCGCCGAGGTCGCCTTCAACGAGCACACACTCGCGGCCGGCGAGGTCGTGCACCACCTCGAGGGCCTTGGGTGAGGAGTTGTCGAAGTTGTCGATCACCACGACGTTGTCGCCGGCCTTGAGGAGTTCAAGGACGGTGTGGCTGCCGATGTAGCCGGCGCCGCCGGTGACCAGCACGGTTCGAACCGATGTAGAGGACATACCTCCACTGTAGAAGTCCTGGCGTCGGGTTCGGCGAAGGGTCGGGTGGTGGTTGAGGCGCCAAGCGGGTCATGATCAGGGGATGATCGAACTTGCTGATGTGGAAGCTGCCGCGGAACGGCTGGCCGGTCGGGCTCACCGCACGCCGGTGTTCACCTCTACCGAGCTGAATCGCCGAACCGGCGGGGAGTTGTTTCTGAAGGCCGAGTCGCTGCAGCGCACCGGTTCGTTCAAGTTTCGGGGAGCGGCGAATGCCATCGCCAGTTTGAGCGATGCCGAACGGGAGGCGGGAGTGGCCGCGTTTTCGTCGGGTAACCATGCCCAGGCTGTGGCCTTGGCCGCGAAGCTTGAAGGGGTGCCGGCCACGATCGTGATGCCTCATGACGCTCCCTCGATCAAGGTTGCGGCCACCGTCGGCTACGGCGCCGAGATCGTCCGCTATGACCGCTACACCGAGGATCGGGCCGCCGTCGCCGCGACTGTGGCGGCGGAGCGCGGCGCCACGCTGATTCCGCCGTATGACCGGCTGGAGGTGATGGCGGGCCAGGGCACGGCTGCCTTGGAGGTGTTTGCCGAAGTGGCCGACGTGGACCATCTGTTGGTGTGTGTGGGTGGGGGAGGGCTGATCGCGGGCTGTGCCACGGTGGCTGCGGCCCAACCGCAGCCGGTTCGGGTGATTGGCATCGAGCCCGAGGCTGGTGATGACGTGCGCCAGAGTCTCGAGGCTGGTCGCCGGGTGGAGATCGATGTGCCTCGAACCATCGCTGACGGTCAGCAGGTTACGGGTCCGGGGGAGCTCACCTTCCCGGTCATTCAGGGGCGGGTGGCCGCCATCGAGTTGGTGAGCGACGCCGAGATCATTGACGCCATGCGCTTCGCCTTCGAACGCCTGAAGCTGGTGCTGGAACCATCGGGAGCATCAGCGCTGGCCGCAGCCCTCGCCGGCCGCCTCGACCTAACCGGAACCAGAACCGCCATAACCCTCTCCGGAGGAAACATAGGCCTAGAGCGTTTCACCAACTTGATCAACGAGGTCTAAAAGGGCCACAGAAAGAGAACCGAAGAGTTCCCCCGGTTCCGCCCTGCGGCGTATACGAGCTCGCCAAAGCGGGTCTCGAGGTCCGGGGAGCGCAGCGAGTTGCCCGAGCGAGCGGCATACACGAGCCTGCCAAAGCGCTTCTCGAGGTCCGGAGAGCGCAGCGAGTTGACCGAGTACTGCGAGGGACCGAGCAGCGGGCTCCCCCTGGGAGACCGGACGAGACAAAATCCGCAGAGGCGGTCGAGGAGGAACCCCAAAGGCCCCCCAGGGGCCGACGGGTTCCCCGGATCCGCCCTGCGGCGTATAAGCGCATGCCGAAGCGCATCTAGCGGTCCGGGGAGCGCAGCGAGTTGTCCGAGGGAGCGAGGGACGAGCGTCGCACTCCGCTAGGAGTGCGCCGAGACAAAGTCCGCAGCGCGCGGTCGAGGAGGAACCCCAAAGGCCCCCCAGGGGCCGACGGGTTCCCCGGATCCGCCCTGCGGCATATTAGAGCCCCCGAACTTCGATTCGGCGGTTGAGGGCTTTTCCTTCGTCGGTTTCGTTGGTGGCTACCGGTCGGGCCGGGCCGTAACCGCGGGCCAGCATCTGGTCGTCGCTGGCACCTTGTCCGACGATGTAGGCCTTGACTGCTTCGGCTCGCGCCAGGCTGAGCTCGCGGTTGGCTTCGCCGCTGCCGTCGCTGTCGGTGTGTCCACCGATCTCAACCCGGATGTCGGGAGCGGCCGCGAGCATCTCTGCGGCGGTGTCGAGCGTCGGGAAGCTCTCGTTGCGGATGACGGCGCTACCGCTGTCGAACTGCACCGGCTCGGCCTGGAACAGTTCGGTGATTTCGCCCGCAACCGCAGTGGCGCTGCCTGCGTCGGCCACGGTCATTTCGTCGACAACGGTGAAGCCGCCGGCGGTTTGGGCCAGGGCTTCGGCGCCGGCGATCGCGTTCTGCTTGGCTCCTTCGGTCCCTACTTCACCGGCGATGATGATTTCGCCCGGCTCTTCGGCCTGGGCGACCTGGACGTCGAGTTCGAGTTCGTCGACGACTTCGCGGGGAAGGAATTCGGCTCCGGCGACCGCTGCCAGTTCGCTCTTGGTGGCCAGGTCAGGCACAACTCCCGAGAGGGTTACGGTGTCGTCGGTGAGGGCCACCTCAACCATGGCTGGGTCGATCGCCGGGGCGACCGGTTCTTCGCCATCGTCGCCGAAGTCTTCGCCGTCTTCGGAGTCGTCTGAATCATCGGCGTCGTCAGAGTCGGTGTCTTCGCTGTCGTCCGCATCGTCGTCTTCGCCGGAGTCGTCGTCTTCGCCGGCATCGTCGTCTTCGCCCGCATCGTCGTCTTCGCCCGCTTCGTCGTCCTCGCCGGAGTCGTCAGCATCTTCGCCCTCATCGGCGTCACCGTCGTCGGCAGCTGCCGAGTCGTCGGTTGAGACCGAGGAGCCGTCGCCGTCGTCATCGCAGCCCCACAGGATCAGCATGGCTGCGATAAACAGCGCCAGTACCAAAAGCCCGAGCGAAAGTGACTTAAGGATCGACCCGTCGCCGCTGGCCGTCGCGTTGCGGGCGGGAGGAACAGCAGCAGCCTTCGCACGTGATGCCTCGGCGACGAGCGGTTCACGCTCAAGGTGTTCGCCGGCCAGCGCCGGCTGGCTCTCGGCCTGGCCGGAGTACTCGAAGGTGGGGTCGGGAGCCTCGCCAACAAGGGGCTCTTGCGCTCCCAGTGGGGTCTCGACGGTGGGCGCGTCAGGCAGGACTTCGTCCGCGTTGCCGGTGATATCTCCGGTGATATCGGCTCGCCGTACGGGACGCTCGGGCTGATCGCTCATGGTTGCCTTTCGGAGGGAACGGGCCGAAATGAAACGAACCGGCCCGCAAAGCGTTGATCGGGGGTATCAGTGCTCTCAGCCGAAGCTACCGATCGAACGTTGTTCGGATGCGGATTTGGCCCGGATTAGTGGGCAATACGGCCCATCATCGCGACCGTTAGTGGGTCCTTTACCCCTCTTTTCACATCGATTGGTGAGACTGCCAATTGTGAATACGAACCCTGACTGGATGGCCGTAGGCAAGTGCGTCGAGATGCCGCCGGAAACCTTCTTTCCGAGCGACGGTGTTGGCGTGATTGCTGCGCAAAAGATCTGCGGTAGCTGCCCGGTGCAGGCGGAGTGTCTCGAGTATGCGATTACCGAACGCATCCCCCACGGCGTGTGGGGCGGAGCTTCGGAACGGGAACGTCGTCGCATTATCAAGAGACGCGGTCGCCGCATCATGGCTGACGCCTCATAGCTTCATCCGACTTCCGAAAAACCAAACCTGCCGAGAAAACTGAACTCGTTCTTTGGGTTCAAGCTCTCGCCTCTCCCGGTCGGCTCCACCGGGTGAGGCGAAAAGTGTTCCTCGCCGTCGTGCCCGCTACCCCTCCAGCGGGAACGGCGGCCAGGAACGAACTTCTCTGGGTGGCGGGTTCCGCAACCACGACCCAAGACCGCACGCTCCTCCGAGACGGCTCCCTGAGACCGATCGGACCGAGATTCGGTCTTGGGTCGTCGGCTTTTTGGCGCTGGTCCGGAAGTGCAAACTTTTGGTTTTGGCTACTTGCTTTGCTGGTTAGGACGCTGGGCGCGGTCTTGCCGGAGGTGGGGCACAGCAGGTGGGCGCACATACGTCGGGTTTGATGGTGAGCGCACCGAGCGTTAGCCGGTTGGGGTTGGCCACCACCCGTTCTTCGATCAGCTGGCGGATCATCGTCACGAAGCGGGGGTCGATGCCGGGGGTGGGGACCCTCACGAATGGCAGGCCGAGTTCGGCAGCCCGTTGGGCCGCCTCAGTGTCGAGGTCGTAGACCACCTCCATGTGGTCCGAGACAAACCCGATCGGCACCACGGCCACACCCGGCTCGCCAGCATGCGACAAGGCGTCGATGTGATCGCAGATGTCGGGCTCCAGCCAGGGCACCTGTGGCGGGCCCGAGCGCGATTGGTAGACCAGCTGCCAGGGGGGGTTGCCACAGGCTTCGGCGATGAGGCGGGCCGTCTCTTGAAGCTGGGCTTCGTAGTCGCAGCCTCCCGCCATCGACAACGGGATGCTGTGGGCGGTGAAGGCAAGGTGCGATCCGGCCGGCAGCTTCTCGAGCGCCGCGGCAACGCCGTCGATAAACGGCGCTACGAAGCCCGGATGGTCATAAAACACCCGCAGCTTGTCGATTTCGGGTGCATCAGCCCCGACCGCCTCTTGCGCCGCGGCAATGTTCTCGCGGTACTGACGACATCCGGAGTAGGAGCTGTAGGCGGAGGTGACAAAGGCGATGGCCTTCTTGACCCCGGCGTCGGCCATTTCGGCCATGGTGTCGGTGAGCATCGGGTCCCAGTTGCGGTTGCCCCAGTAGATCGGCAGGTCTACGTCGCTTCCGGCCAGCTCGGTTCGCAGGGCGTCGATCAGTTGGCGGTTCTGTTCGTTGATCGGGCTCACCCCATCGAACAGCGCATAGTGAGCCCCGACTTCAACCAGACGCTCGCGGGGGATGTTGCGACCGCGGGTCACGTTTTCAAGGAACGGGATCACGTGGTCGGCGTGCTCGGGTCCACCGAAGGACACCACCAGCACCGCGTCGTAGGAGGTCATGGCTTCAGCTTCTCTCTGGTGGGTGGGGTGGTGCCAAACCCGGCGCCCGGTTGGTGGGACGGTGGTCGGGTCACGCGGCGCCGAGTCGCCGCAGCAACGTCGGTGGCGGTGAGCGGTCGCCAGCGCTGAGCATGGCCGCCCGCTCCACGTTGATCTCATCGAAGTGGCGGTCGGCCCAGTCGTCCCACGGGCCGCTGCCGATCGCGTTCGGGTTGCCCTCGGCTGCGACCACGGCCAGCAGGTAGTCGCGGAGGGCAGCAACGTCGGTGGCATCGCCCACCGGGCCGTGGCCGGGCACGATGGTGGTTGCCAGTTCGGCGACACTGTCGAGGGTGTTGGCCCAGGTCGCCGGGTCGCCATCGAATACCAGCGGGGTCGTGCCGAATGAGCACATGGCACCGGCGAAAAGCACGTCGGCCCCCGGCACCAGCACCATCAGGTTTTCGTCCTGTTGGCCTCCGGCCGGTACCACCATTGCTGCGCCGCTGATGTAGGCCGACTCGTCGACCACATGGGTGATGGGTCGGGTGGCGAGGTCATCGGGGATTTCTTCGGCGAAGCCGGGGTGGAGGTTTCGCAGCAGTCCGGGGTTGGGCGGCTGGTCGAGGTGGCTGCTGGTCATGGCTCGACCGAACATCGCCGCCCGCCAGAAGACGGGGGTGCCGCCAACAAATTCGAGGTGGCTCGACGTGAGCACACAGCGGCGGATCGGCATCTCGAACGCCTCCACCGTCGCCGCAAAGGGTTGCCATTGTGAGGCCACCATCAGCGTGTCGACCACGGTCGCGCCGTCGGTATCGAGGACCACGCCGGCGTTGGCTCGGCCGTGGCCTCCCTCCTGCATCCAGGCGAACACGCCCTGTCCAACTTCGATCATCTCACCCATCGGCACGACGCTACCGCTACGGTGCTGTGGTGGGTCATTCTTCGGGGCTGGACCATGTGGCGGCCTTCGGTGCGGTGGAGTTGTTGAGCTTTCTGTCTTCTGCCGACCCCCGAGCCACGGTCCGCCAGGTTGGCCCCGTCACCAGCGTGCTCACCGGAGCACCGGGCTACGGCGTGAACGTGATCGTGGTGCTCGGCCCGCCGGCGGCGGCGGAGTCGATCCTCGAAGGTGAACTGTCGTTGATCGGGCCGGATGATGGGCCGGTGCAGGTGGCCTTCCGGTGCTCGGAGCGTACGGGTCGTCGGTTGCGGGCCATGACCCGCAGGCTCCACCTGCGGCCACTCACCGAGCACCGGGCCATGGTTCACTCCGACCCGCTCAGTCTCCAGGCACCACCGAGCAACGGGCTGGCGGTCAGTTTGGTTCAGGATCCGGATGCCTTGTCGCGCCACGTTGCCGTTATGGCCGAGTCGTTTGGCATGGATCGGCCCGGGGCCGCTCGGCTCTTCCCGGAGAGCCTCCTGAGCGAGGACCGGGTGCAGTTCTTCAACGGGGCGGTCGCGGGACGCACCGTGGCCACCGCCGCGGCTCTTCGGGCTGATCGGTTGGCGTCGATCAACAACATCGGCGTGGTAAGTCATCAGCGCAATCGTGGTTTGGGAACGGCGATGACGGTGGCCGCGATGTCGTGGGCCACCAGCGTCGGCGCCGAGAAGCTGGTGCTTGACGCCACCGCGTCGGGGGCTCGGCTGTATCGGAGGCTCGGCTTCGAAGAGGTGGATCTTGTTCGCTTTTTTCAGCGCAAGATCCCTCGCTGAGGCCGCGTCCGTGCCTACCGTCGTGAGGTGATTGCTGAGCTCGGATGGTCGACGCCGTTCCTGGCGTTGGCCGCAGCGTCGGCCTTGGCGGTGGCCATGGGTGGGGCCGGTCTTGTGTCGCGCCGACGCCCGACGATTTCGTCGGTGGTCTGGGCGGCAGTGGTTGCTGCCGCGGCGTTGGTGGCCTACCTGTCTCAAAGCGATGGGTGGGAGTTCGATGTGGCCGATGCGGTTATTGGTGCCCTGGCCGGGGCGGGGTTCGGGCTGGCTGCGATGTTTGCTGTTCGAGCGGTGGCCGCTGGTTCGTTAAGCGTGGTCGCGCCCATCACCGCAGTGGTGGCCCTGGCATTGCCCTACATGGTGGGGTTGGCCCTCGGCCAGGATCCAAGAGCCCAGGGCATGTTCGGTCTGCTGCTTGCTCTCGGCGCGGCCACCATGATGGCCCGCGATGACAGCGATGCCCCGACCGAATCCGAGTCCAAGCCCAACGAGGCGCTGGCCGATAGTGGGGCTGAGCCAGGGTCCGAGCCTGAAGCAAAGGCCGATCCCAGTGCGCTGACAGCCGATGGCGGGGTCAAGTCCGAGACCGACGGCGAAGCGGAGTTCGATTCCAACGAGGTGCTGGCCGAGGGTGCGGCTGAGTCCGGGCCCCCGCCCGATGCGGAGCCCGACACGAACGCGTTGTCGGCCGAAGGTGGGCCCGAGTCCGAGGCCGAGCCCAGAACTGCACCCGAGGCCGGTGAATCGCATCCAGCGGCGGGTGCTGGGCCGCTCGCTCATCGGCCTGCTGCCGTCCTGGTCGATGGACTGGCGGACGGCGCAGTTCTGGCTGCGCTCGCCGGGGTTGCTGGCGGTGTCGGTCTGGTCTTGATCCATGGCACCGCTCCGGAGTCGGGGGCGACGCCTCTGGTGGCCGCGGCGTTGATGGCCGCGGTATCGGTGCTGGCCCTGGCCGCCTTCACCCGCCGTCTCGAGATGTCGACCGCGGCGCTCATCCCGGCCATCGTCCCTGGTGTGGCTGCCGCCGCGGCCGGCGCGTTCTACCTGGAGGCGGTGGAGTCGGGTCC
>CALAML010000006.1 GCA_937925845.1 uncultured Acidimicrobiales bacterium | reverse complement strand
CCTCACCACCGCGGGAGCAAACGGCGACCGGCTGGCCATCTTCGTATCGGCCAGCGGCCACTATGCCGCAGCCAAGTCAGCCGCTCTGCTCGGAATCGGCACCGAGGGAGTGGTGAAGGTCGACACCGATGCCGACGGCGCCATCAGTCCCGATGCGCTCGATGCCGCCATCGCCGCTGCCGTGAGTGCGGGCCGAACCCCGGTGGCGGTGATTGCGACCTCCGGCACCACCGTCACCTCCGCTTTCGACGATCTCAACGCGGTGGCCGATGTCTGCGACAGGCACGGCGTCTGGCTGCACGTCGACGGGTGCTATGGCGGCTCGGCGCTGTTCTCGGCCCGCCAACGGCATCGACTCGCCGGGGTGGAACGCTCCGACTCCTTCGTCTGGAACCTGCACAAGATGATGGGGATGACCCAACAGTGCACCGCCCTGCTGGTGAAGGAGCCCGAGCAGCTGGCCGCCTGCTTCGCGGCGAAGGCCGACTACCTCTTCCAGAGCGACAAGCTGTACGGAGAGTACGACTCCGGCGACCGCACCTTTCAATGCGCCCGTCGCATCGACGTGCTGAAACTGTGGCTCACCTGGAAAGTGCGAGGCGACGCCGGCTTCGAGGCGCGCATCGATCACGCAGTAGCGATGGCCGAACACACCCGCCAACAGATCGCCGCCAGCGACGGAGCATTCGTGCCGGCGGTCAGCGGCGACTTCACCAACGTGGTCTTTGCCTGGGTGCCGCCCCATCTTCGGCCACTCGAGTTTCCCGACCCGAACGGCTCCGCCCCACTCGACGCCGCCGTTCACCGGGAACTCCACGCCCTCGCCCCCAGGATCAAAGCCAGGATGCAGTCGGAAGGCAGCGGCATGATCGGCTTCCAACCGATCCACGGGCTCAACACCTTCCGCATGATCGCCATGAGCCCCACCCTTCAATCCAGCGACGTTGATGCCCTACTGCACGCCATCGAGCGAGCGGGCACCGCGGCTCTGGCGGAAACAGAGGCTCCGTAGTGGCGATTCGCTATGTAAAACGAGCGCCACGACCGGCCAACGAAACCGATCCGGCAGTGCGGGAGCGGGTAGTCGAGCTGCTCGCCAAACTCGAGGCCGACGGCGAAACCGAAGCCCAACGTTTGGCCGAAGCCTTTGACGGCTGGACCGGACCCATCGAAGTGCCGGCCGCCGACATCGAGGGCGCCGCCGACCAGCTCGACCCCACCGTGCGGGCCGATATCGAACACGCGCACAACCACATCCGCCGATTTGCTGAGGCCCAGCTGGCCTCACTCACTGAGTTCGACATCGAAATCGAACCAGGCCTCCGGGCTGGCCAACGCAACGTACCGGTCGGCACCGCCGGTTGTTACGTACCTGCCGGCCGGTTCGCCCACGTGGCCTCGGCGTTGATGAGCGTGACCACCGCTTCGGTGGCTGGCGTTGACAACGTCATCGTCGCCTCTCCAGCCCGACCGGATCGGGGCGGGGTACACCCGGCCATCCTCTACGCCGCCCATCTGGCCGGTGCCAAACGCATCCTCGGACTCGGTGGCGTACAGGCCGTCGGCGCTCTGGCTTTTGGGCTCTTCACCGGGCTCGAGGCCGACATGATCGTGGGCCCGGGCAACAGCTTCGTCGCTGAAGCCAAGCGCCAACTCTTTGGGCGGGTTGGCATCGACGTGATTGCCGGCCCGACCGAGTCGATGATCGTCGCCGACGAGACCGCGACGGTCGAGATGGTCGCCACTGACTTGGTCGGCCAGGCCGAACACGGACCGGACTCACCGGTGTGGCTCGTCACCACCTCGTCCAGCCTGGCCGAAGCCGTTGACCAGCGTTGCCAGGCCCTCGCCAATGACCTGCCCGACCCGGCCCAGGCCTCGGCCGTTGCCGCTTGGCGTGACTACGGCGAGATCATGGTGGTTGACACCCACGAGGAGGCCGCTGCGGTTTGTGACGACTACGCCCCCGAACACCTGCAAGTCCTGGCATCCGAACTCGACTGGTGGCGGGGTCGACTGCGAAACTACGGCTCCCTCTTTCTCGGCCCCCACACCAACGTGACCTTCGGCGACAAAAGCTCGGGGCCCAACCACATCCTGCCCACCGGCCGAGCGGCGCGCTACAGCGGTGGGCTCAACGCTTTGAAGTTTGTGAAACAACTCACCTGGCAGGAACTCACTCCGGAGGCTGGAGCTGGCGAGGCCGGCCCCGCGGCCCGCATCTCCCGACTCGAAGGCATGGAAGGCCACGCCCGAAGCGCAGACCTGCGGGCCCGACCGGACTGAAGCAGCACCACTCACGGATGGTCGCAACCATGCCACCTCGCTCTTTGTTCAGGGCCGGCCCCGGGGAGACGGTCAGGCGACCCGGTTTGGCAACGCATCTCCGGCAAAGAAGGCATCGAGGTTGTCGACGGCGAGCATGCCCATGGCGGTTCGCACCTCGGTGGTCGCCGAGCCGATGTGGGGGAGCAGCGTCACTTGGTCCATGGCTCGAAGTTCCTCGGGAACCGAGGGTTCACCATCAAAGACGTCCAGCCCGGCTCCGGCGATGCGTCCATCACGAAGGGCAGCGACGAGCGCGGCCTGATCCACGCTGTCGCCGCGGGCGGTGTTCACCAAGTGGGCATCCGGCTTCATCATGGCCAGATGCTCGGCATCAACAAGCGGCGCGGCTCCACCGGGAACATGGATCGACACCACATCGGCCGCGGTCATCACCTCGGCCAGCGTGTGAACCTGAGTGGCCGGAAAATCGAGATCGGTCACCGGTGACCGACTGAAGAACACCACCGACATCCCCAGCCCCAACACCGCCCGGCGAGCTGTGGCCCGGCCGATCCGACCCATACCGACAATGCCGAGCACCTTCCCCTGCACGCTGGTGCCAAGCCCCTCGACCAGGGAGAACCCCTCCCAGCGGCCGGCCCGCAGCTTCTGCTCGCCGGCGAAGGCCCTCCGGGTCGAGGCCAGAATCAGCAACAGCGCAATATCGGCGGTGGCGTCGGTGAGGACATCGGGTGTGTTCGAGACCGCGACCCCGAGTTCACCGGCGACGCCGACATCAATGTTGTTGAAGCCCACTCCAACGTTGGCGATCACCCGCACCCGCCTGTCAGCCCCGTTGAGCAGCGCAGCGTCGATACGGTCACTGACCGTCGGCATCAGCGCATCAGAACCGGAGATGGCCACCGCCAGCTCCTCGGGAGCCATCGGCGTGTCGGTTTCGTTGAGCTGAACCTCGTAGTGGTCGCGCAATCGTTCCTCGACGGCGTCGGGGAGTTTGCGGGTCACACAGACGGTGGGCCGATCCGGACTCGGGGGTGAAGGCTCCACTATCCGGAACTCCTAGGTGGTTGGGTCCATTGCGGCGGGCGCTTCTCCATGAAGCTGGCGACACCCTCGGCGTAGTCGGGCTCACCGGTCATGGAGTCGAGAAGCCGCTGGGCCTCGACCACCGCGGCGGCCGGATCATCGTGAAGCTGATCGACGGCGAGCTGGCGCTTGGTGGTGGCCAACGAAGCTGGCGAAACCGTGGCCACCAGGCTCGCAGCCAACTCAAGCGCGGCCGGAAGTACCGCGGCGGGATCATCGAGCGCCTCTTGCGCCAAGCCCATCTCCGCCGCTTCGGCACCAGTGAAAATGCGGCTGCTCAACAACAGATCGTTGGCCCGGGCCAATCCCACCTGGCGGGGGAGCAGCCACGACAGGCCGTATTCGGCCGGGAGGTTCAGCTTGCCGTGGGCTGCGGTCAGCTTGGCCGTGGCGGCCACGACTCGCAGATCACACCAACACGCAAGCGCCAACCCCACTCCAGCGGCGGGGCCGTTCACCGCGGCGATGGTCACCGTTTCGAGACCAAGGAACCAGGTGAAGTCGGCCTGAAACGCAGGCCCACTGCTGGCGGCGGGCTGGGCCAGCTCCACCGGGGTTCCGGCGTGGTAGCCGCCGCGATCGGCATGCCCCTCCAGAGCCTCGGTGTCGCCACCGGCACAGAAACCCCGCCCGGCTCCGGTGATCACCACCACCCGGATACCGTCGTCGGCCTCAGCCTCGGCCATGACCGCTCGGAGCTCGGTGTGCATCCGGCCGGTCCAGGCATTGAGCCGGTCGGGTCGATCGAGGGTGACAAGAGCTATTCCAGGCTTGGACTCTTCGTAGCGGAGCGTCTTGAGTTCCATGCTTCAGTCCCAGCCCAACTCGTGCAGGCGATCGTCGTCGATACCCAGATGATGGGCCAACTCGTGCACCACGGTCACCATCACCTCTTCCCGGAGCTCGGCCAGATCCCGGACATGGTCACACAGCCCCTGGCGATACAGGGTCACCCGGTCGGGGAGCTCGAAGCTGCCGTAGGCCTCACGCTCGGTTCGGGGCAGGCCTTCATAGAGCCCGAGCAACCCCTCCGGATGGCTGTCGTCGACCATCACCACCACGTTGTCGAGCAGGGCCAACAGCTGATCGGGCAGCCCATCGAGGGCTTCGGCCACCAACGCTTCAAAAGTGTCTTCATCAACCAGCTCCATCACACCACCCGGGCGGCGTCTGGGTTGGCGATGCACACAAGTCGATCATCGTCATGTTGTTTTGGGTCTATTCGGGCCAGATGGCTCGGACGAAGAGGTCGACGGTGTAGGCGCCTACTACACCGGAGGTGATGTAGGGGTCGTTGGCTACCCGGTCCTTGGCGGCGGCGCGATCGTCGGCCTCGAAGATGATGAACGAACCGGTGGCCGTTCCGTCGTCATCGGTTAGGGGGCCGGCGGCGAGCATGTCGCGCTCGAGGTTGTACTCCAGGTGCTCGTTGCGGACTTCTTCGCGGCGCTCCAACTGGTTGGCTTCGATTTCACCACGGAAGACAAAGGTAGGCATCGGCACACTTTCTGATCTGGCGGTTCAGGCGGATGAGGTTCCCACCGGTCGTGTCACCCCAAGGCATTCGATCGGAGTGGCTCACTGTGACTCGCTGCGGTCCCGGCGGCCCGCCCGTCAAGCCTACTGCTGCTCGTCGCGGTCCGGGAACGTTGGCGCGGGTAAGTTCGGGTCCATGGCTTTGGGCGCAAGCACGAGTACCAGTGATGAGCGATCGCACCTCACGGACGAGTTGGCCGCGTTCCGCGATCGGGTTCGGGAGTTTGTCGCAACGAGCCAGGCGACGGGAGTGGCGTGCCCGGACTTCGGCACCATCATGCCTCCGGCCTACTTCGAATCGGCCCGCTCCTGGCAACGACACTGCTTCGACGCGGGCTTCGCCGGAATCGATTGGCCCGCGGAGTTCGGCGGACAAGGACTGAGCCCGGCCCACGCCCAGGTGTGGGGCGACGAATGCGCCCGCACGGGGGTGGCCTCGCGCATGAACTTCCAGGGCATCGTGCTGGCCGGTCCGGCCATCGCCAAGTTTGGAACCGACGAGCAAAAGGCCCGCTACCTCGAAGCGACACTGCGCGCTGACATCGTGTGGTGCCAGCTGTTTTCTGAACCCGATGCCGGCTCCGATCTGGCCAGCCTGGCGACCCGGGCCGACACCGTCGCTCCCGATTCGACTTCGGATGGGTGGGAGGTCACTGGCCAGAAAGTCTGGTCGTCAACGGCCCAACTGGCGCAACATGCCATCCTCTTGGCCCGTACCGATCCCGACATATCCGGGTCGAGAGGCATCTCGTTCTTTCTGCTGGAGATGGACTCGCCTGGGATAGAGGTTCGCCCGATCAAGCAGATGACCGGCGACCATGAATTCTGCGAAGTGTTCCTCGACAACACCCCGTTGCCACCCGCCTCACTACTCGGCCCACTGCACGGAGGGTGGCAGGTGGCCACCTCGGTTCTGGCCGACGAGCGGGCTGGCGCCGGCGCCGCCGGTATCGCCCTGGAACGGCGACTTGCGGAGTTGGGCGAAGCGAAGCTCGTCGACCCGGTCGAAGTGGACCGGCTGATGCAACTGCATGGTGATGGGGGAGCATTGGCCCGCTTGCTGGCCCGAGCCAGTGGCGACCCGTTACTCGGACCACTCACCAAGCTCGGACTCACCGAACTCAGCGCCGGGCTCACTACCTTTGCCGTCGACGCCCACGGCCCTAGAGGCATGCTCGCCGGCGATGACGTCGACAGCTTTCTCTATGCCCCCGGGATGCGGGTGGCCGGAGGAACGAGCGAGATCCAACGCAACCTGATCGGCGAACGCCTTCTCGGCCTACCCCGAGAACCCAAAGCCCGATAGGGCTGGGCTCACGGGGTAGGGCCGAGGCAGCGGTGTTGGATGGTGTTCGCTAGAGTGCGGAGTCCGTTGTCGCGTCAGCCCCCGATCAGGCCTTGACCACCTCGACCTGGACCTCGGTGACATAACTCTCGTTGTCCTGGGTGACCGGTGGGGTGCACACCAGGTTCCACTCATAGGCCGGACCGGATACGACGAAGTCGTTGGCCTCGACCCATTCGAGCAGAGCAGTGTGGGCTTCGTGGAGGCGGCTGAACGAGCCGTGGTGCATCAGGCTGGCGACCTGGACCGGCTCGATCACCCGGGTCGCTGCTGGTGACTCGGCCTCAAAATCGTCGGCGACCGGTAGGACCGCTTCCATATCGATCGAGCTCCCGTCGTCGGCGAAGTAGTGGTAGATGTTGCCGCCGGGTCCGATGCCATGGGCCGGGTCCACGGCGGTAAACAACTTCGGAAACAGTGGGGCGATCTCTTCGACGCCGCCGATCTGATCCCGCAGAAAAGCGATCGTGGTTCGCTCGGTTGTCTTGATGGTTACTTCAGGCATTTCTCGTTCCAATCGTTGGTTTAGCTGGAGCAGTTGGGCTTGGGCCCGCTGCAGCTGCTCCGAGACCTCAACCGCCTGGCGTTCGAGCTCGGCCACCTTGGTGGCGAGCAGATCACGAAACTCGTTGTCGGAGAGTTGATCGTTTAACGCCAAACCGATCTCGTCGAGCGACAAGCCGGTGGCCTTCAGGGCCACCAGCTGCGACGCCCGGCTGATCTGTTCGATGCGGTACCGCCGGTAGCCCGTCGTCGAATCAACTTCGGCCGGAGGCAGCAGACCAAGATCGCCGTAGTAACGAATGGTTCGCACCGGCAGTTGAGTGAGGCGAGCGAACTCGCCGATCTGGAGCAACATGGTTTGATCCTCAGGTCTCCAGCGACTGGAGAGTCAAGGAGAAATTCTAGATGGGCCATTTGTTGGGCAAGCCCGCACCGGTAAGACCAGTTCAGGCCCCACCGTTCTGCTGGCCGCGATCCTTAGCCGGCGCGTGGCGTTCGAGAATTTTTGCGCCGGGGGAGCGACCGCGCACCTTGGGAACGCGGATCGGTCGGTTGGAACGGAGCTGGGCCTGGGCCGGGAGGAGCCGAACCCGCTCGGGAAGCCGGTGGCCGATCCTGGCCAGGGTGAACATCTGAGCGGCCCGCCGCTCGACCTGGGGATTCCACTCCAGGTCATAAGCGTGGCGAAGCGTCGGCGGCAGCAGAGCGGTGGTGGCCGCCGCGGTCAGCGAACCCATCGCTTGGCGTACCGGCGCAACAATCGGGGGCGTCATGGTGGCGGCCAACACATCGCGGGCCGGATCGGTGATCACCAGGTCGGTCTGCATCACCCGTTCGACGTATTCGACAAAGCTCCGGTGCTCGTCGGGAATCACACTCCGGGGCACCCCGCAGGCCTCGGCGAGGGGAATCTGCTCCTGGTAGAACTGTTCACGATCGGCGGAGCTCAGCTCAGCGAACACCCGCTCGTAGACCGCCAGGGAGGTGTCGGTCAGCGTGGCCCAGACCCAGAGCAACAACTCGGGTTCGGTGGCCGAATAGGCCTGGCCCAGATCGTTCACCCCCGTCACCCGGGCATGCATCCGAGCCAGCATCGCCGCTTGACGAGCCGACTGCTCTGGCGTACCGAATGCCAGCTGGTACATGGTTTCGGTGGTGCGTAACAACCGGTTCCAAGGGTCGGTGCGGTAGTCGGAGAACGAAGCCACCCCAGCCGCCACCGACGGGTGGGCCACCTGCATCAGCAGCGCTCGACCGCCACCGACGGCGACCATCGCCGGTTCCAAGTTGATGCGTCGCGAGATGCACCCTTCCGGCAAGGGCAGGCTCGGCACACTGGCGCGGGTTGACTCCGGTGGTGGCGGCATCACCACCACGATAGATCTGCAACCGCGGCGGCGGATGTGGGGGCCATCAGCCCGATGGAAAAGAAGCTCAAGGTCAGCCGGTCGACGCCGATTCCTCTGTATGCTTTAATGTCCGTACAAACGGATCTAGTCGCGGCGTTGGGACCGGTAGTGGTCCAGCAGAGTTTCCCGGAGCAGAACGTGTCGATCACACCAGTGGACCGCGACAGTCCAATGCCGCTGTGGGCTCAGATCGAAGCCGATCTTCGACGCCGGGTAGAGGCGGGGGAGTTCTCCGAAGCCTTCCCAACCGATCTTGAGCTGACCGAGACCTACGACGTCAGCCGCCATACCGTTCGCGAAGCGATCCGACACCTCAACAAGACCGGCCTGCTCAAGCGGGAGCGGGGACGCGGCACCGTGGTGAATCGGGCCGAGTTCGAGCAGTCGCTCGGCACCCTCTACTCGCTGTTCCAGTCGGTTGAGTCCAACGGTGTCGAACAAACCAGCGAACTGATTCGCTGTGAAGTGGTCACCGACTCGGTAGCGGCGTCACATCTTGAGCTGGAGGAGAACGCCGAGCTGGTGGTGCTCGAGCGGGTTCGGCTCGCGGGCGGCGCACCACTGGCACTCGACCGGGCCTGGCTCCCGGTGACCTTCGGTGAACCGCTGCTGCGCGTTGATTGGTCCCACACCGCGCTCTACCAGGAACTGGCTCAGCTCGGCGCCCCGGTACCCAACCAGGGATGGGAGCGGCTGACCCCGATCGTGCCCGCGCCGGCCGATCGGGAACGGCTGGGTCTACGAACCCGCGACGCCGCCTTCTCCCTTGAGCGCCTTGGTCTCTGTGACGATGTGCCGGTCGAATGGCGCACCACGATCATCCGAGGTGACCGCTACCGCTTCGTGACCGACTGGTCGGCCGGTGGCAAGGGCTCGCTTCGACCATCGGCTATTTAGAAACCGCAGAAAGGCACCCACCATGACCCACCTCATCCTCGAACAGCACTACGTCGACTGTCTGTCACAGGCCTCGTACTTCATTGGTGACACCACCAGCGGTCGGGCCGTTGTGGTCGACCCACGGCGAGACATCTCGCCGTACCTGGACTCGGCGGCCGAGCACGGTATGCAGATCGGCCTGGTGCTCGAAACCCATTTCCATGCCGATTTCCTCTCCGGTCATCTCGAAGTGGCGGCGGCTACCGACGCCGCCATCGGATACGGCTCCAAGGCCGAAACCGAATTCGAATCGACAGGGTTCGAGCACGGCGAGCGGATCTCGCTCGGCGAAGTAGTGCTGGAGATCCGCCACACTCCGGGACACACACCGGAGTCGATCAGCATCGTGGTCTACGAAACCGCCGATTCAGCCCCGTATGCCGTGCTCACGGGCGACACCCTCTTTATCGGCGACGTCGGGCGCCCCGACCTGCTGTCGTCGAAAGGGGTGACCGCGGAGGAGCTGGCGGGTCAACTGTACGACTCGCTTCACAAACAGCTGCTGACCCTGCCCGACCAGACACTTGTGTACCCGGCCCACGGTGCAGGCTCCTCGTGCGGGAAAAACCTTTCAACCGACACGTCGTCGACCATCGGTGCCCAGCGAGCCACCAACTATGCGCTGGCGAAAATGACCAAACCGGAGTTCATCGACGTTGTGACCACCGGCCAGACCGCGCCACCGGCCTACTTCGCGTACGACGCGGTGCTCAACCGTGAGATCCGACCACTGCTTGACGAGGCCGCTCCGCCCCAGCCGATGACGCTGGCCGAGGTACAGACAGCTCAGGCTCAGGGCGCGGTCGTGGTCGATACCCGGAGCCCTGAAGCCTTCGCTAAGGGCCACCTCATCGGCGCCGTCAACATCGGCATGTCCGGTCGCTACGCCGAGTTTGCCGGCGGTGTGATTGAGCCCGGCACGGCCATGGTGATCGTTGCTGACGAGGGCCATGACCGCGAAGCAAAAAATCGTTTGGCCCGCATCGGCTTCGACAACGTACTTGGTGCCCTCGAGTCTCCGCACCAGGTGATGAGCGACAACCCGGACGCGGTCAGCACCAGCAGCCGGCTCGGTGTCGAAGACCTCCGAGGCGCAATGGCTGAGGGTGCCGACCTTCAACTTGTCGATATCCGCCAACCCGGCGAAACGGCGGGAGGAACGATCGACGGCGCCACTCTGATCCCCCTGACCCGGCTGAACGCCGAGCTGGCGACATTGGACCGCACCAAACCAACCATCGTTTACTGTGCGGGTGGATTCCGCTCCTCGATTGCGGCCAGCCAGCTACGAGCCAACGGGTTCGCCGATGTCTCCGACCTGATCGGGGGCTACGGAGCCTGGGACGCAGCCCACGAAAAAGCCAGCTGACCGCCCCATTCCGCAGGCCGTCAGGTATCGCCTTCTCGAACCCACTCCGCCTCCGACGGCGGTTGGCCCGTCGAGGCCATGAACTCGGTTGCCATGGAGCGAACGGTGGCCTTGGAACGATAGGCGTGGGCAAAGAACTGGTGCTCGGTCCTAAAGCCGGTCCAGAGAGTGTTTTCGACGCCAGCGTTGCCGTCGAAAGCACTCTCGGGATCGGCGGAGGCCGAACCGGTCACCGCGGCGTGGTGGGCAACTCCGTCCTCGTTGAGATACAGCGCGACCGACAAATTCGGATGGCCAACACCAATGGTCAGCGCGGTCCGGCCGATTCGTAGCGTCACCAGCACCGGTCGAGCCTGACCATCGAGTTGGTCTAACCACGCCTCGACAAGATCGGGGGTGGCCCATGTGCGCTCGTCTCCGGGGCTTCTCACCGTGATGTCCGGCTGCGGTTCGTGGGTGGCAACGGTGACGGGCTCCAGCATGGCGGCCGTCTCGGGGTGACCGTTGTAGTTGGCCCAACCCCAGGGAGTGGCGCCGATGTGGGTATCGGCCAGGTTGGCGTCGGCACCGTGATCCAGCAGCAACCGAGCTCGCTCGGTGTCGCCGGCCTCAGCTGCATGATGCAGCGGTGTTTTGGTGGTCGACCGGTCGTTGATGTCGAAACCGAGGCCGATGAGATGAGCCAGCATGTTGGCGTGGTCGGCGCCGACGAGGTTGCAGCAGCCTGGTTGTTGACGCCGAAGCTCGGCCAACGTTTCTGGTTCAGCGGCGACCAACGCAACCAAGCCCTCGACGTTGTTGCCGCGAATATGGCCCAGCGCTCGCTCCACCGGATCGAGCTCGATCGAAACACCACGTTCAGCCAGCAAGGCGAGGATCTCCCCATGCCCTTCGGTGGCGGCGACACGGGCGGGCGGTTGCTGAGAGCGGCCGATGGCGCGAGTGGGATCGAGTCCAACCTCATCGAGCAGGAAGCGCATGATCTCCGGACGATTGCGCTTGGCCGCGGCCTCAAGTTCGTCGTAGAGCAGTTCGGCCGGGTCCCGAAGCTGGCGGCCCAGTGAGCGATACCAGGGGCCGTTCACCTCGGTGCCCAAGCCGTATTCCCTCAGTAGTTGCAGGTGCGAGGGGTTGTCGTGGTTCTGTCCACCGATGCCGTTGTTGTACAGCGCCTGACCGTCATTGGGATCGGCGCCCGCTTCAAGGAGAAGCCGGGCCATCCCAAGTCGGTCCGATGACCACGGCTGACGGCTTTCGCCACCGCCGAACGCTCCGGTTAGCGCGGTGAAGGGCGGCACCAGACCCCGCCAGAGGAAGCCGGCGTTCGGATCGGCGCCCCGAGCGAGAAGAACCTTGACGGTTTCGAGGGCGGACCGCGCTGGATCGTCGGTCTCGATGCGGGAATAGGTGGCGTAGAGCAGCAAAGGCCAACCGTTGGGCCCGGCCACGGCATTCACCACATCGGTTCCGGCGGGCCCATCGTCGAGTGTTTCGGCCAGACCGAGGTGATCACCGACGATGGCCCGGGTTACTGGTGACTCCGTGGCCAGCGACGGGGTGGCTGCAAGCAGGCGGTGGGCCTCGGCAATACGTACCTCCGGCCGGGGCCCTTCTTCGGAATAGTCGAGACAGGCGGCCACGATGAAGGTATCGACTGGCGAGAGGCTGTTGCTGTTGCCAGCAGCATCTTCGGCTTGGCCGACACGTTCCGCCCGCGGGGTGAAGCTTCGCTCGGCAACGACATTGAGGTGGTCACGGAGTTGATTCCAGCTGGCGAGGCCGTAGAGCCGGGCCACGATCAGCTGGGCATCGGTGGTCTTAAAGCCCTCGCGCTCGGCTGCGCTTAGCGACGCAGCATCGAGCCGAGGGTGGTACTCGTCGATCATTCCCAGAGCGCCGTCGTCGCCGCTGCGGATCAGATCCCGGATCAGCTTGGCTTGGGACTTGAGATGCTCAAGCGAGGGATTCTCAGGTAAGGATGCGGTTGGCATGGTGGACCCCTTTCGTGGTCGCCCGGATGTCCGCATGGTCGGGCCGAAAGAGAACCGCAAACAGGTTCGCAACACTTGTTGTGACCGGGTGGGCTTTGCCCTTTCCGCGAACCGGAAGCACCCCAACTGCGCTCAGAGGTAAATGCTAGCCGAGGGCGATGAGGATGGTGCCAGCGATGGCGCCGCCGATGCCCAGTACCTGATGGGGCTCGATCGTGTCGTCGTCGAACTTGGTGGCCAGCACGGCGACCACGGCCGGGTAGGTCGACGCCACCACCGAGACCACCCCGAGATCACCCTGTTGGGCCCCGATGATCCAACAGATCATGCCCAGACTTCCAGCCAACCCGCCCCACACGCCGAATTTCCGAACGCCCGGTGGGAGCAGTCGCGGTACGCCACGTGCCGAGGCCAGCAGCGCCATGGCCAGGAAACCCACACCCCGCTGAGCCACTGCGGGCCAGGCGCCAGAGTCAGGGTCGGTGTCGGCCCCGAATGCGATCGACAATCCGAAGAAGACCCCGCCGACGACGGCCAGGCCCAAACCCCGGCGGGTGCTGTCAGCGGCGCCAGGGGTGTAGGTGGTGAGCGCGAGGGACACCAGTGCGATCACACAACCGAGGGCAGCGAGGGTGGTGAGTTCAGCACCGCCGATCAGGTCCCAGGCCAGAGGAATGATGGCCCCCAACACCGCGGCGGTCGGCGCGGCGATGGCCGAGGACGAGTCGGCCATGGCCCGGTACACGATGGCCAGGCCCAGTGCGATAAAGACGCCGGAAACCGCGCCCTGCCCAAGATCCTTGGCAATCAGCGAGCTGCGCATCACCAGCGCCACCGGCAGGGCGGCAACGGCACCTACCGCCATCTGCATCGTGACATGGCTGATCGAGTCGGCTCGTCGAGCACTGGCCCGACCGCAGGTATCGGAGATGCCGATCAGGACACTGGCAAACACTCCAAGGATCAGCGACACTCCGCCAAGCTATTGCTATTCACCCCCGACGCCACTCGGCCAGACCGGTGTTCGATAGTTGAGGTGACCGGGGGAGCGGCTCTCAAGCCGCCAGGAATTCGTACCGACAAAATCCGAATGAAGGCCATCGCGGGGATCCTGCTCGTTTGAGGGTTCCTCGGCACCGCAGGCGCTGTCGACGATTTCAGACACACGCGCCCCTACGGCGACGGCAGCATGGCCGATGCGGTTGTTGTCGACCACACTCGCGAGAACGGGCGACCACAGGCGATTGTTGAGTACATCGGCACTGACGGCATGGTCCACAGATCGATCGTCTCGTCACAAGGTTGGATCGCGCCCGGGACGGAGCTTGAAGTCTCCTACCGGACCAGTGACCCATCCACCGTCCGGGTTCCAAGCGAGGCCTTACTGCCCGGCTATCTGGGCGTCGTGTTCCCAATGGTGTTTCTGGCGGGGCTTGCCCTTTGGAAGAATCCGTGGTCCGCCGAGCGAGATCGCGTTCGGCTTGACGGTGTGAAGTTGCGGGATCCCGAACTTCTGCTCCGGGAAACCAAACCGCTCGTCGAACCGGACCTAGGAACACCAATCCACGCCGCGATTCCTATGCTCGAGCGACGATCGTTAACCGCAACCCTTCTCCCGTTTTCTGGCTTACTCGTCGGCATAGTGATCGTTGGAGCCATCGCCGGCGTTCCCTCGGAGGCCTCGATTCTTGGCATGGGTGCCGCCGTCGCCGGGGTTGCCATCCTTTCGATTGGTCGGCGCAGAGGGGTGATGGTCGTTACCGATGACGAATACGTTCTGTTTGTGTTGAAGGACAAGAACCTCATGAGCACGACCCTCGGTGGACGGCTGCCCCGAGCAACAGTGTTGCCCCCGGTGCAGATCCACAAATACACGGTGTACGGAGGGCCGATCCCTTTCTCATCTCCCAACGACGCAAAGCAGTGGCACTACGCGGCGGCCAATGTGTCGGCGGGGCATATCTCTTACTACGACCTCATTCGCGACCTGGTGCTTGACTCGAAAGCCCGCGCCCAGGACCCTCGACATCGCGATGATTCATGGGGGTCGGCGTTCGCTGGTGTCCATAGCTCCGACCCTCGTCCGCACGAGGTGGCCGACGGTTCGACGCTGACGAGCGCCGAGGCCTATCTCAAGTCGATCGCCGAACTTGAGCGCCTCGTTGATCAACCGGTTGTCGGGGCCTTTCCGTTGCGTCCGCTTCGGGACCATCTTGGTGGCCTCAGCTACTTCTACACGAGGCGAGGCCACAGCGTGCTGGTCACCAAAGACACCTGGGTTGTCACCAGCAACCGCACCCACTTTCGCGAACCAAAGGTGAAGGCGACGTTGAGTCGACACGCCCCGCTCAACCGGCAACTCGCGAAACACGGTCTACGGGTCGACAAAACACTCGGCTGGGTCGACAACTACATCGAGCAGCTCACCGTTGACCAACTCACCGACGCAATACGAGTCGACCCCTGGCCGGCGAAGGCGTGAGGGCCGGGCCAAGGTTGGTCTAGAGGCTGGTCTCGTCGGTTCGTGCTTCGGCCCGCCAAAGCGGCCGGGTCCTTGATGGTGCTGGACGCCTGACGGCACCAGTTCTTGGATCGTGGGCGCGGTAACGTTCGCAGTGTGAGCGCGATGGCGATGTTGGTTCTCGACTTCGATGGTGTCT
>CALAML010000005.1 GCA_937925845.1 uncultured Acidimicrobiales bacterium | reverse complement strand
CGGTTACTCCCGCGCCGCCTACGCGTTGGGTTACGTCGGCGACATCCAGGATCCGCTCGAGTGGCTCCGCGGTTCCACCGCCGCCGGGACCACTTTCGGTTCTCCGGTGGAGCGCATCCGATCAGCCGAAAAGGCAGCCGGCGAGTAGCGGCCGGGAGCTCCTACCAGACTTCGGAGCGGGCCACCTCGGCGCTGAGGTCTTCGACCCGCTTTTCGCCCTCGGGGGTTTGGCCGCCGAGGTCGAGGAACGTGCTCATGGCGGTGGTGGCTGCCGGGTCGGCCATCAGTTGAGCAAACAGCCAGGACTCCTCGACCAGTCCGGGAACCGGGTCGGCGGCGGCGTTGTGCAGTGACTCCTTGGCTTTGCGCAGTGCGTTCGGCGGAAAGGTCGCCATCCTCCGAGCGAGTCCATCCACGTAGTCGTCGAGTTCAGCTGGGGGCAGGCACCGGTTGAAGTAGCCCCAGCGTTCGCCGGTTTCGGCGTCGAGGTCGAGTCCGCCGAGAATGAGTTCGGCGGCTCGGGCTTTACCGATCAGAGCCGGTAGGCGTTGGGTGCCCCCGCCGCCGGGCAGGATGCCGATCGGCACCTCCATCTGGTTCATCACCGCTTGGCCCAGGGCGCCGAAGCGCATGTCGCAGGCCATGGCCAGTTCGCTGCCGCCACCACCGATCCGGCCGGCGATCTTGGCCATGGTCACCTTGTTCATGGTGCGGTACATCTCACACATCACTCCGAAGCTGTTCAGCTCGTCTTCCCGAACGGGCTCGGCGGGTCGATCACCGTTGATGAGAGCGGCGACATCGAAGTGGGCGATGAAGAAGTCGGGGTTGGCGCTCTGGAGCACGACCACCAGCAGGTCGTCATCGGCCTGCAGGGCTGCGCCCAGCTTGAGGAGTTCCACCATCAGATCGACGGTAAGCAGGTTGATCGGCCCGTTGTTGATGGTGACCCACAGCGCCCGCCCTTCGGCATGCAGTGTGAGTAGTTCGTAGGTGTCATCGATCACGGTTACCCCCTCGCGTCATCTGCCCAGTTTCTAGCAGCACGCCAGCAAACCCCGAAATGTCGGAAATATGCGACAAAGTTTGTCGTTTTCTTCCGACATTTCGGTGGGGAGCATCGGAGGGGGTTACCTGGAAGGATGGGTTGATGCCGTTTCGCCCGATCGTTGGATCTCTGGCCTACGTCTTTGACCGCGACGCCGACGCGGTGCTGATGGTGCGGCGCACGGCGCGGGCCGATGACGATCAGTACGGCAAGGTGAACGGCCTCGGTGGGAAGTTGGAAGCCGACGAGGACATCGTGGAAAACGTGCGGCGGGAGTTGCGCGAAGAGGCCAACATCGAGCTGACCAGCTTCACCCTGCGAGGAACCATCACCTGGACCAACTTCGGTCCCAAGAACGAGGACTGGTTGGGTTTTCTGTTCTTGGTCGACGGGTGGGAGGGCGAGATTCCGTCGGCCAACGCCGAAGGGCCGCTGGAGTGGATTCCGAGAAGTCGGTTGGTGGCTGCTTGTTCCGACGATGCCGAGGTGCGGGCCGCGGCCGATCTTCCCATGTGGGAGGGTGATCGCCACTTTGTGCCGTTGGTGTTCGACGATGACCTCCGGCAGTTCCACGGCACCATGCCCTACGCCGGCGACCACCCCGTGTCGTGGAGTTATCAGCGGCTGTAGCCGGGCGGTTTGGCGTTGGGTTACGTCGACCGTTGTGGGGAGGTATCCCCGGTCCGGCGGCGAGACTTCACCGGCTGACGGTCCTACCTTGGGAAATATGGACCAGAGTTCTCGCAACATCGGCCTGATCGTTGGCGTGGTCTTGGCGTGCTCGGTGATGGCGGGGTGCGTCGCACTGGCCGCCGCTGGTGCCGCCTTGTTTGTTACCGGCAACCCGGATCAGGAAGCCAGCGGGGGTGGTGACCGGCTGCTGCAAACCTTCTTCGAGACCGAGCATGAGACGTTGGCCGACTGGGAAGGAGCCCAGGAAACGGCCGACAACTGGGCCGTTGTTTGGCCGGAGTCTGCTCGGGACATTCACCTGGCCGAAGACGGTTTTATGGACCCGATCTACCACTTCCGCATGACCGCCGACGCCAACGACCTGGACGGGTTGATCACCTCGGCGGCCTGTGGCGGACTGCTGGCCCAGGCCGACTCAACCCCGCCAAACAAGATCATCACCGCCGACCTGCCGTGGTGGACGCCGGGACAAGCAACCACCTTCGCCAGCTGCGTAGGCCAGGATTCGCCGGAGGCACCGGTGATTTTCCTGGATCGCTCCAACCCCGCGGAGACCATCATCTATGTGTCAGTGATTCTGCTCTAAACCTCCCCAAAGCCCGAAATGTCGGAAGAATGCGACAAAGTTTGTCGTTTTCTTCCGACATTTCGGCCGGATCGACCTGGATCGACCTGAATCGGCCCAGGTTGTCTGGGTTCGGACGAGACCTGGTTGCGCTGATGCGATAGACCGGTTTGATGAGTTCTTCCACACCATCGTTTGGTTCGCCCGGCATTGTTGATTGGGGCGATTCGGCCCTGCGCCTCACCGCTCAGGTGAGCGTATTGCTCGGTGACGACGGCGGCCGGTATCCGTCGGGGAACTCGTTGTTGGTGGCCGGTGCGGGTGAGACGGTGGTGATTGATCCGTCGGTCACCGTAGTGGCCAAGGGGGGAGTGCCGGCCACGGTCGACGCGGTGCTGAACAGCCATGCCCACGAAGACCATCTCCCCGGCAACGGGTTCTTCTCGTCGGCACGGGTCCACATCCACGATGACGACCTACCCGGAGCAGTCGACATCGACGGGCTGATGGATGTGTATGGCCTCGATGGTGACACTCGCAGCGACTTCGCCAAGATGGTCGTCGACGAGTTCCATTTCACCCCACGCCCCGATGCCGAGGGCTTCTCGGACGGTCACGTCTTTGACCTGGGTGGGCTGTCGGTAGAGGCGGTGCATTTGCCCGGCCATACCCGCGGCCACTCCGGCTTTCGGATCGACGGTGGAGTCTTCTTTCTCTCCGATATCGATCTCACGGGCTTCGGCCCCTATTACGGCGACGCCTGGTCGAGCCTCGACGATTTTGACGCCAGCCTCACCAAAGTGCGTGACGAGGAAGCCGACTGGTATGTGACCTATCACCACAAGGGTGTGATCGAGGGGCGTGAAGCCTTTCTTGGGTTGCTCGACGGCTTTCATGAGGTGATCAATCGCCGCCATGAGGCGATGCTGGAGTTTTTGGTAGAGCCTCGCAGCGTGGCCGAGATGGTGGCCAAGCGGTTTGTCTACCGGCCCCATGTGGAGCACGTCTTTGCCGATTCGGTAGAGGGCCGCACCGCTGAACTGCATCTGGCCCGAATGATTGAGCGGGGCGAAGCCGCTGAGGTGGAGTCGGGGCGGTTTCAACGGCTTTGAGCCCGGCTGTTCTGCCGTGCCGGTAAGCCAATAGGCTGGCCCCATGACACGACCGAGTGCCCATGACCATGGCGGCGACGGCGAATCGGCCCCGATCGCTGGCGACCCTTCGACCTTTCCGACCGACGCCGAGCTGGCTCGCACCCTGGTGCACTCGGGTGGCCGTGCAACAATCAGCACCCTAACCGCCGACGGCTACCCCTACGGGTCGATGGTGTCCTATGTGGTCGATGACGATGGCAACCCAATCATATTGATCTCGGAGATGGCCGAGCACACGGTGAACAGCCGCGGTGACAAGCGGGCATCGATGCTGGTTGCTTCCGATCCGGTCGAGGGTGCCGACCCTCTGAGCTCGGCCCGCCTCACGCTTATCGGTGACATGGAGGTGCTCGACGATCCGGGTGAGCTGCGCGATCGCTACCTCGAGGTGCACGACTACGCCGGCTACTACGTCGACTTTGGCGATTTCAATTTCTGGCGGCTGCGGATCACCAAAGCCCGTTTTGTGGGCGGCTTCGGTCATATGAGCTGGATGGGAGCGGCCGACTACAACGACGCCACTGCTGATCCGGTGGCGCCGGCGGCCGCAGGCATTGTGGAGCACATGAACGATGACCATGCCGACGCCAACCTGATGTACGCCCAACATCTGGCTGGTCTCACCGATGCCACCGACGCCACCATGACCTCGGTGGATCGTCATGGCTTCACCCTGCAGGTGGCCACGCCGGCGGGGCCCCGGATGGCACGTCTCGGCTTCAACGAGGATGCCCACAGCGGCGACGAGGTTCGCCAAGCGGTCATCGTTCTCCTCAAGGACGCCCGCGAAAAGGCCGGTCAGGCCTAGCTTCGCCTCCCCTCGAAAGAGGGCGTGCGTCGGCTCAGGATGTGAGCTGGACCAGGATTCGGTCGACGAGTTCTTCGATG
>CALAML010000004.1 GCA_937925845.1 uncultured Acidimicrobiales bacterium | reverse complement strand
CGGTCGGGTTATGAGTGGGGTCAGCACGTGCGAATCGCCCGCCGCATCGGCATGACCGACGACGAGATCCGCACCGCAGCCACCGGTTCGACCACCGCCGGTTTGAGCGATGCCGATCGGTTGTTGTTCACCGCGGCCGAGGAACTCCACGCCGACGCCCACATCACCGATACAACCTGGGCCGGCCTCAGCGCTCACTTCGATACCCGCCAGATGATGGACATCGTATTCACCGTCGGCCAGTACAACCTGGTGTCGATGGCGCTGAACTCTTTCGGGGTCCAGCTCGATGACGGCCTGGCCCCCTGGGACATCTGAACCTTCAGCCAGGACGATCGGTGCGCCGAATGTCGGGTGACAACGAATGTCAGGTGACGCCGGGTATCGAGTGATACGGCTCTGGGGCTGACGCGTGTCTCAGTCGGCTGATACTGCGCCCGGCCGCTACCGGCCAAGAGCGGCCAGGGCGTCGCCGACCAACCTCTCGATCTCCGGGTCGGACCAGGCCAGTTGGCTGAGCTCGGCGGCGCTGAACCAGCCCAGCCGGTCGTGTTCTTCCGGGGCCTGGTTCATCACCTCACCGGTCCATTCGGTGATCACCCACACATCGAGCTGAAGCTTCGGTCCCACCGTGGCGGTACGAAACGGCTGGCCCAGCGCGTCAGAGTCCACCCGAATGCCCAGTTCCTCATCGAGCTCCCGAACCAACGCGCCAGCCGGAGTTTCTCCCGCTTCGACGTGGCCACCGATCACGTCCCAACAGTCGGGATAGCTGGCTCGGTCGGGATGCCGATGGCCCAGCAGCGCCCGACCGGACCGGACCAACACCGCTGCCACGATCTCTTGCATCTACCAACCCGGTTCTGTGACGCCCCGCGCTCCAAAAGTAGCGCGCTGGGCGTCACAGATCTTGAGGTTGTTGGGTTGAGCGGCCGAGGGAGGAGGTCCGGCCTTTCGCCAATCGGTCGGTTAGGACTGCCGGGGGCCGGAGTTTTGGTTTCGGTTGGCTTGGGCTTCGGCGGTGCGGGTTCGGCCGAAGAAGTAGGCCGCGGCGCCGACTGCGCCCAGGAGGATGATGGTCATGGGCAACAGGAGCCAGGCCGCGTTAAAGCCGTCGCTGCTGCGTTCGCTGATCTCGACCGCCTGCTCGTTGTTGTCATCGTCTGAATCATCGTCCGGCTCGTCGCCGAGGTCACCGTTGTCGGGGTCAGCCAGGTCACCGATTTCGAAGCTCTCGGCGATATAGGACTGAAGGTAGGCGTCTTCGGGCAGGTCGTTGAAGCTCACGAATGTGCCGGCCTGAATCTCCTGGTTCACGAAGTTGGGATCGATGGCGTCGGAGGCGTCGATCTGGCTCTGGCCGTTGCGGGCCTCGGACCGCTCGCAGTCGTACACACCACGCAGGTTCCGGGCGTCGCGGATGTTCGATACGTCTTCGGCCGATCCGTCGAAGCCGAACATCGGGTCGATGGTCATCTCTTCCGGGTCGATCACGGTCATCAGACGGGTGAGGTACGGGGCGTTCTCAGCCTGACGCAACACGTAGTTGTTGGCGATGTTGGCCTCTTCTACGGCTCCGGCGTATTCGGTGATGAAACCGCGTCCGCCCACCGCATCGGCTCGGGCCGAAACCAACAGACGGTAGTCGTCGCCGGCGCCAAAGCGGTTGAAGGTGATTTCTCGGGTGTCGACTTCGAAGTGTTCGAAGTTCTCGGGCACCGCCTGCTCCTCGGCCAGGATCCACACAAAGATCGGCATCTGGGGGAAGGCGGCGACTGCGGTCAGTCGAAGCGGGATCATCGGCGTGCTGCCGGGGTAGGTGATCTCAACCGGGGTGATCGAATCGGAATCCTCACCGTCGAGGAGGCGCATGGCGATGAAGGCAAACTCTTCGTCCACGTACGCCTGCACGAGGGGCTCCATCGAGGCGGTCACCTGGTAGTCATTGTCGCGGAGCCAGGTGATCAGGGCAGCTGGGTCTTCCGAGCCGATGATGTCGAAGCCGAACGGTCCAACCTCACCCGAACCAAAAATCTCTACACCCTCTGACGCGTCCTCCTCCATGGCCTCGTCGAAGCCGCCGGCCGCGGTGTCTTCGAAGTCCGGCTGGGGCAGACATTCGGCGTTGCGGTTGGGGGCAAACACCTGCACGTCGGTCTGGCGGTGCAGTTCGTCGAAGACCAGGTCGCCCTCGTTGGGCACCTGGACGTCATCGACCTCGATCGCTTCGGGGATGGGGAGGATCCAGGAGAAGTCAGCCGCCGATCCCTGGTATTCGATCTCGATCAGGCTCGAGACGGTGTTGTCATCGTTCACCGTAAACAGAATGCGTTCCGCGGCCTGATCGACAGGATCGGTCTGACAGAAGAAACCGCCACAGGCGCTCGCCGGGGCGGCCAAAACCAGCCAGGTCACCCCCGCCGTCAGCAGGCCAAAAACCGCGGCCCAACCGAGGCGAAAACGTCGGACCCGCCGCGGCTTCGGCGGGGTCGAACGGGCGGCAGAGGTACTACCTGGAGCATGGGGCTGGTGATACATGGGGTTCTCCCGGGCTAGCGATCGATCGAGGGTGTGACGTTGGTCAAGCCCAACTGGTTCCCGCAGGCAGAAAACAAATCAACCCCTCGATCACCGTCCCTTTCGGCACAAACTGACCAAATGTGAACTTCCCAGTACAAGATCCCAGTACAAGATCTGTGACGCCCAGCGCGCCGTTTTTGGCGCGCCAGGCGTCACAAATCTTAAGGGCAAGCCTCGTCTTCGGCTTGATCATCGTCGTCGCTGGCTTGGTCGTTGGAGATCTTGAGGGCGAGGTTGTAGACCCGCTTCTTTCTTACGTTCAGTTCGCGGGCCACAGTGGCCGAGGCGTCCTTCACCGATGAGCCACCGGCCAACAGCTCCTCCAACCGGGCACTGATGCGGTCGTCAGCGGCCGGTTCGGGGGCGTCGGCGCCGTCGACCACGATCACAAACTCGCCGCGTGGGTCTGCCGCCGCGGTCCAGTCCCCGGCGTTGGCCAGGGTGCCCCGCCAGGTCTCTTCGAAGCGCTTGGTGATTTCTCGCGACAGCGACACTCGACGTTCGGGGCCGAGCACCTGGATCAGGTCGTCGATGGTGCGGGCTACACGATGGGGTGCCTCGAACAGCACGATGGTGCGTCGTTCACCGTCGAGTTCGGCCAATCGCCGGTTCCGGGCTGAGCCCTTCCGGGGCAGGAACCCCTCGAAGCAGAATCTGCCGGTCGCCATCCCGCTCATCACCAAGGCCGCCACGCCCGCGGTCGGCCCGGGGACGACTTCTACGGTGTGGCCGTCGTCGATCGCCGCCGCCACCAGCTGCTCGCCGGGGTCGCTGATACCTGGCATTCCGGCATCACTCACCAGGGCCACGGTGTGGCCGAGCCGCAGGCGGGCCAGGATGCGGTCGATCTGGCGCTCCTCGTTATGGTCGTGGACCGCAATCAACTCCAGCCGGCCTGACCCTCCACCCGAGCCGTCCGGCGATCCTCCAGCCGGCCCGGTATCAGTCCCGGCCGAGCCCTCTTTGACTCTGCCCTCTCCGACCGTGCCCTCTCGAACCGGGCCCGCTCCACCCCCAGCAACTCCCACCGCGTTGTCGTCGGCCACCGCACGGCCATCACCAACACGGCCATCACCAACACGGCCATCACCGACAGGGCGGTCGCGGTTGATTCCCAACCGTTGCAGCAGTTGACCGGTGTGGCGGGTGTCCTCGCAGGCGATGAGGTCGGCGTTGGCGAGGGTGGTGATGGCTCGCGGCGACATGTCGTCGAGGTTGCCGATCGGCGTGCCGACCAGCACCAGCCGCCCGCTCATACCGCGCTCACTCTCGCAGCTCGATGGAAACGGTGTCGCCCACCAGCACGCCCCACCGCTCGAAAGATCCGGCCTCGGCTTCGATGGCGGCCACCGCTCGCAGCTCCGGCTTCACGATGCGGTTGGGGCCGAGCGTGGCGACCCGAAGTATTCGGTAGTCGGCTTCCTCGATCGGTCCCGCGCTCTGGCGGTCGCCCCGACTCGCACTCAGCGCCTTGCCGACGGTTCGCGCCCGCCCGAGTACCTCTTTACCCATGGCCTTGCCGACTTCGGCTGGCCCGGCTGCGGCGCTGGTCCGGATCGGCGGCGAGACGTCGGCCTCCGGCTGGGGGTCGCCCTCCGGATCGACGTGACCGAGGAAGGCGATGTCGATCGGGCGATCGGACCGCAAGGTGTGAGCGGCCCGGGCCGGTTCGATCAGCAGAACGCCGGTGACCGGCTCCTCGGCGTCGACATGGCGGAGGCGCTGACGCCGGGAACGCGCCAGTTCAACCGAAGCCAGAACCTTGCCTTCCTTGACCAGCCAGGGCAT
>CALAML010000003.1 GCA_937925845.1 uncultured Acidimicrobiales bacterium | reverse complement strand
GATGCCGCGGTTCGATCCCACCGAGGCGCTTCGGGCCATCGAGACCTACAAGGTCACCACCAGCCAGTGGGTGCCGACGATGTTTGTGCGGATGTTGAAGCTGGACGATGAGGTTCGCAATTCCTTCGACACCTCCACGCTTCAGTGTGGGGTGCACGCCGCGGCGCCATGTCCGATCGAGGTGAAGGAGAAGATGATCGACTGGTGGGGTCCGGTGCTGCACGAGTACTACGCCGGCACCGAGGGCAACGGGTTCTGCTATCTCAATAGCGAGGACTGGCTCGCCCACAAGGGTTCGGTCGGCAAGGCCCTCACCGGTGAGATTCACATCTGCGGTGAGGACGGCGCCGAGCTACCGGTGGGCGAGGCGGGCACCATCTTCTTCGGCAACGGCGCCGAGTTCGAGTATCACAACGACAAGGAAAAGACCGAGGGGGCCAAGCATCCGAACGGCTGGACCACCCTCGGCGATATCGGCCGCGTCGATGAGGACGGCTTCCTCTACCTGACCGATCGCAAGGCCTACATGATCATCTCGGGCGGCGTGAACATCTACCCCCAGGAGGCCGAGAACGTGCTGACGATGCACCCTTCGGTCTTTGACGTGGCGGTGATCGGTGTGCCCAACGACGACTTTGGTGAGGAAGTGAAGGCGGTGGTCCAGGTGGCCGATTCGGCGACCGCCAGCCCGGAGCTCGAGCGCGAGTTGATCGCCTATTGCCGAGAGCAGCTGGCCGATGTGAAGTGCCCGAGGTCGGTCGACTTTGTCGACGAGCTTCCCCGCCACCCCACCGGCAAGCTCTATAAGCGACTGCTTCGCGACAAGTACTGGGAGGGTCGCGACTCGAAGCTGGTGTAGCTCTTTGGCGAACTATGCGCACCCGCAGAGGCGTACAGGGGATACCTCCCGGCTGGGGTGACGAACAGATCGGATCGTCACTGCTACAACTGAATTGGTGACTACTCGACCAACAACCTCACCCCAGCCCGGTGCTCCCAAGCCACACGGCGGCTCTCGGGTTGCGCTCGTTCTTGGCATCCTCGCCCTGGTGGTGATGGTGGGCCTTGGCATTGCCGCAATCACCGGCGCGTTCGGTGGTGGTTCCGATAGTCCGGCGCTGCCGCCAGGCACGAACGAGACAGGTGACAACAACAGTGGCGACGAAGACGGCACCGACGCCGGGGGCGACACCGATGGCGGTGGCGGCGAGAACAGCGACGCAACAGCCGAGGCTGCCGACTCGAGCGGCGACGGTTCCGGGTCTATCGACCCGATCGACGAGATCGAGTCGCAACCCCACCTGGTTCTCATTCCCGACCTGAGCGACGTCGCCGAGGACGATGTCGAAGCCGTCTGGGATCAAACCATGGAGACGGTTCGGTCACGTGCATCGGTGGCAGGTCTGAGCGGCGAGGACCTACTCCGCTTTGATGACGTGGTATTGATTGCCCTCGGCGACAACTCGGCCGAGGACCTGCGCCGCATTCTCGAACGCCGCACCACGCTTGAGTTTCGACCGATCTGTGACTCGTTCCTGAACTCGGATGAGCCCGAAGCTCGCAAGGCTCCTTCCCTACCAACGGGGGGATGTGATGCGGTGGGGGCAGACCTGGCCGACACGCTCCGCTCGACGACTCCTTCGCCAACCCCGGCGGCCGACCAACGGCCGGAGCAACTGGTGCTTGCCGCCGATGAAACCGAGCTATTGCTGCTGGGACCAGCGGTCTCTGGAGAAGGCGCTATCAACAGCTCCTCTGCCGAGGTTGGTGAGATCGTGCCCGACCAGTGGCTGGTGAACATAGGGCTGAGCGAGGGCGCCGAAAAGCGGTTGATCAACGAGCTGTTTGCCACGTGTTTCGAAGCCCAGCCCACCTGCCCGATGCAGCGTTTGGCGATTCTTGCTGATGGTGAGGTGGTGATCGCGCCATCAGTGCAGATTCCCAGCGCCGATGGGGTTCAGCTCAGCGGAGACTTCGATGCGGTTGAAGCGAAGTCGCTCGCCGCTTCGCTGAGCAGCAACTTCCCCACCGAGTTTGAGATCACCGTCAACAACTAGCTTTACGAGTGCTGTGGCGCGACTGGGCCGAGACGATGACCGGGACGATCACATGGTCTCGGGCGGTGGTCGGTGTGTCCGGTGAGACTTCCGACCACCGTCCCCGGAGAAGCTCTTCCGACTCCAGCAGACCGAGGGCCTGCACGTGCGAAGAGTGCACGACAGTTAGGCCTGGGGCGAGTGGCGTACCAATACAAAGCCGGAGCCCGCTTTGCGTGCAACCCTCGATGCCAAAGGGACGAGTGGACGCTGAGCGGTAACTCCAAAGGTACGCAACGAAGGTCCGCTCGTTGAGCCGTCCGGATCTCAAATTGTGCTGGGGCGCGACTGAGCCCTCGGCCTGGGTGGGGTCGAGGGTTTTGGGCTTCTGGTGCGTGTTGGCCGCGCCCGGCTACGGGCTGGTGGTTATCAGTTGCCCATTCGCGTTTCGGGTGAGAGTCCAGCCGAGTTTGTGAATCATGTTGTGGTGCCGGCGGCACACACAGGCCAGGTTTTGTTCGTCGGTGTTTCCGCCGAGGTGCCAGTGGACCAGGTGGTGGATGTCGCAGTAGCGGGCGGGTATGTCGCATCCGGAGAATTGGCAGTGGAGATCTCGTTTTCGGACCAACTTCCGCAGCAGGTCACTGATGATCGGGGTGGCTCGTCCGTAGTTGATGACTTGGCTTTTGCCTTTGGTCACAACCCGCCGTATCGACGTATCGCAAGCCAACAGTTCCCACACCTCTGTCGGTATCGGCCGGCCGTCGGCCAGGGTTTGCACGAGGCCATCGAGGTTGGGGTGATCACGACCCAGAAGCGTTTCAAGATCGATGATCACATCGATGGTGGACCGTGACGAAGCCTCCATCGCAATGTCCTGCAACGTTGGCAGCCCCAAGGCGGCACAAATTTCGGCGGTCGTTGCTTCGGTCGGGGCGATCGGTTCACCCGACAGCAGCTTGATCAGCATTTCCGCCGATTCGGCACTCAACCGAACCGGCTGGCGCTCCACCACCGGCTCATCGGCACTGTCATCGGTGTGAACATCGTCGCAGCAGCCATCGAAGTGTGCGCCATCACCATTGAGGCCAGGCTCGTCATCGCCAGAGCCCCTGGTATCGCTCACCCCACCGTGGTCATGGTCGAGATCGCCGCCGCTGCTGGCTCTGCTGCCGTCAACACCATCGGTGCTGGTGCTGGTGCTGGTGCTGGGGTCGCCGTCGCCATAACCACCGTCGCCATAACCACCGTCGCCATAACCACCGTCGCCGAGGCCTGCGCTGTAGCCGCTGCCGGGAAGGTCATCGCTGTCGCCGGTGTCTTGGCCGTGGCTGCGATCGCTCCGGGTGCCGGTGTCGCTGTCTGGCTCGTGGGTGTCGATGGGGTCGGTGGTGTCGAGGGTTTCGCTGCAGATGCCGACAAGGCGGTCGGCTCGGCGTTGGGCCAAAGTGCGAGGCTCGTCAGGGCCGGTGGTGCGATCAGGCCGTGTCTCTAACGCTGCGGTGACGGTGGCTAGACCGGTGGCGTCGAGGTTGGCGTGTACCGAACCCGAACCATCAAACCCTTCCTGAATGGAGACGCCACGGTTGTTGTAGCTGCGGGCCGCGTCTTCCTGGGATGCGGCTTGGTTGTTGTTCCAGCGCCACTGCGACACAAACCGACCCAACTCTTCCGGATCGCGTGACTCACAGGCAGCCAACAACTGTTCCTCGTCACGGGCATATTCGTCCCGCAACCGCAGTTCGGCTCGAGCCAGATGATCGGCATAAGCAAGCGTGATCCGCCCATCAGCAAGCGCCTGGGCCGTAACCGGATGGCGACCGATAAACGCGGCGATACGAGCCAACATGTCGGCCTCCGCCTTCGACGCCGACGTTTGATGGGCAATCATCCTCGACGGCGACAAATAGCCCCGCACCGCCGCAATTTCATGATTGTCGGCCACCGACAAGTTGGCCACCGCCTGTGCCCGCAAAGCCTCGGCTTCGGCCAGCTGCTCCAACGCCCGATTGGCCAACACCCCCGGCAACACCCGACCGTCGTCAGCCAGAGCAAACTCCGGCACCACCGGCTCAGCAGACATACGGGAAGACCCGTCAAACTTAGGTTCGTAAGGCGCTGTAGCTACCATGACAACCATCGTAGTAAGGGGGTGTGACAACTCCCGATAACCCCGCCATATCAACGATTTTGGCCAGTTTGGTGTGTTGGCGCCGAGCATGCCTTGGCGAGGTCGAGGCGAATGCGTAGTTCCAGGGGTGGCCTATCTCACCGCGCACGTAGACGTCTTCAGCCAACGCCGCGTCCTGAGTGACAAACTCGCCCCCGCGGCAAGGCCGATCACTTGCCCCATCGAGCGCTACACCAGGCGCAGCTGACCGAAGCGGGTCGTGCGAGGCGTATGGCCATCGTCCGCCCGGAAGCGCTGTCGCCAGAGTTGCGCCAACCTCATTGTTGACGCTCTCGTGATCCTGGGCCCACGAACTACCGGGTTCCGCACACCGCAGCGGGACGGCCCTACTTGTTCGAATAGGTCGACGAGTCCACTCCGCCGCTTCCGGCTGAACGTCCTGCTCCGAGCGCAGACTCATGTGCATCGACGCAGAAACCAGCGTGAGCGGCTCATGATGCGCGCTACCGTGCCGGGTGTGAGCCGTCCCGCCCACCCGTACCTGAACCCACCATCCCCGGGCCCGATCGCCTTTGCCCATCGTGGTGGGGCATTGGAAGCTCCGGAAAACACGATGGAGGCCTTTACCTATGCGGTGGAGCTTGGTTACCGGTATCTCGAGACCGATGTCCATGTGACCAGCGATGGAGTATTGCTGGCCTTTCATGACGACGTGCTCGACCGGGTCACCGATCGTGCTGGCGTGATCGGCGACCTTCCTTATAGCGAGGTGAGCGCCGCCCGGATCGACGGCCAGCACGAGATCCCCCGCTTTGATGATCTGGTGATGGCTTGGCCTGACGTTCGGCTCAACATCGACACCAAGAGTGATGCCTCGGTTGATGCGCTGGCGGATGCGATTCGCCGAACTGGCTGCATTGATCGCATCTGTGTTGGAAGTTTCGAAGAGGCCCGGCTGCAACGGCTGCGCCAACAGTTCGGCCCACGACTGTGCACGTCGGCGGGTCCAGGTGAGGTTCGTAAGGTTCGCATCGCCAGCTTCCGCGTGCCGGCGCCAAAGGTGGCGGCCAACTGTTTGCAGGTGCCCACCCATCACGAGCGTCACCGTCTGGTCGACGAGCGGTTTGTTGCTGCGGCCCGTCGGCGGGGCATGCCCATTCACGTGTGGACCATCGATGATCCGAACGTGATGCGGGAGCTGTTGGATCTTGGGGTGGACGGCATCATGACCGATCGCCCCGCGGTGTTAAAAGAAGTCCTTACCGAACGCGGCGAGTGGTCATAACGCCGCTGGTTCGCAGCCGTTAACGCCCAGCCGCATCCGAAAATCATTCCCCGCAAAAGGGCTTGGGAACTGAGGGGGGCTGCCGACTAGTCCTGCGATGACGGACTTCCCCCACCGGTCACCGCTACGCCGCGTCGCGTTCGCTGGACTCAT
>CALAML010000002.1 GCA_937925845.1 uncultured Acidimicrobiales bacterium | reverse complement strand
ATCTGGTCGACCTGGCACTAGCTAGGACGAGCAGGCGGGCCGGACCGGGGGTAGGGGGCTACTGGGTCAGGCTTTGACTGAAGAAGGGGTCAGCCGGCATCGACGGTGACGTCGTCGGCAGGTATTTCTTCGGTCGGAATTTCGATCAGATCGCCGAGCTCATCAAGCTCTTGTTCCGGCGTCTCTGGTTCGAGGGTTGTTGTTGTCTCGGGGGCGGCATCGGGGGTGACCAGGCCGGTCTGGCTGCGGTTGTCGGTGCGCTCATCGCCCGTCGGCGGTTCGATCACCACGTTTCCGGTGTTAACCACACGCCAGGTGTTTCCCGTGCCAAGCCAGACTCGCCCCTGGTCACCGGAGCTGCCGACGGCAACCCAGCCGGCTGCGGTCGGGATCACCGAGTTGACGCGATCACCGACTTCGAAGGCCGAGCCATCCTGGGGGGTCCAGTCAAAGCCATCCGGTGATGTGTAGGGGGCGTAGCGGTCGAACTGATCGGCAGCGAAGGCGATGGCTCCGGTCGGGCCGGTGGCGGCGGCCCGGAGACCGTTCGGCGCCACTCCATTCTCGATGGTGAACCAGTCCACGCCGTTGGTCGAGCGCCAAGCCGGCTGACCGAGAGCCGAGAGAACCTGCGGGGTCACCACCAGATCGGTTGCGCCGGTGAAGCCGGCATCGGCTGTGGTGCCCATCTCCCAGTCCAGACCATTGCGGGTGGTCCAGATATGGGTGCCGGCTGCAGCAAATCCGCTCGGGGTGCTCACCACCGACTTGATGACAATCGGATCACCGAATACCACCTCGTTGTTGGGCAGGTTGGCGGCGCTCCAGTTGATGCCGTCGGTGCTGGTCCAGGCCAGCGCCTTCACCTGAGGATCGGCGCTGTCTTCATAGTTGGCCGACTCGCCGACGGCGACCATACGTCCGGATTCGGCCCCGATGGTGATGTCGTTGATCGTGACGGCTCCAACGTTGGAAAACGCGCCGTCGTTCGGCACCGCCCGCCAGGAGCGGCCATCGGCGGAGAACCAGATTGCCGCGTTGCCCCAGACACTGTTGTCGCCGCGTCGTTGGCCCACGGCGATCAGTCGGCGACCGTCCCAAATCACGGCGTTCATCACTGAGCTACCCCAGGTGCCCTGCGCGTCTTCGAGGAAAAGGCGTTCCCAGTTTCGGCCGTCTGAAGAAAGCCAAACATCGGAGCCAACCGCCACCAGGCCAAACGGGGTGGCGACGACATCGTTCACCGTGACAAAACCAGGGCCTCGCCAGGTGGTCGGCCCTTTGTCTTCTTCGCCTTCCTTCGCGTCGGCGGCCGAGACCACGTCGGGTACGTCGAAGCCACAACTGGCGGCTACGAGGGAACCCAGCACCAAAAGGAGGCTGAGGAGGCGCCAGAAGGCAGGCGCAGGAAGTGTGCTGGAGCTCAGGCGTGAGATCATCCCGCACTTATTCGGCACCGATCGGCCAGTTGTGAGTCCTTTGACAACAACGCAAAGTCCCGGCCTGCTCGACTTGGGCTCGTGACCCGCAGCAGGGGTTCTTTGCGTCAGGCGAGCGAGACCTAACGGAGGGGGACCCATCCCCTGGCGAGGACCAGGCGATACCTCTAGGATCTATCGCTGGAGGCCATGCATTTAGTGCTGTCGGCCCGTTATTGCCTATTGCCGGGCTTGGTGGCTCGGTGAAAACTGGTAAATACTGCCCACACGTGTATCACGTTGGCGGCAGGAAAATCCCCCGTGCGGTCTTGTGGCTGGACCGTATTCGAGGGCTACGACGATCAGCCGCCTATGAATTGGTGCGTGCGACGATGAACTTCCCCAAGTTTTCTCGAGTGTGGCTGGCTGTTGCCGCCACGATCCTGTTCCTGGTCGGCTTCGGAGCCTCTCCGGCCTCGGCCCAACTTTCGAACGGTCAGGAGTACTCGGCCAACGCCGATGCATCCTGGCAGGTCGTAAACATTCAGCCATCAGCCACCGTGGACTTCGAATCGCTGGTATGGGATTTTGCTGAAGTGAACGGCCGCATGTTTGTCGCCGGTCGATTCGGCGGAGTTCGCCAGAACAACAACGGCGCGGTAACCAACCAGTCCTTCCTCGCCGCCTTCGACCTCTCCACCGGAAACTGGATCTCCAGCTTCCGACCGGTCCTGAACGGCCCCGCCTTCGCTCTCGATGTGACGCCCGACGGATCCCGACTTCTGGTCGGTGGAGAGTTCACCCAGGTCAACGGCACCAACACCGGCTCATTCGTTGCGCTGAACCCGAACACCGGCGCCTTGGCCTCGGGGTTCCAGGCCAACGTGACCTTCACCGCTGGCACCACCGTGATCCAGGACATCGAGGTGGCATCCGACGGGATCTACATCGGCGGCAACTTCAACCGCATCACCAACGCCAGCGGCACCACCGTCACCCGAAACCGGCTGGCCAAGTTGAACCCCAACAACGGAAGCGTCATCGGGGCCTTCAACGCCTCGGTGCAGGGCGCCCGGGTACTCAGCATCGATGTTGATGCCGATCGCGTGTACCTCGGCGGCTACTTCTCCAGCGTGAACAGTGCCGCCAACACCAGGCTCTTCGCCACGGTTAGATCGAGCAACGGCTCACTCTTCCCCGGCGTTCGTCAGGGTGAGTTCGTAGATATGCCGAACTTCTCTGGTGGCACGATTCCTTTTGATATCGACCACTTTGGCGACAAGGTCTACCTGGCCACCGAGGCCCACAACCTGATCATCTTGAACCGGAGCGACCTCAGCCGGATCGGATTTTTCCATACCCAAATCGGTGGAGGTGACTACCAGGCCCTCGATGTATCCGGCGGTCGGCTCTATGCCGGTGGCCACTACTGGGCGACGCAGAACTACGACACCGCGTCCTACCCAGGAGGGATCGGTGGAGTCACCTACCGCGAGACGGTGCATCGGGTGAGTCCCAACCTCACCCCAACCGTTTGGGCCTCGGCATATGACGCCGCTACTGGCGCCCATCAGCCGAGCTTTCTAATGGACATCAGTGCCCAGTCCGGCGTGTGGGCCATCAAGCGGGCCTCCAACGGCACCCTCTGGGTCGGTGGCGACCTCACTCGAGCCGGCAACCGGGCCGTTGGCGGATTCGCCAAGTTCAGCCCAGCGGCCCACACCCTTCTTGGCGCGAACCTGGCGCCTGGTGGGACCGCCAGTCAGAGCTCGGTCAACAGCGGCCTCGGGGCCGACCTCGGTAACGACCGGCTACTTACCGGCCGCAACGTTGACCTCTACCTCAGCACCAACAACCAGGCCAACCCGTGGTGGCAGGTCGACCTCGGATCGGTTCGAGATATCGGTGCCATCCGGGTCTGGAAGCCAGCCACCTGCTGTGGTGGTGCGATCAACGGAGCCAAGGTCTTTGTCTCCAACAGCCCCTTCACCTCGACCAACCCGACTGTGACCGAAGGCCAGGCTGGCGTATCTACCTATAACATCGGCTCGGCGAACCGTCGAGCCGACCTCAGCATCCAACGGGCCGGCCGCTATGTGCGGGTGCAGTTGCCCCGCACCGCAGCGCTTGTCCTTGACGAAGTCGAAGTACTGGAGTCGACCGGCATCGTCGGTGGCAACCCGGTGGCTCCGGCGTCGTGTTCGGTGGTGAATGATGGTGGTGGTGTCCGGGTGAGTTGGGTGCGGGCCGGTTCGGATAATGCGGAGTCGTTTGTGGTGCGTCGTCGTCGGGGGAACGGTTCGTTCTTCTGGGCGGCTCGGGTGAATGCTCCGGGTGTGACGTGGACGGATTCGAATGTGGCGGCTGGTGCGAGTTACACCTACACGGTGGAGACCGTTGGTGGTGGGAGTCGTTCGGCCACCACGACGTGTGCGCCATCTCCGATCGTCGTCAACGGCGGCGCTGGGAACACTCCGGTGGCTCCGGCGTCGTGTTCGGTGGTGAATGCAGGTGGTGGTGTCCGGGTGGACTGGGTGCGGGCCGGTTCTGATAATGCGGAGTCGTTTGTGGTGCGTCGTCAGCGGGGGAACGGTTCGTTCTTCTGGGCGGCTCGGGTGAATGCTCCGGGTGTGACGTGGACGGATTCGAATGTTGCCGTTGGTGCGAGTTACACCTACACGGTGGAGACTGTTGGTGGTGGGAGTCGTTCGGCCACCACGACGTGTTCACCGGCACCGATCGTCGTCAACGGCGGGGGAGGAGGCCAGGCCCTCAAGCCAGCCGCCTGCTCGGTCACCCTCGTGAATGGCAACGTTCGGGTCAACTGGACTCCGGCGGCCGGCGACGCCGCCGACCGCTATGTGGTGCGGCGAGCGCGCAACAACTTCACTAACTTCTTCTGGGCCGCCGCGGTGAATGCGCCCACCACTACCTGGACCGACAGCAACGTCATCCGGGGTCAGGGCCAGCGCTACACCTACCAGGTAGTCGCCCGCCTCGGTAACCAGTCGTCGGATCCCAAGTGGTGTTCACCAGTCCCGATCATTCCCTAACCATTCAACAGTCCCATAGGGCAGTCCTGCCGAGGCCCCACGTCCGAATCTTTTTGCCATCCGCCCAAAGAAGTTCAAGAGCGACCAGGAGCCATCGTGACTTCCCCCTCACCGACCCGAAAAGCACAACACGAGCCAGGTCGAGTCCGCATCATCACAAAGCCGCGTCGCGCCGTTGTGTTCTTGGCCGCGGTTTGTCTCGCCGGTCTCTGGTTGCAGTTGGCCCAGCCGGCCAGCGCCCAGCCCGGGAACGGACGCGAGATCTCACTCAACGCCGACCCGAGCTGGCAGGTGGCCAACATCCAGCCCGCCCAAACCGTTGAGTGGAACTCCTTGGTGTTCGCCATGGCCGAACACCAAGGGCGGGTGTATGTCGGTGGCCGCTTCGGTTCGGTGCGAGCAAACAACGGATCGGCGTCGACCAACCAGCGCTTTCTGGCCGCCTTCGACGTAGACACCGGCGCCTGGATTCCGAGCTTTCGACCCAACCTGAACGGTCCGGTCTACGCCCTCCAAGTTTCGGCCGACGGCTCGAAGCTGTTGGTCGGTGGCGAGTTCACCCAGGTGAACGGTGCTGCACAAACCGCACTTGTGGCCCTCAACCCGGCCACCGGGGCCACCGTCGGTAGCTTCCGGGCCAACCCCCGCCTCAACAACGGTCGGGCCGTGGTCATGGATATTGCCGTGCGCAGCGACGCAGTCTTCATCGGTGGCAACTTCACCAGCGTCGCCGGCGCCAACGGGGCTAACCCCAACCGACTGCGGCTGGCCAAGCTCAACCCGAATACCGGCGCCGTCGTCGGCGCCTTCAACGTCAGCGCTCAGGGCGCTCGTGTGGTTTCGATCGCCGTCTCGCCCAACGGAAGCCGGCTGTATGTCGGCGGCTACTTCTCCGGCCTCAACAACCAGCCCGGCACCGACATCTTCGGCGCGGTGAATACCAGCAACGGCGCGCTCGTCGCCGGGGTTCGCCAGGGCGAATACAAAGACCTGCCCCAGTGCTGCGGCGGACAGGTGCCCTTCGACATCGTGGCCAGC
>CALAML010000001.1 GCA_937925845.1 uncultured Acidimicrobiales bacterium | reverse complement strand
ACCGGGCGCGCCGCAACCGTTGCTGGCGGGCCTTCTGCTTGGCGGTGCGTTCGCTCATGATCGGGGTGGGCTCGAGATCGGGTTTGGTTGAAGGTGCTAGCTTTTGGGCACCAACCAAACTAGTGAACCTGGTTCCGGCTTTGGCCGGGTTTCGTTTTCGGAGGATCATGGCGATAGCGCACACAGCCCGCAGGCGGCTCGGACCCATTGTGGCTCTGCTGGCGTTCATCTTTCTCGCCGCGGCCTGTGAAACCAGCCATCCCCGCGGCCCAGACCCCACCCAGGCCAGTACCGAAGCCGAGACCGGCCCCTTTGCCATCGCTACCACCACGGTTGGTAACGGCTTCGGGTTTGGCGGCGGCACCATCTACTACCCCACCGACGACTCACAGTCCTATGGCGTAGTCGCCATTTCTCCGGGCTGGACTGCGTTCCAAAGCAGCATCTCGTGGTACGGACCCCGCCTGGCATCCCAGGGGTTCGTGGTGATCACCATCGATACCAACAACCGGTTCACCGATGGGCCCGACAACCGGGGTGAGCAAATGCTCGCCGCTATCAACTACGTGGCCAACACCTCGCCGGTTGCCGGCATCGCCGACGGCAGCCGCCGAGCGGCCATGGGCATCTCCATGGGCGGCGGTGGCGCCCTCGAGGCTGCGCTGATGGACCCCGACCTGTCGGCGGCCATCGGCCTGGTGCCCTGGAGCGGCACCCAGAACTACTCCGCAGTGACGGCGCCGACGCTGCTGATCGGCTGCGAAAACGACAACATCGCGCCGGTGGCCAACCACGCCCTGCCGTTCTTTAACTCCATCAACCAAGCCCCGAAGTCGTTCATCGAGATCACGAACGGCAACCACTCGTGCACCTCCACCTCCAACAACGATCCAGCCGACCGAGCGGTCGTGGCCAGCGAGGCCATCGCCTGGCTGAAGCGCCACGTCGACAACGATGAGCGCTACGAACCGTTCGTGTGCCCGTCACCGGCAATCGGCGGATCGATCTCGGCAGCCCAGAGCAACTGCTGAAACATCGCCGAACACGGCGACTCGCCAGCACATCTGCGACAATGACACCAGGCGATCAGGGCTGGACAACGAACGTCTTCACAGCTTGGCCGAGCAAACCTAAGGGGCGACCATGGGCTTTTCCTATCCGGTGATCAGTGCTGACTCCCACATCACGGAGCCGCCAGACACCTACAGCAAGTACATCGAGCCCGAATGGCGGGACCGGGCGCCGAAGATGGTCACCCATGAAGAGCACGGCGACATGTTTATCGCCGAAGGTATGCGCCCGATCAAGATGGGCCTGGTGGCCGCCGCTGGCTTGGCCCCCGAAGACATCCGCTCCGACGGGCTGATCGCCGACATGCACCAGTCGGGCTTCTCGCCCCAAACCCGCCTCGCCGACCAGGCCCGAGACGGGGTGAGCGCCGAGATCCTCTACCCCACCGTCGGCATGATGCTGTGTAACCACGAGGACTACGACTTCAAAGCCGCCTGCTTCGCGGCCTACAACCGCTGGATCGTCGACTACTGCTCCGAAGCCCCCGACCGCCTGCTCGGCGCCGGCCAAACCGCGGCCCGAACCGTCGACGAGGCCATCCGCGACCTGCATGCCATCAAAGATGCCGGCCTGCGTACGGTGATGATGCCGGGAGTACCGGCCGAGGCCGACTACGACCAAGCCGAATGGGACCCGTTCTGGGCCGAGGCGGCAGCCATGGGCATGCCCGTGAGCTTCCACATCCTCACCACTTCCATGGGCAAGATCCGCGGATCGAAACTCAACTCGTTCCTGATGATCATGCGCGGCATCCAGGACATCATGAGCCTCCTGGTGTTCGGCGGAGTGTTCGAACGCCACCCCGACCTCCGGGTGGTTTGTGTCGAAGCCGATGCCGGCTGGGTACCGCACTTCATGTACCGCATGGACCACGGCTACAAACGCCACCGCCACCACATCGCCCCCAACGACGTACTGGCCAAACTCCCGTCGGAGTACTTCGCCGAGAACATCTACGTCACCTTCCAGGATGACTGGACCGCCTTCGCCCAAGCCGACCACATGAACTGGCGCCGGCTGATGTGGGCCAACGACTTCCCCCACTCCGACTCGACCTGGCCGTGGTCCAAGGACCTGCTGGCCGAGCACACCGTCACTCTCACCGACGAGCAGTGCCAGGCCATCCTGTCGACCAACGTGGCCGACCTCTACCAGATCGACACCGCCACCCTCCCGGTGCTCGCCATCAGCTGACCGGCCTTCGTTTGTTGTAGCTAGTCGTCGATCAACACATCCTGCGGTCGATCACCGTCGACCAGCACCACCCGGGCGTAGGCCATCTCCAGCCACGTCACCCGGCCCTCCTTGTCGCATACCGCGAGGCGCTCGACCTGATTGGTGGTGGCCCGCGGCGTCCCCATGAGGGTGGGGTCGTTATGGACACTCAAACCCATTCCGGAACCGAGCAGAATGCCCTTCCCGCCGGTCCGAGTGTCTTCCACGATGATGGCCATAACCGCTCTCCTTCGTCTTGACTCGGTCCACACCCTACGCGCTCGGTTGACCACGGTGGACCAGCCGTCGTGGTGATTGAACACCGTTACCTTCCCCCAAAAATCAGCCTTGTTGAGATTGCTTTCGCCCACCTGTCCCCCCAAAGTGGTGGGTGGGGCGTGTAACTCACGTGACCGTGTCTTTCCTGCTGGCGCCGAGGCCAACCCTGGTGAACCCTCCGCAAATCGTTGATGGGCAACCACTTCCGCTCGTGCGCGCCCGCGAGGAGTTCGAGGTGTACTACCGCCGGGATTTCCGATCCCTGGTCGGCCTGGCTTACGTGCTCACCGGCAACATGCATACCGCTGAAGACCTGGCTCACGACGCGCTCACCGAAGCCCACCGTCGCTGGGACAAAGTAGCGGCCTACGACGACCCGGGTGCCTGGGTTCGCCGGGTGATGGTGAACAAAAGCACCAGCCGATTCCGCCGCCTGGCCACCGAAACCAAAGCCCTCACCCGAATTGGCAACCGCCGCGACGAAGCGGTCCCGCCCACCGAACGCTCCACCGAAGTCTGGAACGCCGTCCGCAACCTTCCCACCCGACAGGGCCAGGCCGTCGCCCTCTACTACTGGGAAGACCGATCGCTGGCCCAGATCGCCGAGATTCTCGACTGCACAACCGAAACCGTCAAGACCCACCTCAAACGGGGCCGAGCGGCCCTGGCCCAAAGCCTCGCCGGCCATGAGGGGGAAGTCCGATGACAAACCCATTCAACCGTGATGACCTGGGCGGCTCCAGGTTTGCTGGTGACGAGTTTGATCGAGACGGGTTCGATATCGACGAGTTCGATAGCGACGAGGAACGTCGCGTCGACGTGATTCTGCGGGCCGCGGCCAGCGACACCAGAAGCGTGATCGACCGTCAGCCGATTCCGCCGTTCCAAACCCGAACCAACGTTGGCCGCCAAGTACTGGCGGCCGCAGCTGCGCTGCTGCTGGTGGTCGGAGCTGTGGGGTTGGTCCTCACCCAACAACGGGCCAACAACGAACCGGGCGCGGTAGCCACCACCGATAGCAACACCGACGATGGTGGCCCGGACCCGACCAGCCCGGATCCAACCGAGCCCGATCCAACCGGCCCTGATCCAACCAGTCCGGCCCCCGACCCGACGATCGAGGAGGCGACGGCTCGCCACGGCGGGCTCACCGGTACCCAGCCGGCCAACCCGCTCGCCAACCTCAACACCACGTTGGCGCCAGCGACCGAAACCGCAGTGGCCGAACCCGAGGCCTACACCACCTTTGTCGATCCGGCCTTTGGCACCGAAGTGATCCGAGTGACCAACGCCCTCTCGGGCGAATACATCACCCCACAGATTCCCCAGGCCTTCAACGCCGATGAAACGCTGGCCCTGCTCTACCAAACCACCGACAACGAAGGATCAGGACACTGGCTCTTCGACGGCAACACCTTCCAACTGCTGCGCCGCCTCGACGTGGCGCCTTCGGACATCGAACACCTCTACTGGAGTGGCGTCGACCCCGACCTGCTCTACCTGATCGAAGACAAGAGCCTGATCGAACTCAACGTGGCCACCGACACCCGCACCGCCCTCGCCACCTTCGACGAATGCGACACCCTGACCTCCGGCGCGGTGCCGGTTCCACCATCGACCGACGGCAACACCTTCGGCCTGCTCTGTGAATCCGCCAGCGGCAACACGGCCGTTGCGGTTACGCGCGAAGGCGGCACGGTGTCCACCTCGACCATACCCACCACATCGACCGACGCCCCATGGCCCAGCCCGTCGGGTCAGTTCTTTGTGAACATCGACGACAGCGGTGAAGCCACCGTGCTCAACCGCTCGCTTGAACCGACCGGCGTCACCTTTACCGCCGAACTGGCCACCTTCGCCTTTGTGGTCGACGACTCGGGCCGGGAATTGGCGGTGTCCACCCGCTTCGACAGCGACACCAACGGGACTGCAGTAGTGAACGACCTCGTAACCGGCGAAACCACCGCCGCTGTCGGCGAGGAAACCGGCTATCCCTATCCGCCACAGGGCCACCGTCTCCACTCCGGCTCCGGCTCGCCCTTCGTGGCCGTGGGCATCAACGGTGACCCGGCCGTCTTCGAGGGGGTGCTCGACGGCGAAGTCGTGCTGATCGACCTCAGCGACCCGGCCAACGCGACCACGCTACGACTCGCTCACCACCGCACCGATCGCGGCGCCAGCCCTTGGGCCGCCCCCACGGTTTCTGTCAGCCCCTCCGGCACCAAAGTGCTCTTTGCCAGCAGCTGGGGCACCGACCACGTCAACACCTACCTGGTCGCGATCGAACGGTAGCGGGCGACCCGACATAGCTCTGTGGAGCGGCTGACGCCTGTCGTCGCCGGTTCACAACAGCGCCATCGATCTGGAGAGCGGGGTGTGTGTGACCCGGGCTAACCAGGTCGATGGCGCTCACCCTTTTTCGTGGAGAACCGTCTGAATGGTGCGAAAGGTCAGGTTGATCCGCTCGGCCACCGGCCTGGCCGTCTTGGTGATTTCGTGGTGATAGTTGGCCTGCGTTGCTCCGGCCATCACCACCAGGCTGCCGTGTTTCAGATCCAGGCTCACCGTGGACCCGGCCTGTCTCTTTTCGGGATCTTTGGGGCGGAATCGGAAACGGCGGGTAGCGCCCAGGCTGACCGACGCAATGATCGGGTTCGGTCCCAACTCGGGTTCGTCATCGGCATGCCAGGCGGCCCGATCACCACCATGGCGATACCGATTGGCCAACACGCTATTGAAGGTTGTGTCGATTTTGAAGGCAGTGTCTGAATGGGCAGTGTCTGAATGGGCAGTGTCTGAAAGGGCAGTGTCTGAATGGGCGGTGTCGCTCGTTAGCTCCCGATCGATGCGATCGCGGATCTCGGTGAGCACCGGCACCCAGGGTTTGGGTTCCATGGTGATGTTGGCGTAGCGGTAGGCAGTGCCTGGATCGCCGTGCCACGAACTCAGGCGAGGCACCGGATGGGTCTTGCCAAAGAGAGTGATGTGCTCCTGATCCCAGTCCAAAGCCAAGCATCGGGCCAAGGCGGCATCGGCCTCCACAGCATCCAGAAAGCCGGGCCGGTACCACACCTCACCACCCGGCAAGTCCAAAGCTCGACCCAAAGACGTCACGTTGGCCGATGGTACCGCCAGCCCAACCCCGACCCCTCCAAGATGAGGCGTTCAATTGTTGAGGAGGGCTAGGGGGTGGACGAGAGATTGGCCGAAGCGGTTGGCTTGGGAGCGGCAGGAAAAGCCGGTGGCTACCACGGCGCCGGTGGCGGCCTGGACTGGTTCGGCCCACGACAGCTCCCAGAGATGCTTCGACATCTCCTGATTGGCCGCCTCATGGCCGAAGATCCCGGCCATCCCGCAACAGCCCACGTCGGGGGCATCAACCTCGAATCTGGCCGCGGTCAACACCCGAACCCAGGCTGTCAACCAGTCCGGCTCCGTGGCCCGTTCGGTGCAGTGACCCAACACCGTGACCGGGGCTCCTGTCGGCGTTGGTCTGCCGCCGGCGGCGGAGCTGGCCGCCTGAAAGTGGGCGGAGTCGATGGAGTCGAGACGGTCGATGCGATCCTCGATCAGCTCCACCACCGGGCGCACCGCACCCGTGGGAAACTCAGGGTCGATGGCCGGATACTCGTGATCAAACAACAGACCGATCGCCGGTTCGATCACCACCGGTATCGCACCTGCGGCCACAACCTCGCGAACGAGGTTGGCCTGGCGCTGGACGGCAGTGGTGAAACGGGTCCGCTCACCCTTGACGTGATCGAACTTTCCCGATGGGCGAAACTCAGCGACAGTGACCGGATAGCCGAGCCGGGTCAGTACGTGATAGGCGTCGTGCAGGGTTTGCGGTTCCAGGATGGAAGTGAACACGTCGGGCAGGATGACCACATCGCCGACACCGACCGCTCCGCTGGCGAACGGAGGCAGCTGCCGGGCCGGTGCCTTCTTTGGAACGGGCAAGTCGACCAGACCCAACGCCGAACCGGCCGGACCGAGTGCCAGCCGAGCCAACCTGGGAGCCCTGGCCGCGATCGCGGCAAGGCTTTCGAACCGGCTCAACACCCGATGCGAAACCGGTCGCGACCGGCCGGAGTAGTAGTGCTCGAAGAAGCGGGACTTCAGCTCCGGGACGTCGACCTCGACGGGACAGTGTCCGGAACAGGCGGCGCACGACAGGCACTGATCCAGGTTTGTTGCCACCTGATCGGCCAACGCGGCCGCGCCGGGATCGTCGGAAGCCTCGGCTGCCAACACCGCCCGCAACAGGTTGGCTCGCCCCTGGGGCGAGAGCGCCGGATCGCCCGTGGCCTTGTACGACGGGCACATCACTTCGGCGGCGTCATAGTGATGGCACAGGCCGTTGCCGTTGCAGGCGAAGGCATCGTCGAAACGGCGACGCAGAGCCACCGGCACCGCACGGTTCACCTGGCCACGAAACGGCGGCTCATCAACGGCGACCAACGGCTCCCCGCTGGTCGGAGGCCGATACAGCTTGCCCGGGTTCATCAGATCATCCGGATCGAATGCACCCTTCACCGCCCGCATCACCTTCACGGTGTCGGCGGGCAGAAACTCGTGAACCGACTGCCCCCGAAAGCCCCGACCGTGCTCGCCCCACAGGATTCCCCCGAAGCTCGACAACAACGCCACCACCTCGGCGGTGATGGTTTTCACCAGCTCGGCGTGGCCGGGATCGGTCAGATCCAGAGCTGGCCGCACGTGCACACAGCCGACGTCGGCATGGCCAAACATGCCGTAGTCCAAGCCGTGGTCATCGAGCACGCCGCGAAAAGCGGTGATGAACTCGGCCATCGATTCCACCGGCACGGCGCAATCCTCGACCATGGCCGTGGGCCGAGCCGAACGCTCCGACCCACCCGAAACCTGTTTGGCCAGCAGCCCGACGGCATCGGCGCGAACTTTCCAGATCGACGCCTGCGCCGCGGCATCGGAGGCTTCGGCCATCACCCGACATCGGCCCTCCCGGCGCAGTAGGCCGAGCACAGCCGACGGATCGACCGGTTCGGTGCCGGCAAACTCGATCAGCAGCACCGCCCCCTCATGGTCGCCAACCAAGTCGCCCAGCGCCGACCAGGCCGGCGATGACCGGCCCGCGGCCAGCGTGGTTTCGTCGAAGCACTCGATGGCGGTGGGGTTGGAACCGCCGAGCTCGATTGAGGTTTCGAGGGCGGAGCCAAAAGTGTCGAAGGCGGCCACCACCAGAACGGTGTGGGTCGGCCGCGGCGTCAGCGCCAGCGTGGCCTGGGTGACCACCCCGAGGGTGCCCTCGGCTCCCACCACCAGCGCCAGCGGATCGATCACCCCACTGGTTTCCCCAGAGCTCTCACCACTACGGAAGCGGTCGATGCCATAACCGCTGAACCCCCGCGCCAGCCCGGGCAGCCCGAACTCGGCGGCGGTGGCGCCGGGCGGGATCGGCAAGTCCAGCAGCGCCTGCCACAGTTCGCCCACCCGCCCCGGCGAATGGGCCAGTTCCCGGGCCTGTTCGATCGGTGTGGGCTCGGCTGCAAAGACCGACCCGTCGGCCAGAACCATCTCCACCCGCCGCACATGACGGTGGGCTCGGCCGTGCACCAACGACCCCTTGCCCGCAGCGTCGGTGGAGATCATGCCGCCCACGGTCGCCCGATTCAGGGTGGAGGTGTGGGGCGCCCAGAACAGTCCTTCACTTTTGAGTTCGGCGTTCAACCGGCCCGCAACCAGACCGGGCTCGACCACGGCCGTTCGCGCCGCCACATCTACCGAGAGAAGCCGGTTCATGTTGCGTTTCAGGTCGATGACCAGGCCGTCGGTGAGGCTTTGGCCGTTGGTGCCGGTGCCACCACCACGAGCGGCGATGGCCAGCGGCGTCTCACGGCGGCGGTTGTGCCGGAGCAGCTCGGCGACCTCGCCCGCGTTGTGAGGAAGGGCTACACCAGCCGGCTCCACCTGATAGATCGAGTTGTCCGACGAGTAGATCGCTCGATTGGCGGCATCGGTAAGCACAGCATCGCCAAGGTCAACCACATCTCCACGCTATGCCATCTCCACGCAGTGTCATCTCCACGCTGTGTCATCTCAACGCTCTGCCATCTCCACGCTCTGTCGAACTTTGGGCCCGGACATGTTTCTGGACGGGGTTACATTGGGGCGATGATCGAAGTCTCGTCCCCGCTCCAAGCCACCGTGTGGAAAATCGAAGTGACGCCCGGCGAATTTGTCCAGGCCGACCAGGTGCTGGTGATCCTGGAATCGATGAAGATGGAACACCTGGTGCTGGCCCCCGAGGCGGGGCGGGTCACCGGCGTGGCGGTGGAGGAAACCGAGACGGTGATGCCGGGCGACCAACTGGTGCGTATCGACGACGCCCAGGCGCCCGACCCCGAGCCCGGCTCACCCGAAGCCGAAGCGGCCATCAAGGAGCGGGCCGACCTGGCCGCAGTGGTGGAACGCCACGATCGCCTCACCGATGCCCGACGCCCGGAAGCGGTAGCCAAACGGCATCAGCGGGGTCACCGAACGGCCCGCGAAAACCTGGCCGACCTGTGCGATGAAGCCACCTTCGTGGAGTACGGCGGCTTTGCCATCGCCGCCCAAACCGGGCGCCGCGACGTCGAAGACCTGATCGAACGCACCTCCAACGACAGCATCATCACCGGCATCGGGCACGTCAACGACGAACCGGCGGCGGTGATGATCTACGACTACTCGGTGCTAGCCGGCACCCAGGGCTACCGCACCCACCTCAAGATGGACCGGCTGTTGCGGCTGGCCCACGAGCGGCGGCTCCCGCTGGTGTTGTTCGCCGAAGGCGGCGGTGGCCGCCCCGGCGACGTCGACGTACCGCAGGTGGCCGGGCTCGACGTACCGGCCTTCGCCCTGATGGCCCAACTCTCGGGTCGGGTACCGACCGTCGGGGTGGTGTCGGGCTACTGCTTCGCCGGCAACGCGGTGCTGGTGGGCATGGCCGACGTGGTGATCTCCACCGAAGACTCAAACCTCGGCGCTGGTGGCCCGGCCATGATCGAAGGCGGTGGCCTGGGCCAGTTCGCCCCAACCGACATCGGACCCATCGACGACCAGGTCGACTCCGGTGTGGCCGACATCCGTGTTGCCGACGAAGCCGAAGCCACCGCGGTGGCCAAACAGTACCTGAGCTACTTCCAGGGCCCGATCGACGACTGGACCGCCCCCGACCAAACCGCGTTGCAGGCCATGGTGCCCGAAAACCGCAAACGCACCTACGACATCCGGCCGGTGATCGACACCCTCGCCGACGTTGGATCGGTGCTCGAACTTCGCTCCGGCTTCGGCTTCGGCATGGTGACGGCCCTGGCCCGGGTGGAAGGTAAGCCGATCGGCATCCTGGCCAACAACCCCTACCACCTGGGTGGCGCCATCGATGTTGACGGCGCCGACAAGGCGGCCCGATTCCTCACCTTGTGCGACGCCTACGGGCTGCCGGTGCTGGTGCTGTGTGACACCCCCGGCATCATGGTTGGCCCCGAAGCCGAACGGGCGGGCACGGTTCGCCACGCCGCCCGCCTCTTTGTGACCACCTCCAACCTGTCGGTGCCGGTCGGCACCATCGTGGCCCGCAAGGGTTACGGCCTCGGCGCTCAAGCCATGGCCGGAGGCGGATTCAAAGAAACCGACTTCACCGTGGCCTGGCCCACCGGCGAGTTCGGCGGTATGAACCTCGAAGGCGCGGTGAAGCTCGGCTTCAGCAAAGAGCTCGAGGCCGAAACCGATCCCGTCAAGCGGGCCGAACTCGAAGCCAAGCTAGTGGCCGCGGCCTATGACCGGGGCAGCGCCCTCAGCATGGCCCAGGTCTTCGAGATCGACTCGGTGATCGACCCGGCCACCAGCCGAGACTGGATCCGCACCCTTACCAACCACAATTCCGGATGGGACTGGCGCCAAGGCCCCGACCGACACTCCTTTATCCCCACGGCCTAACTCTGAACCGGCCAGAGACTTCTAGAACACCTAGAGATCCGAGAGGCCCTCGGCGATCCACTCCATGGCGTCGGCAAAGACCGGGCCCGCATCAACACCGTCGATCACCACTGGCACGGTGCGAAAGACCGGGTTGAGCGGCGCCAGGTCACCCAGCGCCAACTCACCATCGGGCATGGCGCCGGAGAAAAACTCGATCAACCCAGCGGAAATTTCAGCCGTGCCGTCGTCGTCTTCGATTCCTGCTTCTTCGTCTTCGGTGCCTTGTTCTTCGGCCCGGTCCTGATCCTGATCTTGGTTTTCGGACTGCTCAGCCTCATCGCCATCCGGAGTGGTATCAAGATCCATCGGGTCCAACCCGCGGAACTCCAGCAGGGTGCGGGCGTCATCGTGCACGGCATCGGCAAAGGCCATCACCAGCGCCACCCCGTGCTTGCACGGGTCACCGATATCGGGGCAGTCACACGAGAACCGAAGTGTGGATGAGTCAAACAGGCCGGTGGTCGGCCGCTGGGCCAAAGCATCGACCAGGCGGTGCACCTGATCCGGGTCTTCGAGCAGCTCGCCCCGCACCCGCAGCTCATCGGCCACCTTTCGGGCCGACTCGATCTGAGCCTCGCCCAGCGGACTGGAGCGCATCCGCACCCGATACTGGCTGGTCCGCGAACCGGTGACGGTGCCCGACACCTCATGGCTCTCGATGGCGGTGATACTCACCGCACCCTGGCGGAAGTACAGCCGCCCGCGGGCCAGACGCCCGCCGTCGGCCACCTGCGCGGCGACATCAGAAAGGGCCCGGGCTGACGGACGCAACTGGTAACTCACGCGCTCACTCGCTCACTACTGCGTTGGCGTCGAGGACCAGGAGATCCCGCAACTCGTCGGTCGACATTTCGGTCAGCCACGTCTCGCCAGAACCGACCACCGAATCGGCCAGCGCCCGCTTCTCGGTCAGCAGGGCGTCGATGCGCTCCTCCAAGGTGCCCTGACACACCAACTTGTGCACAAACACCGTCGACTTCTGGCCGATACGCCAGGCCCGGTCGGTGGCCTGATCCTCAACTGCCGGGTTCCACCACCGGTCGTAATGAATCACCCGACTGGCCGCGGTCAGGTTCAACCCGGTGCCGCCCGCCTTCAACGACACCAGCTGCAGCGGCGCCCCCTCACCAGCCTGGAAACGAGCCACCATCTGATCGCGCTTCTTCTTGGTAACCCCACCGTGAAGGAACGGCACCTCCATCTCCCGCTGTTCATACAGATGGCGGGCCAACAGCAACCCCATCTCGCGGTACTGGGTGAAGATCAGCGCCTGCTCCCCGGCGTCGAGCAGCTCCTCAATGAGTTCGTCGAAGCGTTCGAGCTTGCCCGAGCGCTTGGTGAGCTTGCCCGCAGCGCCGGAGCGCGAGCTAGTGGCGCCATCACCGGCGCTGAGGAAATGCAGCGGATGGTTACAGATCTGCTTGAGCCGGGTCAGGGTGGCCAGCACCAGGCCTCGACGGGCCATACCCTCCGAGCCACCGCCGCTCCCGCCCCCGTCACCGGAGGAATCGGTCCGCTCCATCTCAGCCAGGAAGTCGTCGACCACCGCCTTGTAGAGGCCAGCCTGCTCGCGGGTGAGGGTGGCAAAGTGATGCTGCTCCACCTTGTCGGGCAGGTCGGGCACCAGCGACCGATCGGCCTTGGTGCGGCGTAACAGAAACGGGCCGGTCAGCCGCTGCAGTGCTTCGAGCGCCACCTCATCGTTTCGGTTCTCGATCGGGTTGGCGAAGGTGTCGCGGAACCACGTGACCCCACCGAGCATCCCAGGGTTGGCGGCATCGAGAATGGCCCACAGCTCGGTCAACCGATTCTCGATCGGGGTGCCGGTCAGCGCCATCAGCTGGCGACTGTTGAGGGCCCGCACCGCCCGAGCGGCCTTGGTGCGATGGTTCTTTACAAACTGGGCCTCGTCACACACCACCACTTCCCAGTCCACCCGCCCGAGCGCGTCGACCTCCCGGGAAAGGGTGCCGTAGGTGGTGATGGCCAGATCATGGCCGGCGATCTCGGCCACCAAGCGATCGTCGCGGGGCCGATCCGGTCCATGAACAATCAGGGTGCGCAAATGGGGCGTGAACCGGGCCGCCTCGGCCTCCCAGTTATGCACCACCGACAGTGGGCACACCACCAGCGCCGGACGCTCCCCCACACAATTCACCAGGTGGGCCAACGTGGTCGGCGTTTTGCCCAGACCCATGTCGTCGGCCAAACAGCCACCCAACCCCAGGCGCCGCAGAAAGCCCATCCACCCCAGGGCCCGGCGCTGATAGGGCCGAAGCTCACCCACAAAGGTGTCGGGCTCGGTCACCTCGGTGAGCCGCTCGTCGGGAAGCCCATCGAGCAGGTCGGCCAACCAACCATCGACCGACAACGTGGCGTTCTCGTCGGCGGCATCGAGATCGACTTCAGC